>JAIOPX010000175.1 GCA_021413705.1 Planctomycetota bacterium | reverse complement strand
CGGAGTTGGAATAATGGACTTCGAAGACCGGCTCGAACAGGCAATCGCCCGCGGGTCGCGAGCGAGAGTGACGCGTACCCAGCAGCAGGCCGCCACGGCGCTGTCGGCGGAAGAGTACAAGCGTCTCTACACCCAATACCGTTTGGAGTTCTCCGACTGTATCGAGCAATGCCTGCGAAAAATGGCGGACCACATGCCGGGCTTTGTGGTGCAGAACATGGTCAGCGATGGGTGGGGAGCCGGCATCCGCCGCGACGACCTGTCCGTCGGCGCCGGCCGCGCGCGCGAGAATCTCTTCAGCCGGCTGGAGATCATGGTGCGGCCGTTTAACAGCTACCATGTGCTGGATCTGTCCGCCAAGGGAACCGTCCGCAACAAGGAGGTCTTCCAGCGCGACCACTACAGCAAACTGGACGAAGTCGATCCCGAGGTGTTTCGCCAATTGATCCAGCAATGGGCGCTGGAGTATGCGGAGCTGTACACGGCGCAGGTGTAAGCTGGGTTGCTGTCAGACGCAGAATCAGCGATCGGTCAAACTAACCCGAAGCTCCAGCGAGGGATTTGGCAAGTGTGCTTGCCGTCGTGGGATCGTGCATGAGGGAGATACTCCCCTCGCTCGCGCGTCGGGCTAGTGTTCAGGCGGCCCGTCGATCGGCATCCCAGCGGGAGAAATGCCGTGCGTGGAAAGCTCTCCACGTAGTTCCTTGCCAAGATGGCTGTGCCGCCTACCGTAGCAAAAATAGATCACCATCCCAATGCCGAGCCAGATGGCCAATCGCATCCAGTTGGCGGGGCCCAATGCAAGCATCAGCAACAGACAGGTGGCCATGCCAGCCAGCGGCACAAACGGCACCAGCGGAGCCCGGAAAGGGCGCTTGGCCAGCGGATGCGTCTTGCGCATGATCAGCACGGCCGCACAGACCATAAAGAACGCCATCAGCGTTCCAATGTTGACCATGTCGGCCAACACATTTAACGGCAGCAGGCCGGCCGCCAGGGACACGACCACACCGGTGAGAATTGTCGATTTCCAAGGAGTCCTCAATCGTTCATGCACGGCGCCGAAGAACCCTTGCGGCAATAGTCCATCACGCGCCATCGCCAATAGCACGCGAGGTTGGCTAAGCATCATCACCAACAATACGCTCGTGATGCCAGCCACGGCGCCTGCGGAAATTAGAATTGCCGCAAACGTAATTCCCCGTTCTGCAAAAGCGGAGGAGACAGGAGCGTCGATCCTGATCTTGTCGTAGGGGACCATGCCCGTCAGCACCGCGGATACCGCAACATACAGCACCGTGCAAATCAACAGCGAGGCAATAATGCCGATCGGTACATCCCGCTGCGGATTCTTGGCCTCTTCCGAGTGCGTCGAGATCGAATCGAATCCGATGAAGGCGAAGAAAATGGTCGCGGCGCCGGCCAGCATCCCCACGGGCTGGGCACTGCTGCTTGCGGCCGTGATCCATGGAATGTGAATGCCGCCGTAACCATAGGGGGCAAAATTGTTCGTCCAGTTGGCGGGGTTCACGTAAAACGCGCCGACGGCAATGACGAACAACACGATGGCCAGCTTGAGGATGACCATCAAGGCATTGAAGCCGGCGCTTTCTCGAATTCCGACCACTAAAATGACGGTGACCAGCAGCGCGATCAGCACTGCGGGAAGATCGATAAAATCGCCGCTTAATGCGAACTTCGCAGTCTTTGCGTCGAACATGATCGGGGCATTGCCCCAGTGCTTGGGCCACACGACATGCCCATTGGTAATCAGTCGCAGAAAGTCTTGCGCATAGTGCGACCACCCGTGCGCTACCGCACTGGAAGCGACGGCATATTCCAGGATCAAATCCCAGCCGACGATCCAAGCAAACAGTTCTCCCATGGTGGCATAGGAGTAGGTATAGGCGCTCCCTGCCACAGGCGCCATCGAGGCAAATTCCGAGTAGCACAGCGCCGCAAAGATACAGGTGATACCGGCCACCAGAAAGGAGAGCATCATCGCCGGGCCAGCTTGCTCCGCGGCGGCCTTGCCGACCAGCACGAAGATACCCGTGCCGATGATGGCCCCGATCCCCAGCGAGGACAACGCCACCGGCCCCAGGACGCGCTGCAGGCGATGTTCGCCTGCCATCTCTTCCAATAGGACTTCTAAACGCTTCCTGGCGAACAGATGCTTCCACGACATAGTTGCGCAGCTCCAGCACAGGCAGCGGGGGGGGCGTAGTCTACTTCCCCTTCGGCTTGGCCTTGCCTTTATCGGCTCCCGCGGCAGCGGCGGGGGCGGCAGCACCCTCTGCTCCTTCTTCGGCCTTCTTAACCTTCTTCTTCTTCATCGCCAACTTGGCTACGCGCACTTTGGGCAGGCCGAGCGGGCTGTCACCGGTCTTCCAACGCTCGCTCTCCTGCAACTTCAAGAGGCGCTCGGCCCGACTCAGCACGCTACGGCTGCGAATCAATCCGCGGCGAACTTTAAGGCTCTTGTCGAGTGTCATCGTCTTCCATCTCCTGGGGGGCTGATCTCGCGACTCATCGCCGCGATTTGGCGTCGGCTGCCGACGCCGGGGTTGTTTTGTCTGGTTCGGTTCCTCGATCAATCGTCAGTTCGCTGTAGGGTATCGCCCCGCGCTGTCGCACCTCGCTCAGCGAAGGCAGGCCCGCATCTGTCGCCGTTGGCGTCCCCAGCGGCCAATGCCGTCCCAGGTTAAACGCCAAGACCAACGCCGAGAGGCAACAGGCGCACGTGGCAAAGGCCAGCATGATGCGCCCCTGGGGGGCGGATCGGTCTGCACCGCCGAAACGCTCATTCTTCTCGACCATGCCTTCGACCATGCCCACATCCATGCCCGACCCTCCTGGCCCGGCTCACTGCCGAAATCGGAAACGACCAATATACGCACCCCGGCCCCAGGTGGGCAAGGACGAGTTGGCGTCGCGGCACTGCTTGAATGCCGCCGGAGAACGTCCTCTTGTGACCCAAAGCGGGTTTGGGGCGACTTTCAAGCAGTGACATCACGATCTGGTCGTTTCAGGCCCCACCCCCTCAATCAACTTCAAAAACGCCTCCCCGCTCGCCGGGCGATCTTCGGGCTTCGCGGCCAGACAGCGGTGGATGGCCGCCGCCAGAGTGGGGTCGATCTTCGGAGCCAGTTCGGAAAGTTGCCGCGGTGGAACCGTGTCGTGCGCCATCGCCGCCTTGCCGGTCACAGTCGCCGTCGTCCAGGGTGTTTCCCCGGCATACATTTCAAAGGCCGTCACGCCGAGCGAAAAAATGTCGAGCCGCGCGTCGGTCGAGCGGCGGCGGACTACTTCCGGGGCCATGTATTTGGGGGTACCCGTGCGATTGCCGGGCTGCATGAAGGGCGCTGTGGCCGGAACGGTCAGTCCGAAGTCAATCAGCTTCAGCGTATCGGCTTCCGGCGAAACGACGAGATTTCGAGGGCAAATATCCCGATGGATGTAGCCGGCGGCGTGAACCGCCCCCACGGCTTCCGCCGCATGACGCAACAGAGTGAGTCGGCGGCCGTCCAGAAGCGGACTACGCGAGGCGATCAGCGTATTGAGCCCCTGCCCTGGCAGGTATTCCATGACCAGATAGGGCTCGCCGCGCGTGGTCAAGCCATGCTCGAAGGTGTGAACGATCCGCAAGTGTACCAGCGACGCGGCGATTTCACCTTCACTGGGTTTGTGGAGTCCGCGGAAGCGTTCCTCGACGGTTCGCGTCTTTTCCACGTCGAGCACCTTCAGTCCCACGACGTGCCCCGAGTTGCGATCGCGGGCCATATAGAACTGCGACATCGTGCCGTGAACCGCTTCGCGCAGCAGTTCAAACCGCTGATCGACATTGAGCCGATCCGCGCCGAACCACGATTTCATGCGAGATAATAAACTCATTACGGCCTCTTCCGCGGGTGTCGCCTCCCATTTTAGGCGGCCCGGCGGCGGGGTGATAGTCGTGCAATTTTCCCACGCGACGCGATTTCCAAAACTGCGTATTCATGGATAGGAGCAATCGCCCGTCCTCCGTTATAATGATGGTTGGCTCGACCTCCCTTCCTTGTAGTTCCCCACCGGTAATCGCGTGGCCGACTTCCGCGTTCAACTTGAAATCTTCCGCGGTCCCCTCGATCTGCTGCTGTACCTGGTGCGGAAGCATGAGGTGGAGATCGTCGATATTCCGATCGCCCTGATCACCGATCAATTCCTCGAGCATATGGCCGTGCTGGAGCAGATCGATATGAACGCGGTGGGTGATTTCCTGGATATGGCCAGCACGCTGATCGAGATCAAGTCGCGGATGGTGCTGCCGCGGGGGGGCGAGGAAGAAGAACCGCTGGAAGACCCCCGGCAGGATCTCGTCGAACGGCTGTTGCAATACAAGCGGTTCCGCGATGCGGCCAGCCTGCTGGAAGAGCAGAGCCGGCAATGGCAGCAGCGCTACACGCGCTGTGCCGATGACACGCCGCGGGAACTTGACGCGTTAGCCGAGCAGCCGATCCATGAGGTGGAACTGTGGGATCTCGTGAGTGCCTTCGGCCGTATCCTTCGCGATCGCCAGGCTCAGACGCCGTCGAACATCGTTTACGACGACACGCCGATTCACGTTTACATGCAGCGCATTCATGACGATTTGGTCGAGAAGGGGCGCGTGCCGCTGACGAGCATGTTCCAACCCGGCATGCACCGCTCCAGCCTGGTCGGCATTTTTCTGGCGGTGCTGGAACTCGTGCGGCACTATCAGGTGCGCAGCGAGCAGAACGATCTGTTCGGGGAGATCTGGATTTTGCCGCCGCCTGGAGGCGCCAGCCAGATCAACATTGCCGCCGGCGACGAATATGAACACGGCGCGGCCAACGGCGAAGAAGGCGCGAGTTAGAGGCTTAGCCTGCCCGGCTCGTCGGAGAGAGGGGGACGGTGTGTGGGCCTTTCAACGGCATGGTGACCGGAGGTGTTGCCCAAAAAGCGATCCACTCAGTCCATGAGAACGTCGGCTGGACAGTAAGCGGAATTTTTCCATGTGCTTCCTCTGCGCCCGATCTTTGCAAGAGGCCGCTGATGGCCGTGGCCAACGCTTCACGTTGTGCGCTGCTGAGCATCTCCAGCCAGCCGGCCGGATCGACCACCGCCGTCAAGTGTCCGTCCTGCTCCTCCCAGGCGAGCCTCATCGTCTCCGTAGTCGCATCGCTTAAGAGTACTTCGACTTCGACCCGATTGGTCGCCAGGCGCACTTCGCCGATGCGCAGCGACTCATCCTGAACGAGCTGGGCCTCCTCGCATAAGCCGATCAACTCACGCTCGACGAAGTTGCGCACCGCCATCTCCACATGGTGCAGATCATCCTGACGACGGCTGACGCGCTGGGGATCCTCGATGCGACGGGAACGGCGCACTGCCTTTCGCAATAGTCCAAACTTCTTCGGCAACGTGCCGGAGTGAAAGCCAGGGCGTAACAGGCGGACCATCGTTTCACCATGGCTACCTATGGCGATTGCAGAGAGCCGCTGCCGGCGATTGGCCGCATAGAGCCGCCAATTTTCCTTTAATTCCCACACGAGAAAACCGAACACGCCGGGGATCAGCCAGATGGTGGACCAGACCAACGTGTTGGCCTCGGCCTTGCCCAGGTAAGGTGCAAGGTAGTTGGCCACAGGCACACCTGTGGGCAGGATCAACTTGTGTGAAACGGTCACCACGGGAAAATGCTTAATCGGGTTGATCTGTGGCTCCACGAGCAGCGTGAACACAAACAGGATCACATACGACACAACAAACCAGCAGGCTCCCGTGACCAGCTTGACCCCGCGCGACACCACGCTGTCGCCACTGCGAAAACGGAGCCATTCATCCACCGTGTAGACCACCCGCTCCAAAACCACGAGCAGTTGGTGAAATACGTCCATGATCCATTGGTATGCGGCGGCAAACACCCGCATCCGCAAATCGTACCATGCCCGGCCCAGGAAATCCGTAAGCAGCTCGTCGGCATGACGTCCGATGGGCGAATTGAGAAACAGCGCAGCAGCCAGGAAAACATTGAGTGTTGCGCTCAGCGACCAGTGCCGGCCGGTAAACAGCGAGGGGGATTGCAGCATCAACGTCACCAGGGCAGGGCGCATGAAATAACTTCGCACGGCCCGGTATGCGGCACTGTGATACACACGCTGCACCAGAGGCGACTCGACCAGCCGCCGCGGCATCTCGATCACCAGTTGCTTCAACAATCGCCATCCGGTGGAGAGCAACTCCACAATCTGGCGGCGGAACCGCGGCAGGTGCATCAGCATCATCAACCAAATGCCCAAAAAAAACACGGCACTGTAGAACGGCCATCCGGGACCGGAGTCAAGCTGTTGGAGTGGCAGCAGATGTTGGCCGCTTGGGCTCTCCGACAATTTGACTGTGGCGGGCATGAACCAACCGATGATGTGTCGCAATCCTTCCAGCGCCAAAAAAGAACCGCCAAACGGCAACGCCACATACTGCGTGAAGAAACGGCCATAGGGGGTGCCGAAGGCGAGGGAACTGAGCCGCTGCGGCCAGCGCAAATAGACCGTTCCACGGCGGTAGACCCCTTCCAGGTCTCTCGCCAGACGGTCGTCGGCTTTCAGCAAACGGTCTCCCCGGATCAATTCCAGCGGCCCGGAAACATCGGGCAGTTTGAGATCGTTGCGCGACAGGGCGTCGCGCAAATTGCCCATGCTGAAGAAACCCTGCTCGACGACTCGATCCAACAATTCTTCGATCAGCTTGCGGCGGGCCACGCGCTCCGGCACGTTTTCAGGAACCAGGCCGACGCGATCGAATACGCCGACGACGAGCGGGCGCAATCGCTCGCGCAGGCACAGTTCAGCGTGTACGAGAGAAGCCCCGATCAATTCCGACAACGAATCCCGCTGGCCGGGTGTCAGGCGAGCACTAGGCAGACGTCTTCTGGCCGTTCGCAGATGCTTGGCGATCAACGCCTCGCGCAGCAATGGTAAGGGACGACGCAAGGCAACCACGGCTGGCGACGCAAGTCGGGGTTTCTTGAGGAGTCGCCGGACGACATTGATCACGAAATACAGTGCGACCTTGATCAGCGAAGCGCACCAGTGGAACAGATCGAGCTTGAAAATGCCTCGTTCGCGCTCCACGCACACTTTTTGCAGATCATAGAGCAGGCGGGCCTCGGTGGACCAAAAGCCCCGCGCCGCCGGTTCCAGCAAGTCCTGCAATCCCGATCGCCAGGAGGCCTTCGCGGTGTCGCTCAAGTTTAGCACTTCGCGTAACCGATCAGTCAGGTGATCGAGTTGTTGGCGTGCGGCGGCCAAATAGGTCGTCTGATCTTCGCTCCTGACCGCGGCAGCGGCCTTGGCTTGCAAAATGGCCGCCTTCACGGAATTGCCCAACCCGGCCGCGCGGCGGGCTAGCTGGGCCAGACGCAGGGCGCGCGTGGGAGACGAAGTGCCGTCGGAATTCTCGGCAACACTCTCCGTGGTCGTTTGTGCAACAACATCCTGGCTCGGCGTGGCCAACAAGGCTGGCGTCGCCAACCGCCCACCTTCGAACAGTTGAGCGTGATAAATATCCTGGCTGACAATGTGTTCAATGCGGGCCCAATCGCGGATGGCGGGGAACCAGGCCGAAAGTTCCTCGGGGGCGAAGTAGCGCAGCTCCAGATACACCGCTGCAAACTCGGTGTACGTATCCAGATCGCTAGGATGCGGAAAGAGGTAGCCGTCCTTGAGCAACACCGCGCGGATCTCGGCGAATTCGCTCTCGCCAATTTGCTCCCGTCGCTTCGATGCCAGCTCGGCCGTCTGCGGCAACTCGGCAATCCGCCGTTCCAACTCCAAGTGGACCCTGGCGTGAAACAGCAGCCGTTCGTAGTAAGCCAGCGCCGCGGCAGGCTGCATTTGGTCCAAGGCATCGTCGTCGGCCGGTTTGGCCAACAGGATCACTCGGCGGGCCAGATCCTCCTGGGCAGGCAGATCAAGTTCCGTGCGATCGACAAAGGCCAAGAGCCGGCCTCGATCGATCGTGTAGCATTTGCGGTGGGGAACGAAGAAACCCAGCCCTGCCAGGCGGCGATCAAGCCGGATGACCCGGCGCAAAATGCGCGGCTCGACCAACAGCGCCGCCGGTTCGGCGCTGCGAAGCGTGTCGCGTAATACAGTGAGTGTCAGACCGCTGGGCACAAGAAACCTCCGACTATCATATACGTCGCTCGCGGCGATGCGGCGCGCGTTTATGCCGTTTCTTCCGGTTGCGCCGTGGCAAAATCGCCCCGTTGCGGCGTTTTTGCCTCACTGCGCTGCTCAGACCCGGGTTGCGGCGGACATGGTCGGGCTTCCAACTGGGCTAGCCGGCGAGTCAGCACCGTAATCTGCTGCTGCAAGCGCAGATAGCGGGCATAGAAGTAGAGCGACGTAATCAATAGCAGCAGCACGGCCCCGTAAGTCACCAGATCGGCGCCGCGCTGGATGCCAAGCGTAAGAGCCAAATCGGTAATCCACTCTGGCCTGGCAATGGCCGCCGCAGTCACCAGCCATACGACCACCCGCAGCCACCAGACATGGCGGAGCGACGAATTGCGCACCGCTTGCCACAACTCCACCAACACGAGTCCCGCCAGAAACGAGAGGGAGATCCACTGGAACAGGGTCATCGCAGGATCCTCCCCAGGAGAAACTGGCAGGCGATCTTCAGGGCCGCCCAGGAGCTTTGTCCTTTGTTCAGCGACTGGCGACTGTACTGGATGCGGACCGGCACTTCGCAATAGCGCAGTTGGCTATGGCGAATCTGGTCGAGGATTTCCGAGGCGTGGGCCATGCGGTTTTCCTGGATCGAGATCCGGCTGGCTGCCGCGCGGGAGAACGCTCGCAGGCCGTTGTGGGTGTCGGTCACCTTGATCCGCGAAAATATCCGGGTAAATAACACGCCCCCCTTCAGCACCAGCCGCCGCGCCAACGGCATCCCGACGGCCGAACCGAGAAATCGCGAGCCGAGCACGAAATCGGCCTGGCCTGCGCGGATCGGCGCGATCAGCACTTCGATGTCTTCCATTACATGTTGCCCGTCGGCGTCAAACGTCACCAGGATATCCCCTCCTTGCGCCAAGGCATATTCCAGTCCCGTTTGCAGGGCCGCCCCCTGCCCGAGGTTGATGGCGTGCCGCAGCAGATACACGGGATACCGTGCTGCAATCGTTGCCGTCTCGTCCTCGGAGCCGTCATCGACCACCACCACCTGCCGGTAGCGGCTGCAAAGCCCATCCAGCGCCACCGCCAGCGCAGGCCCTTCATTGAAGGCCGGCACAATGAGCCAAACTCCGTCGTCCGCTGTTGCCAAGAACCCATTCCTCCCAAAGAGCGATTATAGGCCCGACGGGCCATGGCTGGCGAGTCATGGTGCGTCAATATGCACGGATTTCAGTTGCCAGGCTAAATCTGTTTGACATGAAACTTCACGAACGTGATAATCGCAGCCGGATCGCATTCATTCTCCTCTCAGTTTTCCGACGTTGCAGCCATCCAACGGGTGCAAATTGAAATCTATCTCATTTGGGGCCATGTCATGCGATATGCGACACTCTTGTTCATTGTCGGAACCCTACCTTGCGCTTGTATGGATTCGGTCGTCTGGGGCCGGACCTGGACCGACTCGCAGGGAAATACGCTGGAAGCAGACTTTGACCGCCTCGACGGCAATGTGGTCGTTCTGAAGCTTAAGGCCGGCGGCAAGGTTGTTCGAATTCCTGCCGATCGGCTCACGGCGAGCGATCTCAAGTTTGCACAGCAGCAGGCCAACAAGGGGAAGGACTCGATCCCTGGCAAACCACCCGTCCAGCCCCGCGATCCTCCACTTGGCAAAACGCAAACCTCGGTCAAAGTACCCGTGCCAGGTCTTGAGGATCAAGCCAAGGGAGAAAAGTTCGTCACGGAAAAATTCAACGATCGATTGACGGCTGCCACGACGAGCGCCCAGAAACTTCCCTTGGTCCTCCAACTGTCGAACGAGGCAGCCAAGAATCGCAAGACTCATGGTGTTTGCTATGCGCTTTTGAAACAGGCGTGTCGCACAGCCGCGGAAGGGGGCGACGCGGAACTGGCGACCAAAACGGCGCAGCAGATCGCCGATCAGTTTGACGCCAATCTGTTGAAAATGCAGGCGGTGTTGGTGGCCCAAGCAGTCGCGGCGGGTGATGCGACACAATCGGCCAAGAACGCGGAAACTGCTATGGGAATCGCCGAGAAGTGCGCAGCCGCGGAAGAGTTTGAATGGGCGCGCAAGGCAGCCGACGCGGCCCGCGCTGCTGCCACGAAGAGTGGTCGTCGAGAACTTGTGGGCGCAGTGGCGAAGCGAAGCCGTCTCCTGGTGCAGATGGATACGGACTATGCCAAAGTGAAAGATGCCATAGCGGCGCTCGACAAGGACGCTGACAACGGTGAGGCCAACGGGGTGGTGGGACAATACAAGTGTTTCATCAAGGCCCGGTGGGACGAGGGATTGCCGCTGCTGGCCAAAGGCTCGGATGGGAAACTGGCCAAACTCGCCGCCGAGGAACTGGCTTTGCCGCCAGGGATGGCTGGCGACGAGGTTGCCGCTCGCTTGGCCGCAAGCTGGTGGGAAGTTGGCAACCGGGCCGAGGGCACGGCCAAGAACAACGTGCGCGCCCATGCCGCGATCCTCTATCAGCGCGTGCTTCCCAACCTCACAGGAGCCGCCAAAACGAATGCCGAGAAGCGCATCGCCGTCTCGGAAGCCGCCGCGACGTCGAGCGGGCAGGGAGGTGCATCCGGTCCTCTGGTCAACGTCCGGTACGACCGACTCGCGCCTGCCGGCCAGTTCTCCTTGGGCGCGGGGGAAACGTCCGTCGATCACATTCGTTTTTCCCCCGATAGTCGAGAGTTGCTGATTCCCTATCGAGACGCGATCTATCTTGCCGACGTCGGATCGCGACGCGTTCGCCCACTCGTGCGGCCGATGACCAAGATCGAGGTTTGCGACGGGGTTCCCTGTCCCGACGGGCAGAATTTTGCTCTGGCGATGAAGAGCGGACATGTCATCATCTGCGATCCGCGGGGCAAAATCTTGCAGGATATTGCCGCGCATGACACGACGGGAGCCTACACCGGCGCTCTCGGCCTCGGCTATTCACCCGACGGTTCCATGCTGGTCACCCTGGGGCGCGGAGGAATGATCCGCTTTTGGGATGCCAAGACGCTGGAGCGCAAAGGAGAGATTCGCAGCGACCCTGACAATATGTGCCTCGATTTTCAGAAGGTAGGCCCATATCTTTCGACTTGCTGCGTTCATCATGGCGAAGTGCGACTGATCGAATGGCGACGCCCGCGGCTCGTGAAAGGTTTCCCACCCACCACCGCCGGCGGCGCCTTTTCGCCCGACGAGAACCGCATGGCGCTGAGCGGCGCCTCGATGCGGGTCTGGGATCTGAAGCAAAATAAAGTGACCGTTCAACTGAAAAATGACGGTGACACTTGTCTCGCCACGACCTACTGGTTCCCCGACGGCCGGCATGTGCTCAGCGGCAGCCAACACAGCGCGCAAATATGGGATACGGAAAAGAATCAGATTGTGTGGCGCTTTCCCACGGGGGAAGCGACGGCCGAATCCCTGGCCCTCTCTCCCGACGGGCTGGTCGTCGCCCTTGGTCTACGTGTGGGGAAAGCGCGTTTCGTGCAATTATGGCGACTCGGAGGCCGATAGGTTCGTTAAATTCTCGGCGAAGGCGCACAAAGAATATCCGATCAATCCGATTCTTCGCCTGTCGACGACTCCACTCCGTCGGCCGGCTTCAAGAGATCGCGGGGGGGCGGGGGAGCGAAGGGAGGAAAGAACCAGTCCTTGGTCGCCCGGATCGACCAATGCAGCCACCAGGCCGTTGCTTTGATATAGACAAAACGGGGCTCGGCCTGGCAACCGAGCCGCGACTTGAACACGTCGGAAGTCTGTCCCACCAACAACGGGCAAGCTCCCTGCCGCAGGCCGTAGTCCAAGTCGTGCATCATCAGATTGAAGTAGACATCGCTCTCGTCGTTGAGCGTATAGTCGATCCCCACGAACAGGTTGCGATAGGTATCTCCCGTCTTCAGACCCCAGCCATAGGCCACGATCCGTTCTCCCTGTCGCACCACCGTCAACGACACCTGCGAGCCAAACTTCCGCACCAACTCCACGAAAAACTGGTGGGAAAGGATTTCCAACTTGTGTTCCGCCTTCGATACAACGTCCACATAGAGCTGATGTAGCTCGGGTGTGTAGAGCCGCAGGATAGCGTCCGTGTCGGTCAGATGTTCCACCTTCAAGCCGGCCTTGGTGAACTTCTTCCGCGAGCGATTGATCTTATAGCGATAGTGGCTGCGAACGTCGGCCAGGAAAGCGTCGAAGCTGGCGTAACGGTGGCGAAACGTGTTCATCGGCAGGCTATCGACCCGCAGATAACCCAGCCCGGTCAGGTGGTCGGCATGGCCGCGCTCATCGCTGTCGAACTCTTTGGCTACGACCAGCCAGGCCCGTTGCTGGCGACGCAGCTTGTTCAACTCCCGGTCCAGGGCGGTCATGACTGCCCCCGCATCGGCGCCGGGGGCTAGCCTAAGATGGCTGCAGCCGGTGGAGAGTGGCAGGCCGCAAAACAGGACGCGGAACTTCAAATAGCGAGGAAAGATGCACCGGGTATACCCCAACAGGTGACGCGCCCACGGCTTCGCGAACATCGCCCCATCGATGACAAACAGCGACACGCAAGCCGCCGCAATCGGCTCCTGGGCGGTATTGTAGAACGTCAGATACCAGAACCGGTTGTCCTTCGGTGCCGAGGCTTGGACGGCCCCCAGCAATCGCGGATCCATCAGGGCGTCGTCCGGGTCGCACACCCTGTGCCAGTCGGCCAAGTCCAATGCGTCCACATTCTCGGCGATACGGCAGGTAATCTCCCCGGCAGGAGCAGCCATGGGAGTACCAATATCGAGGGTGTTGGTTGTGATGCTACTGACCATGGAACTGTCTAGGGGCGGGGCATCGCCCCGCGTTTTTTAGTCAGGGTTAAAGCGCGTGGGAATGATCACGCCGCTCCACCTTCAAACTATTATAAGTTGAAAACAGGGAATAACTTACGTTCACTCCAGCCACGCTTAATTTGGACCTCAAATGGAAGTTCGCCCTACATTCGTTATGGCAGCCATAAAAGGACCAAAAACACCCTATTTTTACTGAATTATCAGCAGTCTTTCATAATACCTAAAGCCCCTAGTCTTCTTGTCACATAAAATAGCCTTTATTATACTAGATTCGCTAAAGACAGGATGTCTGGGAGCAATGAGTTGCCTGTGCCGGATGGGTGTTTTAGGAAACACCATCCGGCGCGGTCTGCGGCCCGTCTGCCGCGGGATGGAAGGCTCTGAGATTACACCTCGACGCCCTGCTTTGCCATGAAATTCGCCTTCCTGGTCCACCCACTTTCCGACGAGAGTGCGGCACTTGTTGATATGAACGACGGCAATGCGCTGTCGAGTCGTTGGAGCGGTGGGAACCTGCTGGAGTTTTGCAATTTTCTCCATCAGACGATGGCGGGGAGCCAGTCGGGAGTGAAGCAAGAGCCCCGGGTCCGTGTGATGGATCATCTCACGGGGCTGGTCAGTCCACGCGGCGCCAGTTGCGATGGTCGGCTCTATGAGATCCCCATGGGGGCCGCCGAGATCCTGGACGACCCCGTCCGCGCCATGGCCTACATGGAGCAGGCCGTGCAAATGGCGGCGGAATGGGGTGCCGGCGTCATCGGCCTGGGCTCGATGACCAGCGTCGTCGGCGGACAAGGCACCTATCTGGCCGAGCGAACTTCCGTACCAGTTACTACGGGCAATAGCCTCACCGTTTTTGCCGCCATCGAAAACCTGCGGCAGGCCTGCCGCGAAGCGGAGATTGATCTTTCGAAGCAGACGGTGGCCATCGTCGGCATCCCGGGTAGCATCGCCGCGGCGGCCGCGAGAATCCTGGTCTCTGAAGTGGGCGAGTTGCTGTTGGTCGCTCGGCGAACATCCGCCCGGGCCACGAAGCTGGCAGACGAACTCGGGGCGGAGTTGCTGCTGGATATCCCAACCGCGCTGACACGCGCCAGGTTGGTGGTTTCCGCAACCTCCACCGGAAGCTGCATCCATCAGGCCGACTTGAAGCGCGGGGCCATCGTCGTGGACGTGGGAGTTCCGGCGGATGTGTATGGTTCGAGCCCCGAGCGAGACGACGTGCTGATCATCTCCGGCGGGCTGTCCCAAGTTCCCGACTCCATGCCCCGCGACTCCATGTTCCTGGGATTTCATCACGGCATGGTTCCCAGTTGCCTGGGTGAAACGATCAATCTGGCCTTGGAAAACCGCAGCGAATACTTCTCGCTGGGACGCGATCTGAAGCCGGATGCCATCCGCGAAATTGGGGCCATTGCCCTCTCGCACGGATTTAATTTCCACCGGCTGATGTCGTTCGGCCTGGCCCTGGAAGATTCGCAGTTGGCCCGCTACCGCAAGGCGGTCACGCGTGCCCGGCTATTCCAGTTTGGCAGCCATAGCCTCGACCGCCCGGTGGCCAGCACCAACGGCTATCATGAGGGGAACGGCCATTCGGGCAAGAACGGTCACGCCGAAACGAATGGGCATTCCACCAACGGCCATGCCAGCAATGGCCACTCTGAAACGAATGGCCATGCTCATACCAATGGACACGCGGAAACGAACGGGCATCATGAGGCGCACGCACCGATAGATGCTGATGCTGACAACAACGCAGCGCCGTCACCCAACGATCTTGCCCCCCGCGCAAGCACACTTCACGGCCGCTACATCAATCCCGTTCTGATCGCGGTCAGCGGCAAGGCCGGCTTCGCCAAAACTTTTGTCCGCGGTCGCCGCAACACCGTGTGGGATTCGCAAGGAAAAGAGTATCTCGACTTCGTGGCCGGATTTGGTTCATTGAACTTGGGCCACAACCATCCCCGCGTCGCCGATGCAATTCGCGAAGCCCTGACGCACGAGGCGCCTGGCTATGCCCAGTCGGCTGTTAATCCGTATGCACCCGCGCTGGCCGAAATGCTGGTTTCCCTCTCGCCCCCAGGGCTCGAGATGGTCTTCTTCGCCAATAGCGGCGCGGAAGCGGTCGAAGCATCATTGAAGCTGGCGCGTGTGGCGACGGGTCGTTCGGCCTTGCTAAGTTGCGACCGTTCGTACCACGGCAAGTCGCTGGGCGCGCTCTCGGTCACCGGCAACGCCTCCTACCAGAAACCCTTTGGCCCGCTGCTGCCCGATTGCAGCACGGTTCCCTACGGCGAGTTGGAAGGCCTCCAACGGGCCTTGGCCACGCGGCGCTTTGCCGCGTTTGTGGTCGAGCCGCTGCAAGGTGAAGGGGGCATGGTCGTGCCGCCGACTGGCTATCTGCGTCAAGCGCAGGCTCTGTGCCGCTCCACGGGTACGCTATTGATCGTGGACGAAGTGCAGACGGGGCTAGGACGCACCGGCAGCATGTTCGCCTCTGACCGAGAAGGGATCGAGCCGGACATCATGGCGTTGGCCAAGAGCCTTGGCGGCGGCCTGATGCCGATCGGCGCGATGCTTGCCCGCCGCGAACTGTGGCAGAAGGCTTATGGCACGCTCCACACATTCGCGTTGCACACCAGCACATTTGGTGGCGGTAGCCTGGCCTGTGCGGCAGGGTTGGCTGCACTGAAGGCGATCATCGATGAAGGGCTGCTTGAATCGGGACTGATGCAGTACATGGTTCCCCACATGGACGCGCTGGCTCAAGGCGTGACGACCATGTACCTGATGCAGACTCTGTTGGAGCATCACGGCATCTACACGCAGGTCGCCCGTTCCAATCCGCAAGTGCTGCGAGTCCAGCCGCCGCTGACGCTCAGCGAAGCGGAAGCGGATCGCTTCCTGGCCGCTGTGGACCAGACCTGCCGAGAGATCGAGGCCAGCAGTTCGCTGGTGGATGCGATCATCTCCAAGTCGATCTCCGGCCAGCACGACGCCTCGAGCGGCAGCAATAGCGCCGTCCTGTCTTTCCAGACGATGGCCCGAGTCGCGCCGCCAACCCACTCCCCGGCTCCGCACGCCGAGTAATCTGTAGGGTATGCGCAGCATACCAATTCTTGGATTACATTTCCGCACGGAGCTTCTTAACACATGTGCGGTAGATAGTGATGGTTCGTTGTCCAGGAAATGGTACGCTGCGCGTACCCTACTTCTACGCCAACTCTTCGCGCGCCAAGGCTGCTGCCACTTCTCCTTCCGTGACGTTAGGCTTTGTCGTGTCGCGGAAGATCAGTACAAATAGCACCAGCACCATCGCGGCCGCGACCGCCGGCACCGTCCAGATCGTCTGCCAGAGTGGCGGGATGGCGGCGGCTTGCTTGTTCAGCGCTGCTGCCTTGTCCATGAGCTCCTTGACCTCCGCGGTCGGTGCCACTGCTGTTCCGGCCAAGGTTGACCCGGGCTGTAACTTTTCCGCCTGAGCTAGCAATTCGGCAGCCTGTGTTTTGAGCGCCTTGGCCTCCGGGGTAGCGAAGTGGGCCACGGTTCGTCCGGCTACCTGAGCACCAATGAACATCCCCAAGCCGAGCGTGAACAGGACCAACATGCCCTGGGCTTGGCCGCGTATGGCGGCGGGGGCGGCTTTGTCGGTGTAAATCTGTCCCGTGACAAAGAAGAAGTCGTAGCAGATGCCGTGCAGAACGATGCCGCCGATAATCATCCAGGTCACTCCGGCGGGCGCTCCCAAGGCGAACAGCGCGTAGCGAACCACCCAGGCCAACATGCCGACGGCCAGCATCCACTTCACCCCCAGCCGCGAGAAAAACAACGGCATGATGAGCATGAAGAAGATTTCCGACATCTGGCCGAACGTCATCTTGAAAGGAGGATCTTGGATGCCGGCGTTCTCCAAAAAGGTTCCGGTAAACGCATAGTAAAACGCCAGCGGAATACAGATCAGAAACGAGCTGAGCATGAAGGTGAAATATGACGGCTGCTTGAGCAGGCTAAGAGCATCGAGCCCTAACACTTCACGGACGCTGATTAGCTTTCCGGCTCCGGGCGGGGGCATATGCGGGAGGGAGAAACTATAAAGTCCCATGAGAACCTCCGCGGCGGCGGCCACATAGAACATCGCCACGGAAGCCTTCCAGCCGGCGAAACTAATGACGATGCCGGCCACGATCCAGCCGATCGTTCCAAACACGCGGATCAGCGGAAACTGCTTCTCCGAGTTCGTCATGGTGTGCATGGCCAGGGAATTGACCAACGCCAACGTGGGAAAATAAAAGAGCGTATGGACAAACAACATGGCGATGATCGCCGGCGGCTTGGCGCCGGAAGTCATCAGCGCCGTGGTGGCCAACAGCGCGCCGGCCGCCAGCAGATGCATGACTCCCAACACGCGCTCCGTGGAGAAGAACCGATCCGCGATCATCCCCACCAAAAACGGCGAAATAATGCAAGCGATCGGGCCAACGGAGTAGATCCAACCCATGTCGGTAGGCTCGAATCCAATCGTTCCCAGATACAAGCCGGGCGTACTGAACCACGCCCCCCAGATAAAGAACTGGAGGAACATCATGACGCTGAGTCGCACGGAGATAGCGCTGTGCATGGTCGGAGGCCGGAGGCTGAAGGCGAGCGGACGGGGCCGAAGTGAAGCCGCCATTCTAGAAACGGCCACTTTCGGGGGGAAGGGAGGAATGAGACTGGAGGTGATGAGGCTGTAGACTTGAGGAAGGTGGACAGATTCCTTCCTCTAGCCTACAGTTCCCAGCCTACAGCCCAATTACAGTCTGCTGGCCGGTTTGGAGGCCATGCGCGAAGGTCCGGCTTGCTTGAGCATGTCCAACAGCAGACTTTGCCAGAGCGGACCCTCTTTATAGGTAATTACCGGCCCGCCATTGCCAGGAAACACCGCATAGAAAGGGATCAGTCCGCTCGGATGATCCAGGCGTTTCATTAAATCGTCGATTTCCGGCGCGTCCACGGTCTTGTCGGCGACCAGCCCAATGATGCCATGCTCGCGCATGTAGTCTTCCGTGGCTTGACGCCGCAATGCCACGGGTTTGTTGAATTTGCAAGTCGCACACCAACTGGCAGTAAAGTCGATCAGCACCGTCTTTCCTTCCGCGCGGGCTTTCTGCAAGGCTTCTACCGAGAAGGGCCGCCAGACTGCGTTGCTCGCTACGACGGTTTGCCCTGGCGCGGCCGGCGGATCTCCAAGCAAAGTTTGAAACGACAACCACGAGACGCCCACCACGATGACGGCGGCCACCGTCCAGGTGCGCAGCTTCTGTGCGAACTCTGCCGTCAGCGGCGTGCGACCGATCCACCAGCAGGCCATCCACACGCCGAACAACAGTGCCAGCGAAGCCACGAAGTAGTGAGACGGCAGCGACGAAAACAGCCAGACTACTGTGGCCAACAATAAGAA
Source organism: Planctomycetota bacterium (assembly GCA_021413705.1). Classification (GTDB taxonomy): domain Bacteria; phylum Planctomycetota; class Planctomycetia; order Pirellulales; family UBA7805; genus JAIOPX01. The sequence continues at coordinate 23,014 of JAIOPX010000175.1, read as the reverse complement.
CCCCATCAGTTGCTTGAACGTCTCCATCCACAACCCTGGTTTGGGCAGCCACCGGAGCAGGGCCGGGTTCGCCCCGATCAACAAATAAGGAGCGGCCATGCCAAATCCCATTGCGCCGTAGATAGCAAAAATCCGCATGGTCGAGCCGCTGCCGATGGTCCAGTCGATGGTGCCGCCAATGAGCGGCCCCACGCAGGGGGTGGCCAGGATGGTACTGAGCACTCCCTTGGCCACCGCGCCGGTTGCCCCTTCACGTTCTCCGACCGATTGCGTGCTGCTGGAACCGACAAAGCCAGGCAACGGAATTTCCCAAATACCCAGCAGACTCAAGGCAAATGCAAAAGTGATTGCCGCCAACGCAATGCTGAACGCCGGCTTTTGAAACTGCGCGCTGGCGGAGAGTGAAAAGAATGCGATCAACGATGCCCAGACCAGGAACACGCTCAACATGCCAAGGGCGAACCATAAATTCAAAGTGAAGATGCGCCGGCGGTTCTGTCCCGCCTGTTGGACGAATGACATGACCTTCAGCCCGATGACCGGTAACACGCACGGCATGGCATTGAGCAACAGCCCTCCGAGGAAGGCCAGCAGCAGATCGAAGCCGAATCCATACGCTCCTGCATGTCCGGCACCACCATACGGGGCGACGGCAAACTTTTCGTCCAATGTGACCGGCGCAGCAAGGTGATTCGGCAATGCAGCGTTTGTCATAACTACTGATTCTTGCGGATCTTTTTCCTTGGTTGTGGGAGGGAAAGAAGCACTGGCCAACAACACACCCACGCTCCCCGGCTTGGCTGCTGGTCCCACCGTCACAGGCACCATAAAGCGTGCGCCGGTCGGCTGCTTGCACGTCTTCTCGCACGTTTGATAACCGATTGCTCCCGTCACGTTATAGGTACCCGGCCCCGTTCCTTTCGCCACGCGAATAGGCAGCGTGATTTGGACAGCGCCTTGGTAGTACTGCTCGACGCCTCCTTCCGCTCCGGGCTTTTGCTTTAAATTCGCATTGATGGCCGTGGGAGAACCGATTTCCAGGCCCGCAGCGTCTTCTACGACAATGCGAGTCGGCCAGCCTCCCGAAAGCGGGATGAGGTTTCCAAGGGGATAGATATGCCATCCTTTTCTCGGTTCAAAGTTGAACATCAAAGTGGCGGTCTCTCCCGGTGCCAACACTTCGCGGTCCAGTTGCCCGGTGATCGTGATATAAGCAGTAGCCAGCCTGAGTTCCGTCGGCTTCGGCGAGGCAACTTGAACGGGCCTGGCAACAGGAGCGTCATCTTTGGGCGCAGGCGGCGCGGCAATCGTCTCTCCTGCCGCCGGGGCTGCCATGACCAAGGCGCTCCAGGCCGTCGCCATCCCGCCAACGCTAGCCATCGAACCCGCAGGACTTATTCGCGCCACGAACGGCAACGTCACATCGACGCACTGTTCGCTGCACATGAATGCCTTCATATGTCCTTCGATCGCCAGCGCATTGACATCCACTCCGTTGGACAACTCCAGCGGCGCGGTCCAGGTAACTCGGCCGACGTGTTCTTCCACGTCCAGGTCGGGCCAGATGTCTTTGTACTTTTCCCGCTCCACCGTGGGACCGGGAGTAGCGGCCAGCGCTCCCGCCAAGCGGAACTGCGTGCTCTCCGGCAATTGGATAATCGTGCGTTTCGGCCCACCCGGCTTTTGGGTGATGGAATAGATGTGCCACCCCGCCGGAATCTCGGCCACAATGCTCAACCGGGGGGGCTGCTTGTCGGACGCGGGTAGAATCTGCGCCGACACCTTCAGCCCATGCGAGCGATCCACCTTCCCAGCGGCCAGCGCACGCCCCAACGGCTGAGCCGTGGCGGCCGGCACTGCCAGACCCCCAACTGCCAGCATCAGCAGTGCGACCAGAAATCGCTTTGAAATCATGAAGAAGCCTCCGCTGAAACTTCGCAACTCGTTATGCTGCATCATCTTAATATGCCGGCTTATTCTATCCCGCGACGGCGCAGCACGTCAATTGTGTTACGCAGCCAACGTGGTTGAGGGTCATGTGTTTGTATCGTGCTTTCGCGGGCCATTATTACGCTAGTTTCTGTAGCCGTTGCCAAATCCGCTCCAGGCGCGCAAGTACCGCTGGCATCGACTCAAACGACTTCTGCTCCACCAACAGCCACTGGAGCCATTGCGGCCCCGTCAGCACCACATTGGCCCGAACGATCGCCACCACCAGCCGCGACTCGATATCACTTAAGCGCCGGCACAGCTGGTAGGCCGACAAGCCTGCTTCCCGCAAGCTCGCATCGTCCCCCGCCATAGTGCCCAGCAGCCGGGCAACATCCGTGGCAACACTATCGACACGCATCGCTCCAAAGTCAATCAATCCGGTCACGCGATTGCCGATCATCAACACATGCTGGTCGTGGATATCGCGGATACATGGCTGGAGAGCCACCGGCGTCGCGAGCAGCTCCCGTAGTTCCGTTTCCAAGAGGGGGGCAAACCGGCGGAAGGCACTGAGAAACTGCGGGGCATATTCCCGCTGCGGCGGACTGCATGTGGCCGCGGCCCGCTCCATTTGCTCCACGCCTCCGCCATGGAGCCACGTTTCGATCCGTTCCAATCGCTGGGCAACCGCCGGCGCTGCGCCGCTGCGTGGCGAGACATCAGCAAATGTCGCGGCTGCCTTGTGAAACAGCGCCAGCGCAGCAAATGCGGCCGACACTTGTTCCTCGCTTGCCTTCCCAGTCTCAACGGCCAGCCCCGGCATCCAGGGGGCAAGTTCCCACAATCTCCCCTCGTGCAATACGAATGTCCTTCCATCGCGGGCCGCGATCGGTGTGGGTACAAGTTCAAACCCACAATTCCGCACATGACTCAGCACGGCATGGATCCAGCGGAGCCGCTCGGCCGACGGATGCTCGACGGGCCAGCAACGTAAGCCGAACTCTCCCAGGGCAGCTTGAATGCGCCAGATCCGCGCCCCGCTCAACCCCCCTTCGTCCCGCAGCACAGAGATCTGTTGCGGCTGATACTCCTCGGCGTACTGCTGAAGGACTTGCAGTGGTCTCATCGGCGTATGTTGATCCTTGATTTGCCCTTACAGGCGGCAAATTCGCACTAACTCGTAATTCACCACGTATTAGGACAATAAGTCGCTGGCAGTATGGCGCATCCAAATCCCCCACATTATGTCTTTTTGACGCCACCCACTATAATGTAAAGCTGCTTCCGGCCCCCACCTCGCCCCACGCCAACGTGCGGCCCGCCGAAGCCAACCTCCCCCATTTCCTACTCTGAGAATTCCATGAAGACCGACCTGCGTTTGCTCGTTGCCAGCCTTGTTGCTTCGCTCCTCTGCTTGAATCTGACCTTGCCCGTCATTGCCGTCGCCGACGACAGCGAAATGGCAGTCGCTGACGCCAAAGACGGAGGTGCGAAAGACGCCGACAAGAAACCAGAGTCCGAGGGAAAGAAACCTGCCGACACCGCCGCAGCATCTCCCATCCAGCAATCCGCCAACCCTGGCGACGCCGCCGGAGCGGCCGCCTCGCGCGCCGCCGCCCAACAAGGCCCCGCTCCCTACGCCGCGATACTCAAAGAAACCAAAGCGCTGCCAGGGCTCATCCGTCTGCATCACAAAGGCGGGCTCCTGTTCGCCGAACTGACGCCGGCCAACTACAACCGCGACTACATTCTGCTGATCTCCATCGCCCGCGGCCTGGGTCAAACCCACATCCTCCCTGGCATGACCTGGAAGGGTGAAGACGACTGGATCTGGCAATTCCGCAAAGTGGACGACAAAGTGCAGATCGTCCGCCGCAACCTTCGCTTTCGCGCCGCGGCGGGATCTCCTCTGCAAAGCGCCGTGCAACTTGCCTACAACGACAGCGTGCTCTTCAGTCTGCCGATTGCCGCCAAAGGGCCCGAGGGTGGCGATCTGGTCGATTTCAGTCAAGTGTTCATGACCGACCTGCCGCAGATCGGCCGCGTCCTTCCCGGATACGCCTTCACGCCGCCGCGCAGCACCTGGGAAACCGTCAAGTCGTTTAAAGACAATATCGAGTTGCAGGTGGCGGCCACCTACGCCTCCGGCGGTATGGGGCCGGAACTGGTGGGCGCGCCCGACAGCCGCGGTGTGACCATCAGCGTTCACTACTCGCTGAGCCTGCTGCCGAGTACCGGTTATCAACCGCGATTGGCCGATCCGCGCATCGGCTACTTTGTCACCGCTGTGATGGACTACTCCAAACAAACGAACAACGATCGCTTTGTCCGCTACGTCAATCGCTGGGATCTGCGCAAGGCCGAACCCGGTGCCGAAAAATCGCCGCCGAAAAAGCCGATCGTCTTCTGGATCGAGAAGACCGTTCCGTTCAAATATCGCAAGCCGATTCGCGAAGGGATCTTGGCCTGGAACAAAGCCTTTGAGCAGGCCGGCTTCATCGACGCCATTGAAGTTCGTCAGCAGCCGGACAACGCCGAGTGGGATCCAGAGGATATCAACTACAACACGATTCGTTGGATCACCGCCGGAGCAGGGTTGGCCATTGGCCCGTCGCGCGTGAATCCGGCCACAGGCGAAATCCTTGATGCGGACATTCTGATCGACGCCGATTTCACGCAGTTCCCTCAGGAGTTGCTGGAAACGCTGGAGCGTGGCGATGCGGCGGCATTGATCGGCGGCCCGCTGGACCTCAAGGAATATGAACGGCAACAAGCGCAGCTCCCTCCGTGGATGCAGCGGGCACAATGCGAATCGTGCCAATTGAACCATGGCATGGCCCGCGAACTGGCCTTGGGATCGACCATTGCAGCCGGGAAAAACTTTTCGCCCGAAGAAGTAGAAAAGCTCGTCATGCAGACTCTCAAGTCCGTGGCCATGCATGAAGTAGGCCACACGCTGGGCTTACGGCACAACTTCAAAGCCAGCACCTGGCGAACGCTCGAGGAAATCAACGACGTGGAGAAAACCCGGGCCGACGGTTCGGTTTCCTCGGTGATGGACTACGTCGCGGTCAACCTGATGCCCAAGGGGAGCAAGCAAGGAGACTATTACCCTACCACGATCGGCCCCTATGACACTTGGGCGATCCAATATGGCTACCAGTCCCTCAAAGGCGGATCGCCTGATGGAGAACTTCCAGAACTAGCCAAGATCGCCTCCCGCTGCGCCGAGCCGCAATTAGCTTTCAGCACCGACGAAGACACTCGATCGATAGATCCCGATCCTCTCTCCCACCGCTTCGACCTGGGCAAGGATCCACTGGAGTTCGCTCGCAGCCGGGCCAAACTGGTGGCCGAGCAGATGCCAGGATTGGTCGAGCGCGTGACCAAACCCGGCGAGAACTACGACCAGGCCCGTCGCTCTTTCAGCATCCTGCTGGCGACGCAAGGTGTCGCAATGCATGCCGCCTCGCGCACTATCGGCGGCGTGGTGGTCAATCGCCACTACAAAGGCGATCCCGGCGCAAAGGCTCCGTATGAAGTGGTCGATGCCAAGCGGCAGCGCGAAGCGCTCGACCTGATTGAAGAGAACGTCTTGAGCGACAAACCGTTCCAGTTCCCTCCGGAGTTGTACAACCACCTGGCCACGCCGTTGTGGATCCATTGGGGAACCGACCTGCCGCGCCGCCCAGACTATCCAGTGCATGCCGTGATTGGCGTCTGGCAGAACATGGTGCTCATGCAATTGCTCTCTCCGCTGACATTGACGCGGCTCCACGACAGCGAATTGAAAGTACCCGCCGATCAAGACGCGCTCACCACGGCCGAACTCCTCGGCCGCCTGACCAAGTCGATCTACTCCGAGTTGGACAAGCTCCCTGCTGGTCCCTACTCGAATCGCAAGCCCGCCATCAGCAGCTTGCGGCGCGATCTGCAGCGCAACTACCTGCGGCAGCTTTCCCGTCTGGCCCTGGGTGAAACCGGCGCGCCAGATGATTGCCAGACGGTGGCCTATGCCCAGCTCACCTCATTGGAAGCGCGCATCCGCAAAGTGCTCAAGGCCAACAAAGGAAAGCTCGACGACTACACGCAAGCTCACCTCGAAGAGAGCGCCGCCAGAATCGCCAAAGTCCGCGATGCCAGACTGACCGTGAGTCAGCCATAGTGAACATTAACAACCTCCACAAGCGAATCGAAAAACTCACCGCCACCGAACCCGGCCAGCCGGTGAGGCTCGATCGCTGGGATCCCGCCGAGGCGGGCGACTTCACCAAGCAGGACGCCGCGCCGCTGAGCGCGGAGAACGTCCAGGCGCTGGATGAACTCGCCTATCGGCTCTATGCGGAGAACACCCGGTCACTGTTGATCGTCCTGCAAGGAATGGACACTGCCGGCAAGGACGGGGTGATCCGACACGTGATGGCCGGCATCAATCCGCAATGCGCCGCAGTGGTTCCCTTCAAACGCCCCTCGGACGAAGAACTCGATCACGACTTCCTGTGGCGGATCCATCAAAAAGTTCCTCCCCGAGGAAACATCGGCATCTTCAATCGCTCGCACTACGAAGATGTGCTGGTGGTCAGGGTCAACAACCTCGTGCCGCAGCCTGTCTGGGAAGCTCGTTACGACGCCATCAACCATTTCGAGAAATTGTTGACCGATGGCAAGATGAAGGTGCTGAAGTTCTATCTTCACATCAGCCAGAAAGAGCAGCTCGAGCGCTTGCAGGCACGACTGGACGACCCCACCAAGCGCTGGAAGTTCTGCAAGTCCGATCTGGATAGTCGAAAGCAGTGGGACGATTACCGTCGAGCCTACGAAGATGCACTCACGCGCTGCAACACCAAGCACGCCCCCTGGCATGTGATCCCCGCCGATCGCAAATGGTTCCGCAACCTGGCCATCAGCACCATCATCCGCCACACGCTGGAAGAGATGGATCCGCAGTTCCCTCCCGCCGAGCCAGGGCTGGAGAATCTGAAGCTGATCTAACGTAGGATGGGCTTCCCAGCCCGTCTCATGCCCGGCCGAAGCTTGAGCGAAGAACTTCTCCAATCGCCGACACGTAGTCCGCATTCTCTCTCGCGCCTGAATCAGCGAAGGCGCTGCATCTCATGCTCAACCCACTCGCTTGCTTAATCCTGCGCGTAGCCCCCAGGTCAAGCCCGGCAGGCGTTGACCTACATTCGTCCTCATCGTACTAGCTTGTAGTTACATGCTAGTTACAAAATCAGAGTTCCCTTCCGGCTACAATCCAATTCGCACTCGCAATTGGACCGTCATCTACTTCTCCCCGGAAGGTGCCCTATGCACGCAAAACTTCTCCTGATTGCAGTAACTTGGACCATGATGTGCGCCGCCTGCGCACCGGCAGACGAGCTTCGCGCGGCAGACAAGGCGAAAATCGACCTGAGCAAACCTGATCCGGCCGAGGCGGAGAACCCGCACGTTTGGAAGCCTAAGGTCCGTAGCGTGGCGGTCTTCAAAAACGGCATGGGTTTCTTCATGCGCGAAGGAGAAGTCGCCACCCGAGACGGCTGGGCTTTGGCTCGGCAGATTCCGCCGGCCGCCTTCGGCACCCTGGCAATCTATTCACTCAACAAGGACGAAGTCGTGGATGTGGTGGGCTCCGGGCCCGGCGAGACCGTGGAGTTCGACGGCATCGACGCCGCGGCCGACAACAACGTCCGGCGCGCTCGGCTGGAGGCTTGCCGCAGTCTGAACGTGCAACTGACCTACAAGCACCAAGGCGCCGAACGAACGGCAGCAGGCAAGATGGTGTCGATCTCCGGCGACTACGTCGTCCTGGAGAGCAACAGCAACAGCTTCGCGGTTCCGCTGGGGGGCATCACGCGGCTCCAGGTTCTCGAACTGCCGTTACGAGTTCATGTTGCTGCTGAAAAAGATGCCAAGCCCCCGGCGGCCACGAAGCTCGGCATGGCCTACTTGCGGAAGGGAATCGTCTGGATACCCGAGTATTCTCTCAAGGTGGTCGACGAGCACACGGCCGAATTGACGCTCCGCGGCACCGTGATCAACGAAGCGGAGGATTTGGTGCATTGCGACGTCAACTTCGTCGTCGGCGTGCCCCATTTCACGCATTCTGATTACATGGCGCCGATCGCCGTGGGCCAGGTGATCCGCACGATCGGAGCCGCCGTGGCCCCGCGCGAAATGCAATCGCAGATCATGAACCGGGCCGCCATCACCAGCAACATGCAGCGTTCCGACCAGTTCGACCAGCCCCAAATTGTCGAGACGCCTGCCGACGGAAAAGGGGGCAACTTGCAAGCCGCGCTCGGCAATCTGCCGAAGCTGGAGAGCCCCGGCAGCAGCGACTACACCGTTTATACCCGGCACGACATGACGCTCCGTTGCGGCGAACGGGCGATCGTCACGCTCTTCGTCAAGCGGATTCGCTACAGCCATCTCTATCGCTGGTCGCCGCCGCAGCCGATGGAGCATTTTCTCGTCTTGCGCAACGACACGGACACGGCCTGGACAACCGGACCCTGCCTGGCGGTCAGTGGCGACAGGCCGCTCTCCGAGGATTTGCTCAAGTACACTCCGCGCGGCGGCCAGGCCGAACTGCCGGTCACCGCGGCCATCAACATCTCGCACGAGAAGACTGAGACCGAGACCGATCGGCGGCTCAAGGCCCATTCACCCAGCAGCGGAGTGTTCCTTGACTTGGTCACCCTCTCGGGTGAGCTGCGGCTGAAGAACTTTGAACGGGTCAAAGCAACTGTCGTCGTCGAATTTAGCGTGCCGGGCAAGCCGACCGAGGCCAGCCATGAGGGCAAGCCGGCTGCGGATCCCGATCGGTTGGAACTGCGCAGCCGCTCTGGAACCATCCGCTGGGTGTTGGAACTCGACCCCAACGAGTCGAAGCTGCTGCGTTACAAGTACGAGCGGTTCGTGCCGTCGAGTTGACCGAGTCCCGAAAGCCATCCTACCGCACGATCTTCAGCGGACGGTCATCGGCAATCGAGCGGAAAGTCTGGATCAACGCGTTTTTGTACTGATCCACGCCCCCGGTGCCGCCGGGAACATTGAAATGCTTGCCGCCGGTGATGTCGGCCACTTGTTGCATAATATTTGCATCGGCCGCTGCACCCAAGCTGATCGTCATGATTTTAATGCCGGCATTTTTAGCAGCCGTAGCCTCGGTGATGACTGCATTATTGGCGGCTGTCTCGTTGACTTGGCCATTGTAGAAGTTTGCCTGGCCGTCCGTCATCAACACCATCATTCGATAGGCTCCAGGACGAGCCTTAGTTACCAGTTCTGTCCGGGCTTTGGCCATACCCGCGGCGATATTCGTATAGTCGTGATAATGTCCGGCTTGTCTGGCATCGGTGATATCCGCCGTGAGATCGAGGTTCGTAGTCAGGCCAGTCTCTAACTTAGCGTTACCGTCCGTGTAGTCGTAGACCGCCAACCCCAGCCGATCTTCGCAGTCCACGCCCTTCAAGTAGTCCACAAAAACGCCCGTCGCGTCCTGCATGGTAGCCATCGGTTGAGCGCTGGTCTTCCACAGACTGTTGGTGTCCGCAAACGAAGGATGCTTGTCGAGCCAATAGTTGATCAGCGTCAGGTAGCCGTATTTCTTCTGATAACCCGCCGCCGCCGGCTGTTCGGAACTGCTGATCACGTAGTCAATGTACTCGTCCCAACTTCCGTTCGCGTACGGATAGGCGACGTTCTTGATGCCCAGCGTGTTCTTGATGGTGGTCTTGTTGGTCGAAGAGATCGACACCGGAGTGAACACCATGCTGCCGTACTTGGGCGAGCCGAGATCTGCGTAGATCTGCTGCTGATTGGCCACAATGGCGGTTTTCGTCAGGCCGCCTTGGCCGATCGACTTCAGCTCGCTGTCGTCGTTCATCGAGGCCGAAAAGTCGAGCACCAGCATGATGTCACGCGGCTGATAGGTGGCAACCGCTTCGCTGGTTACGTCGAAGGCCGTCTTGCCCAGCAGTCGGCCAAAGAAGTAGGGATGTCCAGTGTGGGTCAGCGAGACTCGGATAGCGCTGGGGCGATCATTGGTCAGCACCAGATCGCCTTTGGTGCCCCCCGGGCCAACCGCTGCCGCGTTCCACACGCCGTACTGCAATTGCAGATTCGCGCCGTGAGACGCCATGAATTCGGTGATCTTCTGCTGCAGGTTGCCGACTTCGATTGTCTGTTGATATCCGATCGGATTGCGCACCAGATACTCGATGGCGGCCGTCCGGGCAGCCGTCTCGCCGTCGATCAGCTTCCCGGCTCCGGCCAATGCGGCGGCATCCACCGCGCGATGGGAATCAGTCTCCACCTTCAACACATAGCCAATGTCCACCGCAAAGGCCACCAGGGCCACCATGATTACCATCACCAATGCGGCCAGCACGACGATCGCGCCACGACGCGAGACGCGTCGGCGGCGTTCTGGTGTGATTTCCGCAGGGGATTTCGCAAGACGATCGGACTGGCGAGACATCATGGACTCCTCAATTTTGTGAAGACGAGTGAACCGCAACCGCCGGGCGGCATTGCGCTTCGGAGCGGCTGGATCGAGATAAGGGGCTCTGCTGAAACATTAGCTTTTTCCTGGCATATTGCACCCACATTGGCCAGAAAAATCCCCCGTGGCCTGCCGCAGGTCGCCCAACCGCCGGCGCGGACCGCACAAGCCGCGTAACCGGACCAAGCCAGCGGGGCAGTGGATACCACCACGGTACCGCCGAGTTGCGCCCGTTGATGGACCAGTGACTAGTGGATGGATTGAGTCTCGCTTGATCCTCCTTCCTGAAGCTGCTTGCGGACTTGCGTCAGCACCGCTTCGTCCATCCGGCCCGAGGTCTGCCGCTGATGCCACTTCAGCCGCTCGACCACTTGATTGGCATGCAGCGCCGTCAGCCCGATCACGTCCGTCGCCGGCGCCCAGGCGCCGATGTTCAAGTCGCTGGCATTGCGCGTGCCGTTGAGATGGGCAATCACTTCCGGCGTCGGCTGGAAGTCACCGGCGGCTAGCGCATTCCGACTTCCGACCTCCGACCTCCGACCCCCGACTTCCGATCAAGTCGGCGGCCGGGTTGGCCGAAAGGAAGGCTGTAGGGAAAGAGACTGTAGACTTTGTAGACTGGCGGTTGGATTTCCTCCCGCCTACAGCCTCAAGTCTCCAGCCTCACTCCCTGGCAGCGGATGGCGATCGCCACCCCTTCGGCCCACATGTCGTAGGCTTCCTGCGTGGTCGCTTCGTGCAGATGCTTCCAGGCTGCCTGGGCGGCTGCTTGATAGTCGCCGGAGAGCAGCGGCTTCAGGTAATCCTTCAGTGGCGCGTCGTTGGCCAATTCGGCGGCCAGCTTCTTCGAGACTTCCGAGACCATGAAAGGCCGCGCGTCGCCTCCCTTGGCAAGCTGCTTTTCAACCGCCTTGAGCTTCTCCGGCTCGGCTCGCCCTTCCGTCCGCCGCAGATGCCACTGATAGCCGGGTAGCGCCAATGCATCGGGACTATGACGGCCCACCAGTAGCAACACTTCATTCCCCGGCAGCCAGCCCATGTGCGACTGCTGGATCATCCCTTGCAAGCCGCGGAGATCCGTCAGCTTGTTGAAGAACGTCTGAGCGCTCGGAGCAACCTTCAGCGGCGTCGCTTCCGGCTTCGGGCCGACGATGTCGGCGATCGGATTGGCCGCTACCAACTGCCCGGCCGCATCTCTCAGCGAGCTGTTGCTCCACTGCGTGAACGCTTCGGCCCGTTTGCCAAACGCCTGATCGTGGCACAGCACCGCTTTGCCCACCGCTTCGAGCCAATCTTCATACCGCGGTTCGTTGCCCGGGGCATGGGCGTTCTTCCAGGCCAGCTTGGCCGCTCCCGCGTGATCGCCGGAGAGAAGCGCCTTGAAGAACGGTCCCAGCGGCGCTTGGTCTGAAACGGCCGCCGCCAAGGCCTTGGACTCCGGCGAGACGACGAACGTCTCTTTCACGCCGGGCGAGTCGATGCTCTTGGCAAACGCCTCGACCTGGGCGTTGCTCGCGCGGCCGATCCGCCGCCGCAGTTCCCACTTATGCGCGTCGATGGCTTCCTGCCGCGACTTGGTGGCGAAGAGCAGCACGTCGTTCGACGGCAGTCCGGCCGCGTCGAGCGCCGCGGGGCTGAAATCGCGCCAACGGTGGACGGCGTTGATGTGTACGGCCACGTCCGGCATGACGTCGGCCGACGGATCGACCTGCCGCAAAGCCTTCACATGGGCGAACCGCTGCGCCGGCTCCAAACCCGGATCGCTCAGCAAGCCGCGATAGACGTCGATCGCTTTCTTGGTCTCGCCCAGGCGGTGATAGGCCCGGGCAGTCCCCACGCGGGCCGCCGCCACGCGATCGGCAGCCGCACCCTGGAGGCTGGCTGCTCGCTGGAAGGCTTCCAGCGATTTCTTGTTTTCACCGACGCCTTCGTAGCCGGTGCCCAACATGAAATAGGCTTCGGCCAGCACTTCGCTCTTGGCGCCCGCGTAGTTCGCGATGAACTTTTCGAGCGCGCCGAGCGCTGTCGGATCGATTGCCAGCAGATTACGCACCTGCGCGAGCCGGGCAGCCGCATCGGAGGCCGGCCGTTGCAGGAGCTGATGGTAGGCTTCGACGGCTTGCTTCGGATCGCCAAGCTGCAAATGGATCTTGGCGATCGCTTCCCCGGCCTTGCCCACTCGGGCTTCGTCGGAGAACTTGTCGTCCACGATTTCGCGGAGCGCTTCGATCGCTTGATCGAATTGTTTTGCCGCGAGATCGGAATTGGCCAGCGCTTCGCGAGCGTCGGACAATGCCGTGCTGGCCACGGCCACGATTTTGGCATCCGCGTTGGCATACCGCTGCAAAAACTCTTGCAACCGCTCGATCCCTTCAGCGGGATCTTGCGCGGCCAGCGACCGGGCCAGGCCCAGTGCGGCGGCCAGTTGCGTCTCAGCGTCAGGCTGATCGACCAGAATCTTCTCATAGGCCGTGATGGCGGCCACATGTTTCCCCTGTCCGAGCAACTCTCCCGCCGCGGTCAACTGGCGAGCGCGGGCTTCCGCCTGCGCCTGCTGGCTGGCCGATCGAGCGGCGGAGGTGGCCGGCTGGGCGCTGGCGTAACCTGGCCCGGCCAGCCCCAAAGCCGCCGTAAAAAACGCCACTTTTCTCCATGTACATCGCATCGCAATTTCCTTTCCTGACTGGGAGTGCGCGCACCCTCAGCGTGCTGCGACGGCCTGCTCTTTTGCGAGCGAGCCGTCCAAGTGATGAAACAAAAAACAGAAAACCCCACCGCTCAACTAACGGCGCGAGACACTCACGCCCGCGGAACTCACCATCAAGATCTGCCTCCTTCTGCAAGTACTGCTCACGGCAGCAAACTCAGAACAAGTCCCACCATATCCGACAAGTGGCCGATTTCGGACAAATTCCGGTGGCCGAAAATTCTTGAAAATTATTATTCGTTGCCAGGGTTAAAGTTGCGTCGCGAAAAAATATTTTCTGCGGAAATTTTCGTCTGGCCATGGGAGCCAGGCGCGGATTCCGCTTGACGAAATATTGCGGCATTTACGATGTGCTTGTTAAAGTATCCAATCCTGCCCAGCCGATTCCGCCGCTTGATGTTTGCGACATTGATTAGCTAACGGGATTCAGGAAAAGAGGGCTGGCCGCCCCAGGCTGTGGCATCGGGACAAAGCGGAGCAACTTGAACCGCGTCGCTCTGCCATTTAGACTCCACACTTCACGCAAACCTTTCTTGTCGCTTGATCTTGGAGTGTTCTGCCCATGCTTTCACGCAAAGGCATTCATTGCATCAAGACAGCTCCGTGGGGTTGGCTGCTCTTGGTTTCCGCCATCCTGCCAATACGTTCCGCAATCGCCGAGCCGCCGCAGCGCAGCCCCTTGCACCAGCGGGTCAAGGCCGCGCTCGATGCCGTGCCGGCTATCGACACGCACGACCATCTGCCTCCCCGCGACCAGATGCGCGAACTGGTCTCCACTCCGCGCGGGCGGGGAGTCAATCTTCGCAGCATCTGGCAATACAGTTACTTTCCCTGGATCCACCACGTGGCCCCCTGGCCGGCCGACGGCAACTTTGACGCCTGGTGGAAACTGCAACAGCCCAACTTCGCCAATGCCAAGGCCACCAGCGCCTATCGCTATCTGCTCCCGGCGTTTGAAGATTTGTATGGGGTCGATTTCGACGCGATCACACCCGAGCAGGCCCGCAAACTGAATGAGCAGATCTTCGACAATTATAAGACCGACGACTGGATTGAGAACGTCGTCACCAAGCGGGCCAATATTGAACTGATGGTTGTCGATCCCTACTGGGCTCGGCTGCAATTTCAACGGGCCTATCGATTCAGTGTGCCGCTGTTGAATGTCACCACGCTGATGCGCGGCAGCCATCCCAGCCAGTTCGGCAGCGAGATGGACAGTCCATTTGCCTTCGCCCGCAAACGCAACCTGAAGACCGACACTTTGGACGACTTCCTCAAAGTGGTGGATGCCATCTTTGCAGAGGCGGTGGCAGCAGATTGCGTCTGTCTCAAATCTACCCAGGCTTACGAACGATCGCTGCGTTACGAAAAGATCTCGCAGGAGCGGGCCGCCGCCGTGTATGGCAAGCCGAAAAAAGAGATCACGCCGCAAGAGCAGCAGGACTTTGAGGACTTCATGTTCTGGCATGTCTGCAAGCTCAGCGCCAAATACGACCTGCCGTTTCAGGTCCACACCGGGCAGGCCCGCATCCAGGGAAGCAACCCGATGTTGCTGGTGGACCTGATCCAGGCCAATCCTCAGACGAAGTTCATCTTATTCCACGGCGGCTATCCCTGGGTGGGCGAGACGGCGGTGATCGCCATGCGAAACCGCAACGTGTGGATCGACTCGGTCTGGCTGCCGACGCTCAGCCAAACCGTGGCCCGCCGAGCGTATCAGGAATGGCTCGACGCGGTTCCGTCCGATCGGATCATGTGGGGGGCCGATGCGTCCAACGTCGAAGGGATCTACGGAGCGACGGCGCTGACGCGGCAAGCGCTGACCGACGCGCTGGCCGAGAAAGTGGAGCGGGGTGAATTGCGCGAAGCCGATGCCCTGCGGATCGGCCGGCAGATTCTGCGCGAAAACGCGTTGACTATGTTCCCCAAGCTACGGCGGTGGTTGTGGCGTAAGGATGGCCAGACATCAGGCGAGCCGGGGGCGTCAGCCCCTGGAGGCATCGCGAGGGTGCTGCGCGGCCGAATAGTGGATGCCGACTCTGGCGCTACGCTGCCAGCGCGACTCTACATCGAAGGCCCGGAGAAAGGTCAGTGGCACACCGCACGAGCCACCGGCCCCCATGGCCCCGGCGTCGAGTATCGCAAGAACTACGGCACGCACAGCGTGGAGATTCACACAGCCTTGCCGGCAGGCGAGTTCACATCCGAACTCCCGCCGGGCCGCTATACACTGACCGCAGAGCGCAGTAAGGAATGGCTTCCCGCGACCGCCGAAGTGGAAATCGGCAACGAGCCAGTTCAAATCGAGCTCAAGCTGAAGCGCTTTGTTGACGTCCAGCGCCTCGGCTGGTATTCCGGCGAGACACACTGCCATCGTGCGCTCTCGGAACTGCCGACGGCCATGCTGGCCGATGATCTCAACGTAACCTTGCCGATCACCTCCTGGACCACCGAATCGGACACGGTTCCGCCGCCGCCCAAGGAGCCGCTCGAAGCGAAGCTGGTCGAGATCGATCCTACCCATGTATATTGGCCGCTGAACACCGAGTACGAGATCTTCAACGTCGCCCGCAAGCCGCACATGCTGGGGGCCGTCTTTGCGCTGAATCAGAAAAAACCTTTGAAAAGCACGGTCCCACCGGTCGGCCCGTTGGCGATGGAGGTTCACGACCAAGGGGCGCTGCTGGAACTCGACAAACACAACTGGCCCTGGTCGATGATGATCGTCCCCACGATGAAAGTCGATCTCTACGAACTGACCAACAACCACATCTGGCGAACCGGCTTCCACTTCGGACGCTGGGCCATCCAGCCGCCGGAATATATGCACGCGGAGTGGGACGCCAAGGGACTGACGGAAAACGGCTGGATCGAGTTCGGATTTCAGAACTACTACGCCCTGCTGAACTGCGGCTTCCGGCTGCGTCCCACGGGCGGGACCGCCAGCGGCGTGCATCCTGTGCCGCTCGGATACGGCCGCGTCTACGTGCATTGTCCTGGCGGTTTCAACTACGACGATTGGATGCGTGGACTCAACGCCGGCAACAGCTTCGTCACGACCGGCCCGCTGATGGATGTGCGACTCTCCAAACAACTGCCTGGGCATACGTTTCATCAGAAGGATGCGGAGACTACATATCAACTTGATGGTTGGCTCTTTGGTACACAGCCGTTGAGCAGAGTGGAGGTCATCGAAAGCGGCACAATCGTGTGGAGCCGAGAGATGCGGGAACAGTGGAAACTTATGCCAGGTGGTGGCTTCGGCTTGCGTGTCAACGTCCCCATCACAATTCACGGTTCCAACTGGGTGGCCCTGCGCTGCTTTGAGCCGTCCGAACCAGGCCGCAGCCGTTTCGCCCATTCGGCGCCTTGGCATATCGACGTGCCGGGCAAGCCGTTGCGACCGAGGCAGGAAGAAGTCGCATTTCTTGTCGGGCGGATGGAGGCGGAGATCAAGCGGCATCAAGGAGTGTTGTCGGAGGCCGCGGTGGCGGAGTATCAAGCTACACTTGCGACGTATCATAAGATGTCTCAGGAAGCGCGTGTAAATCCTTGACCAACCTCCCGCTGCCTCACATGGCTTGCCTCATGTTTGAAACCAAGCACGACACTCTGCTTCCCAAGAGCCGTTTCTATACCCGGCTCGCGGCCAGTTTCGGCGTTACCGGCTTGATCATCGCCGGCTCGCTGTTGTTAGGCAGTGTGGGCTATCACTGGTTCGGCGAACTTCCCTGGATCGATGCGCTGCTCAATGCTTCGATGATCCTCACCGGCATGGGGCCGGTTGACCCCATGAAGACCACCGGCGGCAAGCTGTTCGCTTCGTTCTATGCCCTCTACAGCGGTATCGCCTTCCTAACAATGG
Organism: Planctomycetota bacterium; assembly: GCA_021413705.1. Lineage (GTDB taxonomy): Bacteria > Planctomycetota > Planctomycetia > Pirellulales > UBA7805 > JAIOPX01. Next base: position 6,004 of record JAIOPX010000175.1, on the reverse strand, counting down.
TCGCGGTGCTGGCTGCTCCGCTTTTGCATCGGCTATTACACAAGTTCCATCTTGACGACGTAGAGAAAGACGACGCTGAGAAATAAAAGCCGAGCTACTTCTCTCCCATGCGTAGTCCGCCATCGAGCCGCAGCACTGTTCCGTTGAGCATCGTGTTTTCAATGATCTGCTGCACCAGGGCCGCGAACTCGCCAGGGTGGCCGAGCCGTTTCGGAAACGGCACTTGGGCCGATAGCGAGGCTCGCACTTCGTCGTTCACGCTGGCCATCATCGGCGTGTCGAACGTGCCGGGTGCAATGGCCACAACGCGGATTCCGTGCCGTCCGAGTTCCCGCGCAGCAGGCAGGGTCAAACTGGCGACGCCTCCTTTGCTCGCCGCATAGGCGGCCTGGCCGGTCTGGCCTTCAAAGGCCGCAACCGACGACGTGTTGACGATCACGCCCCGCTCGCCGTCCTCGCGCGGCGGGTTGGTAGCCATCGCGGCCGCCGTCAATCGTAAGAGATTGAATGTGCCGATCAGGTTGATCTCCACGACACGGCGGAACAGGGCCAGGTCGTGCGGTCCTTCGCGACCCAGGATGCGTGAGGCGCCCAACACTCCGGCGCAGTTGATCGAGCCGTCGAGCAGGCCAAAGGCGGTGACTGCGGTTTCGATCGCTCCTTGAACGCTCGTTGCATCGGTGACATCGCAATGGGCAAACTGCGCGGCGGTACCAAGCTCAGCCGCCAAGGCGTTGCCGGTTTGATCGTTGACGTCGGCCAGCAACACTTTCGCTCCCGCGGCAACCAGTCGCCGGGCCGTGGCTTCGCCCAGGCCCGAGGCTCGCCCCGTCGGTCAGGCGCGATTCGGGGGCTCGGACTACCAGATCGCCGGGTTTGAGTCCTTCGCGCACTTCAACGAGCGAGTCGTTCATCAATCCGGTGGCGATCGTGATCTTGGCTACCCGACCGCCGCGGACGGCCATCACCTGCCACTTGCCATCGGCGGCTCGGAACATAGCCGACCGAGGGACGACGACGGCGTTTGCTTCCTCAGCCGTGACAATCTGCACCCGCACGCGGTAGTCAACGCCCAGCTCTTGCTCCTTGCGGACGCGTGCCAGGTCATCCGCCTCGAACTTGACAATCACGCGCACCCGCTGCTGTTCCACACCCAGCGAGCTGACCTTCGTAAACCCGGCAGGGTAGATTTTATCCACGCGCCCCCGGGCCGGCTTGGGGCCGATGGCCGGGCCATAGATCGAAACCGGGTCGCCGCGCTTCACGCGGACCACATCCTGGCTGAGAACTTCGGCCTCCACTTCCAGATCCTCCAGCCGACCGATCTCCAACAGCACTTCGCCGGCTGGCAGATAGCGCTCGTTGCTGACGTCGCGCTTCAACACCACGCCCGAGACGGGGCTGAGCATCCTTCCACGTCGCTCATCCTCCATGGCCTGCTTGAGCTTGGCCAGCGCCTCCTGCTTCTGTTCTTCATAGACTTTGACCGTCAACCCTTTGCGATCGATATATTGCTGAATCATCGTGGGCATCATGGCGGTGCCAATCTCCAGCGCCTCCATCGCCGCCTGCACCAGTTTGTCCTGCTGCAGATCGACTTTGCTCTGAATGTCGTCCAGCACCTTTTGATCGTATTCCTCCTGGGAGGCGGCGGTCTTCTCGCGGAGCACGCGGTAGCGGTCCAACTGTTTCGTTGCGAACTCCAGCTTCCCCTCGCCGGCGATCACGCGGTTGACCGCCGCCTCGACCGACTTGCGCATCGACTTGACGAACTGCAGCGCCTGGGCCTTGCCGGTTTGCTCGACGGTGACGTCCTTGTTTTCCGCGATCGACGCCTGCAGCCGCTCGACAGCCGACTTGGCGGGCCGACTTGGCGGTATCGAGCGACAATTCCAAATCCAACGGCACGATGCCGGCCACTTGCTGCCCCTTCTCGACCGGAGTTCCTTCCGTGAGCGTGATGGCCTCGATGCGGCCGGCGTAGGGCATCGTGATCAGATACGTCTGCGGCAGCCGGGTTTTCCCCTGCTCGTCGATGAACTCCTTGATCGGCCCCTGGGTCACCGCGGCCACGTCCACCTCGATCCGGGAACTCAGCGCATACCACACCCCGCCGCCGACCACGGCCACCAACACCAGGATGATAATGATCCATTTATTCATCATGTCGATTCCTTGTAGCAATTATAACTCAACCTATTCCTTCACATTCAGCGCATCCAAACAGTCCAATTTGTGAATCGTCCGCTGCACGCCCAGGTGGGCCAGCAGGCCGAAGGCCACGGAAAACAACAGTGTTTTGATCAACACGCCGCTGGTTACGATCACGGGAAACCGAAACATCTCGGTGTCATAGGCGTACGACAGCATCACCGTCAACAGGTATCCCAGCGGCAGGCCGGCCAGCGTGCCCAGGAGCGTGACGACCATGCTCTCGCGCAGAAACAGCCCTCCTACTTGCCAGGGGCCGTAACCCAGCACCAGCAGCGTGGCCACTTCGCGGCGCCGCTCCGCCAGCCCGATCAGGGCGGCATTCAAAATACTGCCAAAGAAAATCACTCCGGCGAAGAACACCATCAAGCTGATGAAGATGTACTGCACTTCGATATAGTTGACGCGGAGGTTGTGAATCACGTCGCTGCGGCGGTTCACCGCTTGGATCGCCGGCAACTCTTTGAGCTGCGCATAGAGGGCCGCGCTGGCAGCAGGGGCAGGATCGGTCTTCAATTGCAAACCGTTGACAGCCAGTTCTTCACCCAGCAAGCGGCTGAGATAGTCGATGTCGGCATAGGTCGCGAGCCCCAGATAGTTGTCGGTAATTCTCGCCACCGGAATCGTGTGCGGCTCTTGCCGCCCCTGGCTCGGTTGAAATACCACCATGTCACCCACCTCGACGTGCAACAACTGATCCCTTGCGATAATACGGCCCGCTAATAAACGTGCCGGCCACGGAAAGTAGCGGCTCGGCAACGTCCACACCCGGCAGCCCCCGGGCTTCATCCAGCACGCCAACTCCATGTTCATCGGTCAACGACAAGTCGATATCGCTGCTACTGACCTGCTCATATTGGTACTCGACGAGAAACTGCATCGCCTCGCCGAGCATGAAGCCGCAAACCAGCAGCCCGGCCCCCATGGACGCGGCGAACATACCCACCACCGTCCGCAACCGATTGCGAATCACCAGCCGCAGCACCATTCGCCAGCCGAAACTCAGCCGTCGCCAGAGAGGACCGATACGCTCCAGCCAAACCCGGCCACCGCTCGCTGGCGGGCGAGGGCGCATCGCTTCAGCTGGTTGCAAGTGAATCGCCAGCCGCGCGCCGCGCAGCGAGCCGACGAGCGCGCAGATCAGGCTGATCGCCAGTGCTGTCAGATAGGTGCCAGGGTAGATCCGATTCGACAGGTCCGGAAACTCAAAATAGATCCGGTACATGCTGGTGACCCAGTTGGCCATGAAGTAGCCGCTCACCCAGCCTAGCAGCCCGCCGCACAATCCAATGGCCAGCCCGTACTTCAGATAGTGCAACAGTAGCGCCGTGTCGCTGTAGCCCGTCGCCTTGAGTGTGCCGATGATCGTCCGCTGCTGCTCGACCAGCCTTGAGATGAGCACGTTGAGGACCAGCGCCGCCACAATCAGGAAAATCACCGGCATGAACGACGAGAAAATGCCCAGCCCTCGGATTTCGTCACTGACGAACCGGTTGGACGACTGATCGCGACGCGGATACTTGTTCAGCACTCCGTAGGGAGCCAGCAGCCGCTCGGCCTGATCCAGCAAAGCCTCAGGATGTTGCCGCACTTCCGGCGCCAGCAGCCCCACCACCTGATTGGCCGCCCCATTCATGTCAAAAACTTCTTCGGCGTAACTGTGCTTGAGATAGAAAACGCCAAAATGCTCCGGGTCGGGCACGAAGGCTCCCGGAGAAACGAGATAGACATACTCGCAACTGATGGCCGTCCCCACGACGAACAGTTCCTGCTGCCGATTGTTGAGAATCAACGTGATCCACTGGCCAGGGTGGATCTTGTGCTTCCGGGCAAATGCGTCGTTGACGATTACTTCTTCTGCCCTGGTGTCAGAAAAGTAGCCCCCGCGGACCAGCACGATGTCATTGATGATCCGCTGCGGCATGTCGGGCAATGAGAGAACAATACCGTTAAGCGGCAGCGGGGCGTCGGCCAGATCGACCGTGGCGAAGAACTGAATCCGCGGACGAATCTCACTCACGCCGGGCAGGTCTGAGAGCGCCCGCAGATCGGTCAGCGGCGCTTTCTTGACGTCGATCCAGAAATCGGCCATCCGTCCTTCGGCATAGTAGCGCTCTTGCGCAAGGCTCAGGTTGAACCAGGCCGAGCGCATGTAGACATACATCATCACGCCGACCATGATGATCGAGATGATCGCCAGCAACAGCCAGCGTGAGCTGCGCAACTCGCGCACCAGTTTGCGGTCCAACACGCTCACCAGACGATCTCCTCTGGCGGCTTGGGATGGATGTTCACATCCAGCGACACAAGCTGTCCGCTGCGCAAATGCACGACTCTATCAGCCACTTCTGCGATGGCCGTGTTGTGCGTGATCAGAATGACCGTCTTGGAAAGCTGCCGCGTGACGTCCAACAGCAGCCGCAGCGCCCGCTTGCCGGTTTCAAAGTCGAGGGCGCCGGTCGGTTCATCGCAGAGCATGAGTTCGGGATTCTTGGCCAAGGCTCTGGCGATAGCCACGCGCTGTTGTTCGCCGCCGGAGAGCTGGGCTGGAAAATGATCGAGTCGCTCTTCGAGCCCCACCAGCCGGAGCATTTCATCGACCGGCAGGGCGTTGGGTGATAGCTCGGTGGCCACCATCACGTTCTCGCGCGCCGTGAGCGTGGGGACCAGATTGTAGAACTGGAAGACAAAGCCAACTTTCTCGCGGCGATATCGAGTCAGTTGTTTGTTCGTGGCATGGGTGAGATCCTCATTGCGATACCAGATCTCGCCAGCCGTGGCCCGGTCGAGTCCGCCGGTGATATTGAGGATGGTCGTCTTGCCCGATCCGCTGGGGCCTAACAAAACCAGCAATTCTCCCACGTAGACATCGAGCGTGAACTCCTTCAGCGCCACCACCGAGACTTCCCCCATCTGGAAAGTGCGGCCGAGGTTGCGCATGCGCAGCAGAACCTCGCGATCGGCGGATTCCGGCAACGGTGGAGGAGGGGAGGGCATGGGGATGAGGGGATAGGGTTAGGTTTTCAAAATGGATTCGTTGATTGTAAACGCTCCTATCCCTCGCCCCTAACCTCTAACCCCTCCCCTGCCTGCTGAAATGTAAGCCTCGTGTTGCTCAACGGCAACATGGCAGACCCTGGCTTGCAGTTGTTAGGTAACGCCGAGGCGTTGTGGGACGGGTTATGCGTTTTGCAGTGCGAAAGCCACACGGCAATTTTCCTCCTGATTTGACTACCGTAGTTTTTCGACGTAGATAACCAATGCCCCTGGGTTCGCACACAACCGAGCCTTGACAGCCTGCCGCGGCGGGGCGTTAGGCAGTCCCATCACTCTTATCTACGCATCTTCATAACGCTCCGCAGCACTCACCCGTGTTTGCATAGCGCCACTGGTTTACAGTCCGACTCAGCACAGTCGATGTCGCGCGGCGATGCGCGAGGTCGCTGCTCTGGGCTGATGGTTTGTGCGGCTGATTGTTCGCGGCTGATTCCCCCTTGAGGCGGAGACCTTGTCTGATGGCTACTGATGTCATGTCCGAAGTCATGTCCGAACCGGCGGTGGTTGTGTCGCCGCGCATTGCGCCCATCTCCCTGCGCCAGCGCATTCACCATCTGCTCACTCGGCTCTATCCGCACGGCCGCTGCCCGGAACGGCGTAGCGAATCGCGGTTCCCGTTTCCCTATCTGGTTCGTTTGACGCCGGTGAAGGCCGACGGACGCACCCCGCTTGCTCCTCCCGTGATTGTGGTCGGCAAGCACATTTCAGAGCACGGCCTGGGCTTCTACCATCCCAC
>JAIOPX010000351.1 GCA_021413705.1 Planctomycetota bacterium | reverse complement strand
AGCAGCCGTACGGTCGCATCGACAGCGCTCTGGCTCGCTGCATCCAAGGCCAGTTGCCAGCGGCCATACGCCTCGGTCGTCTCGACCTTCCACATTCGCGCAATTATATCTTATAAGATATCGAGATTCAAGGTGAGAACGGAACGGGAACCGGTAGACCTGGGGCTACATAAGATCTTCGCTGCGCAATTCCTTCCGCAGCCCCCGGACATCCTGGAGGAACTCCTTGCGCAGGATATATCGCACGATCGTGGCGAAGCCGAAGCAGGCGAGGAATCGCTCGGCCAACGTCGCATGAGGCGCACGGTGGTGGAGCCACCAGGCGCTCGCGGCCACCGTTGCCAGTTCGGCCGCGCTGATCAGAACGAAGTCGATCCACGGGTGCCGGCGGATGATGAATTCCCGCTGTGTGCGGATGTAGCGGACGTGGAAGATGGCGGTCACGATCAGCGCGATGGCGTAGGCGGCCACCATGTCCGCGACGGGGGCCGCCGCCCCCAGCCGCAGAAGGAGAAGCGCTCCCAGGCCGACAAACCAGCAGATCAGCGTTACGATCAGGAACTTGGTGATGGGGGCGAGGCGCGGGTACTGGAAGTCGTAGAGGCGGCTCAGGTGTTCCAGGTAACGGAACTGCTGCTTGAGGCTGAGCTTCGATTCGCCGGCCGTGCGCTGCCCGAAGTGAATGGGAATTTCCACCACCTTCTTCACCCGGCACTTGCACATCAGCTCGAGCGCGATCTTATACCCCAGCGGCGTGAGTCGCTGGGCGCCGGCATAGGTTTCGCGGCGAAGAGCGAAGAAGCCGCTCATCGGGTCTTTGACATCTCCGGCGAACGGCTTGGCCAGCAACGTCGAGATCCGGCTGTTGAGCTTGCGGAAGATTGTCCACCGGGCGTGCGTGCTGCCGCCGGCGACGTAGCGCGAGCCGAGCGCGAAGTCGCCCCGGCCTTCATCCAGCACGGCCAGGAGTTCGGGAATCTTCTCCGGCGGATGCTGGAGGTCGGCATCCATCACCACGAACGTCTCACCGGCCGCCTCGTCCATGCCATGCAGCACCGCGCCGCTCAGGCCGTTGCGCGGCTCGGTGCGGACCAGAAGCTTGAGCGGATACGTCTGGGCCTGCCGGGCACAAACCTGCGGCGTGGCATCCCGGCTGTTGTCATCGACGATAATGATTTCGTAGCTGCGGCCGTTGAGGGCGGCCGCAATGCGCTGGGCCAGAGGCTCGAAGTTATCGGCCTCATTGATTGCGGGGACAATGATGCTGACTTGGGGCATAGACAAGGGATTTATCGTCGGAACCGCCCGAAAAGAAAAG
>JAIOPX010000350.1 GCA_021413705.1 Planctomycetota bacterium | reverse complement strand
CCGCTTTTGTGGCTGGCAGGTAGCGAGCGAAATGACACTGGACTCCGGCTTTGACTATCTTACTATCTTGTTCTTTGTGCGCAGTATGTCCCAGCACGTCGGGAGTAGTAAACAGTCCCCCTCACTTCTCCGGCCACTGCAATTGTTTGTGAAGAAACTTGAAGGTGCCGACGCCGTTGATGGTGTGCGGGCCGTTGAAAAACTCGATCTCGGTGCGATCGCCGATCCCAAGTTCGTTGTAGAGCCGCCGCACTTTGGCATATTCGTAGGCTACCCATTCATCAGGGCCGACGCCGTCTTTGCTGCCGCGCTCGACCATGAATGGCCGGGGAATCATGAGTGCTGCCAGCTCGGCGTAGTTGAGCGTGTTGCCCATGTTGAAGTAGGGCATCTCCCATTCGTCGTGGAACGGGTAGCCGTAGGGGCTATGGGAGTCGGCCACGCGGCGTGCCCAGTCGTTGTAGTCGGCCGAGCAGATCGACAGGCAATAGCCGTCCAACAGTGGTGGCACGCGCACCGCAGTTTCGCCGCCGTAACTCAGCCCATAAAACGCGATCCGGGCTGGATCCACCTCCGGCCGTGAAGCAAGCCAGCGCAGAATCTGATCGTGTTGCAGCACGATGAAGGAGAACATCGAGAGCTTCAGGGGATTGGCCTTCCGCTGCAACCAGCGATAGCGCTGCTCGGTGCGATAGAGATTGTGCGGCGCGAAGACGATGAACCCCCGATCGGCCAACTTGGCGGCGAAGTCGTGATAGGCCTTGTTGTCTCCCTCGATCGTATCTTGAGGCATGCCGTTGCGACCGTGTTGACAGACAACGACGGGGCGCTTTTCGCCAGGCTTGAGATCCTTCGGCATGAGCAGAATGCCGTAAGCCATCACGTCGGGCACGACATCGAGTACCACCTCGTAGCCGAGCCACTTGGGGCGATCGTAGATCTTGCGTGAGCGAGGATTGGGTGCTTGAAGGGGCTCGCTGATTCTTCCCAGAATTTCCTCCGCCATGTATTTCTTGAAACCGTGTTTCTTCACGCTCTCCGCGAATGCTTCCGGGGTCTTGCGATCCGTGCGGTTCAGAAAAAACTTGTCGCGCGTTCGATCGGCATTTCGCAGCAGCCATTGAACGTGATTCTCGGCTTCTTTGACCTGTTGGCCCTGCCGCGCCACCGGGTCGAACTTCGTTCGCATCTCGCGAGGAATCTCTACTCTCCTCATCAGTGGAATATCATCGCTCACCGCCACCAGCTCATTCGTTTCGGGGAATCGGAAGGGAACCCTCAGCATCGCAATGAACTGATTGAGTGCCTGAGGCGATCCCCAGGAAACCGGACGATCAGCTTCCCCCTTGATGAGAACTCGCGGAAACTTTTCCAAGGGACTATGAATCTCGCCAAACTCCTTCTCTACCGCCTCCAACGATGGCGTGAGCAGTTCACCCCCTGCCGCCCGGCCTTCGTTGGCCACCAGTTCGTCAGGATAGGCCGGTTCTCGACGACCCTTGATCTCATTGACCGCGCTATGCTCCACCACCAAGCCGCGCGGGGCAATCAGATTGGCGATCCCCGCATCGCCAAACTCCAGCAGCCCCCACACATTGCGATAAATCGGCTCCCTCCAGACATTATTGCGGTTGCGGAAGTAGCCGCTGACCAGCGCGGCGTCGATCCGCGGATCGATAGCCGCCGCATAAAATGCCACCAACCCTCCTTCGCCGACACCCACAACGCCAATCTTGGCCTTATCACCATATTGCTTTTTGAACCAATCGACGGCCGCCAAGGTGCGTTGCACGTCGTAACCGATGACATGCCGCCCCATTTGATAGGCCATGTGATAGATCCACTCCCGGTGCGGCTTGCCGGTCATGCGAATCGCCGGGTTACCCGAGGCATGGCTGGCCCGATCGATCAGCACTGGCACAATGACCTCGAATCCGGCCTCGGCCAGTCGCCGTGCGTATTGCGACTCCGCAGGCACTTCGTCCGTGAGCCCACAGATATCCTCCGGCGTCCACACGGCGTCCGGCAGCGCGATGATATGCCCCACGGTATTCTTGATCGGCGTCAGCAGCAGCCCCTCGCCGGTGACGCGAGAATCTCCTTCCAGCACGGGCCAACGCACCTGGTAGATGCGATATTTGGATGTCTCCGCCACCAGTGCCGGATTGGCGTCGGTCCCAAATCGCTCCATGTCCGCCGGCAACCGCGGATCGACCACGCCAATCAACCGAGCAAACTGCTGCCGTTGTTCGATAGCCCAATCTTTATGGCGAAGCAGGCGCGGATCTTTACGACTACCAATCGCTTCCGCATTCTGACGATCTAAATACCGATGAACCCCATCCTTAGTGCGACGATCCAAATACCGATGAGCACCATCCATCAGACGGTCGGGCAGGTTATTAGTCCAAGGTAGTCCTTGCGTCCCAGACAGCCGCTCATCCCCATCGGCGCCCCATAGTGGAATAGCCGTGCAGCAGAGAAGAAAAGAGAGGATTGCCGTTGCCCAAGTTGTGCAGCGGAAAGATTCGACGCAAAGACGCAGAGAGGCAAAGCCGCGCAAAGTTGTAGCCACAGATTGTCGCAGATTCGGTACGGTCGTATTTTCCATGAATAAACTCCGGCACATTTCGTCGCTTCTTCCTTGCACTGCAAACGTTCAAAGTCTTCTCGCGACGCGAAGATTTCTTGACCCTCATCGAAAAGATCACGCTACGGTCCCGAAGGGACCATCGATAATAGCCCGGCGATTTATCGCCGGGTACGCTTCCCCAATTTTTCCTTTCCGAGAGGCCCGCCGCCGCCTTCGGCGGCGGCGGGCCTCTCGGAAAATGGTTGTTGATGTCCGGTCCCGGCACTAAAGTGCCGGGCTATTATCGCGCGTCCCTCCGGAACGAAACTGTTCTCACTTACTTTGGTTGCGGCCTGACGGCCTCTTTGCGCGTCTTTGCGTCTTGGCGCCTTTGCGTCACCCCCCCGAACCAAGCTCCACTAATACTTCCCCCGAACGTGCCCCGCAACTTCGTCCCCATACCAGCGGCGAAGCTGCTTGTGCAATTCCGCATCCAGCGGCGGCAAATCGGCGGCCGCGGCGTTCTGCGCGGCCTGTTCGGAGCGCGTTGCGCCAGGTATGACTGTCGTCACCTCCGCTTGGTCGAGACACCATCGCAGGGCGAATTGCGACATCGTCATCCCCGTGGGGACCAATGGCCTGAGTTGCTCGATCAGTTCCAGCCCGCGCTGAAGCGGCAAACCGGCAAAAGTCTCGCCGACATTGAACTTCGCCCCGTCGCGATTGAAGTTGCGATGGTCCTTCTCGCCAAAAGCCTTTTCAGCGGTCCAGCGGCCGCTGAGCAGTCCGCTGGCCAGGGGGAGACGCACGATGATCGCCACGCCGCGCTGCCGGGCCAATGGCAACAGCTTGTCGAGCGGTTTCTGACGAAACACGTTGAAGATCACCTGCAGCGCGGAAAGTCCCGGCACTTCCAGGCAGGCCAGCCCTTCTTCCACCGATTCGACGCTCGCTCCAAACGCGCGCAGTTTGCCTTGCTTCACGAGGTTGGCTAACGCGCCGAACACTTCGCCGTCGCGCATCACGTCGGCCGGGATGCAGTGGGTCTGCGTCAGATCGATCCTTTCTACACCCAAGCGTGTCAGCGAATCCTCTGTGTGCCTGGCGATGGTCGCCGGCGTGAAGTTCTGCGGCCAGCCGGGTTGTGGGTGCCGTCCCAGTTTGGTGGCGATGAAGAACCGCTCTCGATCTCCGTGCTCCTTGAGAAATCGGCCGATGAGTTGTTCGCTCCGACCCAGGCCATAGATGTCGGCCGTGTCGATGAAGGTCACACCGCAGTCGGCGGCGGCCCCGAGCGTAGCCAGGGCCTGTTCATCGGGCACGTCTCCCCACTCGGCTCCGCCAAGCTGCCATGTGCCGAGCCCAATCTGCGAAACGGGCTGTCCTGTGGCCGGGAAAATGTTCGTGTGCATTGCTACTTCTCCGTCTCGCGGTTCATGGGTGTTGGAATGGCTCGAGCGCGAGTCAGCGCCTCGACATAATCTTGAGGGAGTCGCTCATCGGTCCACCAGCGGGGTTGTTCGGTATAAATCCAGACATAACCGTCGCTGACAACCAGAGCGGAGCGAACGGCCGACTCGAACTGAGCCGGGCTAAAGTGATTCTTGGAAAAGTCCGTAAGACTCCAGCCGTTCTTGCGCCAATCGTAATCCATCCAGATCCCAAAGCCGGCCTGGACTTGTGCGCGATACTTGTCCGGCACGGCACTCCAGGCGGCGGTTTTTTTCTTGATCGTATCGTAAGCCTCCCTGAATTGCTCCTCCCGTTTGTAGGGATAGGCTCCCTCCCAGGCATCGACGATCTTTGCTGTGGCAGGACTCACCTCCAGCATCCCGTCCAGGAAATCGGCCAGCAGTCCGTAGGGGACTTCAGAGCGGTCCTTCGCTCCGTCGCGCGGCTGGGTGATGCTGTAGCCGAATGTCAGCAAGACCGTGATCTCGGGAAACTCCCCGCCGACGGCCCGCATCCACTCCCGCCCGCGCTGCCGCACTTTGGCTTGATATTCGGAGAACAGCTTTGTCGCCTGATGCGCCTGCTTGCGGTATTCAAACAGCCGTCCTTCGTATTGCTCGACATCGAACATGAAACCCCGGCATCCACCCTGGCGGGCGATCTGCGCGGCCAGCGTGAAGTTTTGCTGGACGACGGCCCAAGCCCGATCGTCGAACCAATCGACATTGCCAGGGCAGACGTTGACCCGGAGGAAACGGTCTGTGAATAGCCGGAAGGGAGTGGCCTTCAGGTCGTCGATGGCTTGTTGAAAATCGGCCTGTTTGAAACCGCGCGGCCCCCAGGCCAACCAGGCCAGATTGTCCCCCTGCTTGCTCATCGCATGGAACACGAACCCGTCGAACGGCTTTTTCTCCATCCGCTCGATGTTCTGGCGGATGAATTGGGTATCAGGCTCGTCCCAGCCCCACTCGATGAGTTTTTTGGAGGGCGGATCAGCGGCGAGGGTACGTTCCTGTGTGGTTACGAGCAAGAGTGTGAGTATCACAAGATATCGGCCGGCATCATGCAAGCCGCTTAGGGCACTGCTTGGCAGACGCATGGACCGTTGTGGCATCAACGCGCTCCAACAGGCGTCTTTCAAGCAGTGGCACGACAGTCCCCGCGCCGCTTGACGATTTCGCTGCCGGGTGGTATCTGAATCGTCGTGAAATATGATCCCAGTTTGCATGTGGTCTTGGTCCACCCTGAAATTCCTTACAACACCGGCAGCGTGGGACGCACCTGCGTGGCCGTGGGGGCCAAGCTGTGGCTGGTGCGGCCACTGGGGTTTCGCGTGGACGACTATTATCTCCGCCGCGCCGGCCTCGATTACTGGGAACACCTGGAGTGGGAAGTGGTCGATGACTGGCCGCAGCTTACCGAAAAACTGACCGGCCGGACGTTCTGGTACTTTTCCAAAACGGCCACCCGGGAGTATACCAAGGTTCGGTTCCAGCCGGGGGATGTACTCGTCTTCGGTAGTGAATCACAAGGCCTGCCCCCCTCGCTGCTGACGGATGTGGGCGACCAACTGCTGCGGATCCCCGTCCGGGCGGAAGTCCGCAGCCTCAATCTTTCCAACGCCGTGGCCGTGGCCGCCTACGAAGCGTTGCGACAAATGTAGCAAAGGTAGGTCAGGCTACTGCCTGACGATGAACGTCTCGAGTGAGAAATTGCGCAAGTCTTGATGATGGGTGCTTGCAACGTCAGGCAATAGCCAGACCTATAGCTGGCTCGAACTCCGGTTACGGCACACGGAGTGTGCCTACTACTTTGCCGCTACGATCCTTGCAATCGGCACCACGGGTCGTTGCCCATGCCGTCTGACGTTCGATCTTTGCAGAGTGCGAATGCTCCAAATAAAATCGAATTGGGCGATTGCTCTCTCATTCCCGTCAGCGAAAGCATTGATGAAGTTCGCCTTGTTTGTCCATCCGCGGAGTCTCAAGCAGCGCTGGCCGCGTGGTTTGGCACTTGCGCCGGGGCGATCCGCGCCGCTGCAGCACGTCAGCAAGTTACTGCGTGGGTTGGCCCAGGCAACGCTCGATCCGACTGTTGCTCAAGGCCCGGAAGTGGTGGAGCCGCGACTCGTGATTTGCTCTGCCGAGGGGGCCAACGCTGAGGCCAGAGTGTTTGAGATTCCGTTGGGCACCGAAGAATTTCTGCTCGATCCTGCTTCGGCATTGGAATCCGTTCGACAAGCCATCGATCTGGCCCGCGCCTGGGGAGCCGAGTTGATTGGCTTAGGTGGCTTGTGCGGATACATCGGCAACGGGGGACAACACCTGGCGGAGCGATCTCCGCTTCCGCTGACGCAGGGCAATTCACTGGCGGTCTTCGCCGTGCAACAGAATCTCCGTCTCGCTTGCGCGGAAGCCGATCTTGATTTAGCGGATGCCAATGTGACGATCGTTGGCGCCAGTGGGGCAGTCTCGTCCGCAACAGCGCGCCTGTTGGCGCCACAGGTGGGCCGGCTTACGTTGGCCACGCTCGACACCCTAGGCTCTACGGCCGAATTGGCCAACGAACTTCAAGCGGATTTGACGGGTGATATCCCGGCCGCTGTTGCTTCCGCGGACATTGTTTTGGTCAGTGCCGCGGAAGCGGATGGTTTCGATCCGGCCGACATGCAGTCGGGGAGTATCCTGATCGATCTGGACGTGACCTTCGACCTGCTTCCGCCAACCCAGCGGCGCGACATCCTGCTCGTCTCCGGTGACGCTTGCGAGGTTCCGACCGCCACGCCGCGCGATTCCCTGTTGCTCTCCCTGGGCCATGGCGTGTTGACCGCCGACCTGGCGGAGGCCATGGTTCTGGCATTAGCCGATCGGGCTGAATCATTCTCGCTCGGCAATCATGTCGATCCCCAAAGTGCCGAGTGGATCGGCCGGCTGGCCCTGCGGCAAGGATTCCAATTTCGAAAACTCTGCTTGCCCTGGAGGCTGCTGCGGAGCGAGAAAATACGGACGCGCCATCGGCCGCAATGCTGGCCCCCCGCGCTGCGGCACGATTCGGTCGCTATCTCAATCCGGTCCTCTCGGCAATCAGCGGCAACAGCGGATTCACCAAGGTCTTCGTGCGCGGAGAAGGGAATTATCTGTTCGACGCGGAGGGAGGCCGATACCTGGACTTTGTCTCGGGCTTTGGCTCCGTAAATCTGGGGCACAATCATCCGCGAGTGGCGGCCGCCGTGGCCGAAGCGCTGCGCACCAAGGCTCCCGGTTTTGCTCAGTCGGCTATCAATCCCTACGCGGCGGCGCTGGCCGAAAGTCTGATCGATGTCTCGCCCCCTGGCTTGGAAATGGTCTTCTTCTGCAACAGCGGCGCGGAGTCGGTCGAGGCCGCGTTGAAGCTGGCCCGCGCGGCCACGGGGCGCAGCGGGCTGCTCTGTTGCCAGGGTGCGTTCCACGGCAAGACTCTGGGCGCGCTTTCCGTCACGGCCAATCCGACCTACCAACGACCGTTCGAACCGCTGCTGCCTGATATCACGGCGGTCCCCTATGGCGACCTCGTGGCGCTGGAGGAGGCACTGGCCACTCGGCAGTTCGCGGCGTTGATCGTGGAGCCGATTCAGGCCGAGGCGGGCATCATCACACCGCCGCCAGGGTATTTGCGCGAAGCGCAACGCTTGTGCCGCCAGACCGACACGCTCTTGATCGCCGACGAAGTACAGACTGGCCTGGGGCGCACTGGCCTCATCTTCGCCTGCGAGCGCGATGGGCTGGAGCCCGACATCATGACGCTTGCCAAAAGCCTCGGCGGCGGGTTGATGCCGATCGGGGCGATGCTCTGCCGGCGTTCACTGTGGCGCGAAGCCTACGGCACGGTGCATCGATTCGCGCTGCACACCAGCACCTTCGGCGGCGGCAGTCTGGCCTGCGCCGCGGGGTTGGAAACACTGCGCGTGCTCAAAGAGGAGCCGCTCGTTCGCAATGCCGCTGAGCAAGGGGAACGAATGCGAGCGGGCCTGATGTTACTCTGGCAGGAGATGTTCGATTCCATCGGCGAAGTTCGCGGCGAAGGCTTGCTGCTCGGACTCGATCTGCTGCCGATCCGCCCCTCCATCGCCGCCCATTGGAAACGCAACGACGCAACCGGCCTGGGCGAATACATGGTCCCTGGGCTCGACAAGCTGCTGGAGAACATTCAATCGGTCTACCTGATGCAGACGCTGTTGAGCAGCTTTGGCATTTATACCCAGGTCGCCCGCTCGAATCCCAACGTACTGCGAGTTCAGCCGCCGCTGGGTATCGAGCCCCAAGAAGTGGATCACTTCCTGCTGGCCGTCGGCACGCTCTGTCGCGAGCTGCGCAAAATGAGCGCCGAAATGCACGGCATGATCACCAAGACGGCCATCGGAATGCACGACTCAAAGTAGCAGGCGATTGACATAACGAGACAACAGCTCGTTGGCTTCTTCATCGCTCAGCACCCGGCGATCGCAATGAAAGGCCACCGTCAGCCGGCCGGCGATGGAAATCACTCCGATCGTCACACTCGTCAGGGGGCGAATCGGCGGCAGCATCTCGATCTGCTTGACCATGATGTCACCGGCCACGACTCGGCCGTCGGGCCCGGTGAGCGACGAACGCCGCCAGGGATCGCCCAGGTTGCTCAGCACGCAGGTGGCTTGGCATTTGTCCTTGGAAAGCAGCAACTGCAAGTTGCCGAGGAGATAGTGCGTCACCTGGATGGCCCGGATGAAAGTCAGACCCAGGCGAGCCCATTTGACCGCGGCCATTTCCCAATGCAATACGCGGATCATGCGGTGGTGGTTGTGCCAACGGCGCGGGCGGCGATCGAGGTTGATCATCGCCACGACATTGGCCGCAGAGAGATCACTTTCGGTATCGGTGCGCAGATTCACCGGCACCATCACCCGCACATGAGCGCCCCGTTTGCTGGGTGTGTGCTGGTCGATCCACTCGCCAACGACGAGAAACAGATCGCGGACCAGCATGTCGTTGAGCGTGCAGCCGTCCAGGGCAGCCGCCTTGCGCAGAGCTTTGGATTGCTCGACCGTAAACTCATGCGAATGGCGGCGCGGCCAATGGGAACCTTCCGGCTCCACGCTAGCCCGACGCGCAAGCGAGGGTTTCTCACCAGCCCGAAGCGTAAGGGAGGGTTTCTCCTCTGCTGATCCCGATATGGCCGCCGGCCGGTGCATGAGAAACTCCAGCACCCCGAGCGATCCCAGCAACTCCAACGGAAGCCGCAAGAGAAACCGTAGCGGCCCGACGCCACACCGGCCACGAGTCGCCAGGCGCCGCACCGCTTCGGCTGAGGGTTGCGATTCGTCAGCGGACGACGGCTGCGCCGCATACGCCTTCAAAATGTCTTCCATGAAGTTCAGCGCACCCAGCCCGTCGCAACAGGCATGATGAAACTCCAGCGTCAGCCGTGCCCCGTCGGGAAGCTGCTCAATGTTGATTCGCAACCCGGACTGGATGCTGAGGTCCAGCGGCGCGTCGCTCGGTGTGTCGCCCGGCCAGAGGATTTCCGGTTGCGTGGGGTGATCCCAGGTCCACCAGCGGCGGCGGCCTTGGGGCGCGGTGACTGTAGCGGTCAGTAACGGATGCCGCGCGAGCGCCCGAGTGACCGCCCGCTCAAAGGCCGCGCGCTGCGGCACGCGATCGAGGGTCAGCCGGGCATAAAACACCATCGGATACTCGGCCCGATCATCGGCCAGCATGTAGTGCTCGATCGCCACCAGCGGCAGCTGCGGGGCTGTAGTGGTGCTGTGCTGAAATGGTGGTCGCGGGTCGTGCATCGTGTACTATGAACGGAATGTTCTGACGGCCTGGGTCAGTTGCCCCCGGGTCCGCCGTTGCAATCAAAAAAACCTTCCTCAAGTGTAGCTTGCGGCGGGGAGGCTGGCATTGTGGCGCAGCCACCCGGCTGGCTCTGCGGC
>JAIOPX010000349.1 GCA_021413705.1 Planctomycetota bacterium | reverse complement strand
AGCGCGGCCAAAGCGGGGGCCGCACCACGAATGCCGAGTTGGAAACTCTGGGTGACCAGCGTCAACACGGTCTCTCCGAGCGAGACGACCGACGCGGCCATGCCTGGCGGCAACTGTTGGAAAGTTTCCAGCAGTGCGCCGATGAGAAGTCGTTGGCCTCCCATCGCGACATACACGGCCAAGGCAACCAAGTATAGCAGTTGAGCGTGCGCCGAGGTCGTCTCACCACTTTCGGGTTGCAACACCTCTGAGAGGGAAATGCCGCTGATTTGACTGATGAGTTGGCCGGCCACTAGCGCGGAACTGAGCAGGATGGCCACGCCTGCCCCTAGCACGGCCCCGATCATCAATTCGCCACCTGCCATTACGACCCCATCCAGCAGACCATGGGGCAGTCTTGTCGCGTGACCGCAGCAGGCGGGGGCCACGACCAGTGTGATCGCGACGGCCAACATAGCTCGGAACCGCCAGGGGAGTACGAATGCGCCAAAGGCCGGTGCAATTGCCACTAATCCGCCAACACGACAAAGCACGAGCACAAAGACCAGCCCTTGCGCGTATGTGAACTGGCAAAGCGTCGGCATGATGTTACAGGTGCCGTGGAATGTTCGTGATCAGTTCACGCGAAAAGTAGACCATCTGATCGATCAGCCAGGGTAGCGAAAGCCCCAGCACGACAAGCATCGCCACGATCTTGGGTACGAACGACAGCGTCGATTCCTGCACCTGAGTCATGGCCTGCAAAATGCCGATCAACAGTCCGACCGCCAGTCCGCAGACAAGTACTGGTGCACTGACAGTAAGCATCATCACTATCGCCTCGCGGGCGACGTCGATTGCATCTTGGGGGGCCACGGTACGTCTCCGCTATGTAAATGGCTGAAAACTTTGCAGCAACATGCCGGCCACCAGGTGCCAGCCGTCCACGAGAACAAACAGCAGCAACTTCAGGGGCAATGACACCAATATCGGCGGCAGCATCATCATGCCCATCGAGACTGTGACGCTAGAGACCACCACGTCGATAATCAAGAATGGCAGGTAAAGCTGAAATCCGATGAGAAAAGCCGTCTTCAGTTCGCTGAGCATGAATGCCGGCAGCAAAGCGGTCAGCGGCACGTCATCGTAGGTCTTGGGTTCCGCTGAAGGTTTTGCGTATTCGATGAACATCCAGATGTCATCTTGATTGCCGGTGGCCTCGATCTGAGCGCACATGAACTTTCGTACCGGTTGCAGGCCTGCGTGCAGAGCTTCGGTGGCCGTTTTCTCTTTCGTGCTATAGGGTGCTACGCCCTCGCGGTAAGCTTCGGTCCAGACGGGGGTCATCACTGCCAGTGTGAGAAACAGTGACAATGCCGTGAGCACTTGATTGGGTGGCAACTGTGGAGTCCCGAGCGCTTGCCGGAGCAGCCCCAGCACGATCGTGATTCGTACGAAGCACGTTGTCATCAGCAGCACTGCGGGTGCGAGGCTGACAATGGTCAACAGAGCTACTGCTTTGAGCGACGAACTGAAACCTTCGGGACTTAGCCATTGCTCCGGGTTGGCTGGGAGAATGCTGCTCGGTGCAAAAGGAGGTGCTCCGGTGGAAGGGAGTTCGGTGCCGGTAGCCGTTTGCGCCGGACGGATTGGCGGCGAATCATCAAGTCGCTGCACCAATGGAGCTGGCGACATCTCATGGACGTCGAACGTAGTTGGTTTCGGGACTTCGGATGGCTGAGCGGCACAGGGTGACTGTATACCCAGCCAGATGGCCAGGAGAAGCAAAGCCAGCACCCAAGTGGATGGTTTATGCAAGACGACCTCCCCTGGCGGGCTCGCGGCTACCCACACCGCCGGTGACAGTCGCCAGCAGTTCGCCAACGCGATCGGGCTTGGCATAGTATCCATCACGCTCCGCGTTATGATCCACTTCACGCGGAGCGTGAAGAGTGCTTTTCCCGCCGCAAGCGCTCAGCAAAGCTGCGACTTCCTGGGCATCACTGATCTCAGTCAGAGTTTGCGACGTTGACGAAGAGACCGCCAACAGCAGCAGACGCTGACCGCAACGGACAAGTTGCAAGTGTTGTCCGCGAACCAGAGGCGCGCGGCCGAGAACTTCGATCGCACCCTGGGGGAGCGACTGCATCGACTTCGGCGCAGCTCGCTTCAAGAGCCAGGCCACCGCAAAGAACAGGGATAGGACAACGCATGTGCTGCCGACCAAGGTAGTCGCGGACGGAAAATTCACTTTAGGCATGCCGGCCGTTGCTGATTCGCTTCCCGCGGCCGGACGCCGCAGCGAGGCTGGGCGGGGCGGGAGCAATTTGCTCGTTGGCTTGCCCGTGGTGTCTTCCTGTTGAGAGCGTGATGCGGGCAACTCTTGCACACCCGTGTCGAATGTAGCCGGAGCAACATTGGGGTCAGACACCGGATATCGGCTAGACGCAACCGTGTCGGCCGCGGCCTTAGCATCGCGGAGCATCGACTGATCGCCATCGAAGGTCTGTGCGAAACTCGGCGTCGCCGTGATGAGCAATAGCACGGCAACAGGGGCGACTGCAAGGCCTTGGTGCAGCACAGTTCGCCCAATGTTTTGAATCGTGATTGAGAAGTGTCTGACCATGGCAAACCTGGCGACGGTTGTCGAATGGAGGAATCAGGCGGCAGCACGTCGAGCGGCAGTCAATTCCGTAACGCGAACACAAAAGTTTCCCTCGTGAACCAGCACATCTCCTCGGGCCACAAGCTGCCCTTCCACGTAGATATCCACGCCACTGTCGGCTGGCGTGTCGAGCGCCACGACGCTGCCGCTACGGATCGCCATCACCTGCTGCAAGTGCATCTGCGCGCGACCCAGTTCGATCCTCACGGCCAGTTCGCCAGACCTGGAATGGTCGGCTACGGCAGTGCCTGGCGCAACGGGGCGCGACGCAAAATCTTCGAACCGAAATGCCGCCGGTCCTTGATTCTCAGGTGGCGACTCATGTAACTCGTTGGTCATCCGCGTGTCCAGCCTGAGATCTGCGGCCCGAATGTCCGACCCGAATGGGTGGCTACTTGTCGCGAAAAGAGCCGGGACGATCAAGGCCAAAGTCTGGACAGATTAGGCTGCCCGTTCACCCACTTGAGACCGGGAGGCCACTTCGTCTATATCTCGGACCTGCAAGCGTTGCTGGTGCTCGGCATGGATAGTCAGTTGCCGGTCCTGCAATTTTTCCATCGCCTTGAGTTCAGTCTCGGCGGCTAGCAGAGCTTGCTGCCGACGATCGAGTTCGCTGAGCAGGTCAGCAAGTTCTTGCTTCAGCGCTCGTCGGCGTGCCAGGAGCGAATCTTGATAGCGGCTCATATCGATCAGGCGTTGGACCACGATGGGGCCGGGACCGATAGCATCGGTAGCCGTATCCTTCAGCCCGATGAGTTCTTCGTCCAACGCCAGCAGCCGATGGGCCACCAATTGCTCGGCCTGCATGACTTCGGCCAGGGCTTGCCGGCGCTGATCGCGCACGGCTTGACGCACTTTGAGCAACATCGCGAATCGAAACGTATGTCCTTGCATGAGAGTGCCAATCATTGCGAGTGAGGAGTCGAGTGGATGTTATGCCGCACGCAAAGTGCGAGTCTCAGCAGTTTGAATCTCTTCATAGACCGCCAGCAATTGTCTTTGAGCTGACTCAACGGTAGACGATTCTTCGACCGATTGACGCAACAACCCCTGGATCGAGTTGCGCACTGCGATGGCCGTATCGAGCTGAGGATTTCCGCCTGGACGATACGCCCCGATCGTCAGCAAGTCTTCGTGTTCCTGATGAACAGCCAGGCAGGAGCGTACGGCAGCCGCTGCTGACTGGTGGCGTGACTCGGTCACCTGGGGCATCAGTCGGCTGACACTTTGCAGTACGTCAATCGCCGGATAGTGACCGTGGGAAGCCAGCCTTCGGGAAAGCCAAGTGTGCCCGTCCAGCAGCCCTCGCACTGTGTCGCTGATCGGTTCGTGCGGGTCGTCGCCCTCGACAAGTACGGTGTAAAACGCCGTGATGCTTCCTTGCCGTGTTCTTCCGGTGCGCTCGACCAGTCGGGGCAACATCGCAAAAACGCTGGGAGGATAGCCGCGTGTGGTCGGTGGCTCGCCAGCGGCCAGCCCGATCTCGCGCTGAGCGAGTGCAAAGCGGGTGAGCGAATCGAACAGCAGCAACACGTCACGCCCTTGATCGCGAAAATATTCGGCCACGGCCGTGGCAGTCGATGCGGCGTGAACGCGCATCAGTGCCGGCTCATCGCTGGTGGCCACGACGACCACGCTGCGCTGGCGGCCTAGCTCACCGAGGTCGCGTTCCAGAAATTCCACCACTTCGCGTCCCCGTTCACCTACGAGAGCCACGACGATCACATCGGCGTTACTGTAGCGAGCCATCATGCCAAGCGTGACGCTTTTGCCGACGCCGGAGCCGGAGAAGATTCCCATCCGCTGGCCCTTGCCGCAGGTCAGCATGGCGTCGATCGCTCGCACGCCGGTCGAGAGAGGCTCATCTATTCGCGGTCGATCCAGCGGCGCCGGAGCAGGCCGGTCGAGCCGCACTCGCTCTCGCAACAACGGTTGCGGCCGACCATCGACGGCCCTTCCGGTGGCGTCGATCACTCTGCCTAGCAGATTCTGACCCATCGGCAGCCAGCGGGTCGTTTGCTTCAAGACAACCTGATCGCCATGCCGAACTCCTGCCATATCGGCCAGGGGCGAGAGGAGCGTCAAGTCGTCGCGAAAGCCTATGACTTCGGCCGAGACGGGCTCGCCGGATATTCGTGAGATTTGGGCCAGTGCTCCCACCGGAGCCGGAAAATCGGCCACCGCGACGGTCAAACCCGCGCAGCGCACAACCGTGCCTGTCACGGCGGAAGGAAGTATCTGCTGAAGTTGTTGGGCGAGGGCGTTCATGGGGGAGGGACTAGGGGTTCGGGGTGAGGGACTAGGGTTGTGAATGCTCCTGGCTACTTCAGTTCGCATTCGATTCTCTGCAATTGAGCTTCGATCGACTGATCGATCGTTCCGTGTCGAGTGTTGATTCGGCAGCCGCCCCGAGTAATTGACGCATCAGCCACGACGGCGGCGTCGGATACTCCTGCCATTTCCGCAGCCAGTGAGCGAATCTGAGCTCCTAACTGGCGATGATCTTCAGGATTAAGCAGGATGCGTATTTCGGGCTTGCCGGACACCAGCTTCAAAGCTTCGGCTACTAGCGCGACCGGAATGTTGGGCTGGCGCGAAAGTTCGCAGCGAATCACTCGGCTGGCGATGGCCGTGGCAAGCTGCACGGCCTGTTGCTCCCATTGGGCAAGCCACGACTGACGCACTTGGCTCAACTCCGTCGAGATCTGTTTCAGCACCGGGCGAAGTGTATCGACCAGGGCCGCAGCTTGCGAGTCGATGATTCGCTGAGCTGAGGCGAGGCCGGCATCATGGCCTTGTTGTTGCGCCTCGGCGCGAATCGCTTGCGCCTCGGCTCGAGCATTGGCAATGATACCGGCGGCTTCTCCCCGGGCTTGTTCGAGGTAGGCTTCCCGTTGCCGACCCAGGTCGGTGAAGTGATACGCACCTTCCCCGATTCCGGTCAAGCCTCCTTTGATGACGGTTGCCATGTCTCGATTTCCTGGGCCTAGGCCGTTACGTCCACAGGCCGAATGGCCGAGAGGTCGATCTTCACTTCCGCTTCCAAATCCAATGCCAGCCGAACAATTTGCTGCTGTGCGGTCTCGACGTCGCTGAGCCGCGTGGGTCCGAGATTCTCGATGTTGGACCGCAACAACTGCCAGTCGCTGCCGGGCATGCGGCGTTCCAGGCGTCGCACGACGTTCTTATTGCAGCCTGCCAGAGCCAAGGTTGCCAGATGGCGGTCTGCTGCGGCAATGACGGTGGCCAGGATGGTGTCGTCGGCTTGCAGCAGATCGTCAAATGTTAATGAGACGCTATGTGGTTCAGCGGTTGGGCGAAGCGGGCTGGCAGCCAAGCGTCGTGCCAGTGCGGTGTCGCGCCGGGCCAGATGACTCAGCACCGATTGCCGCAAATCGTAGCTGGCTGCTTCCAAGAGCCGAGTAGCTGTCGAGATCCCCGCACCTTCGCGGCGACCGCGCCTGGTTTGGTTAGCCAACCAGGATTCGAGTCCCTGTTCGATATCGCGCAGCACTTGAGGATCTGCCTGGTCGGTCGTGGCCAGGCGCTCGACGACCTCGATTTGCAGGGCATCCGGCAAGCGGCGCAAAACTTCAGCGGCCTGATGCGGAGGAAGCCTCGTGAAGACGACGGCAATGGTTTGAGGCTGTTCTCCCGAGAGGAACTCGGCCAGCGTCTCGTTGCCTGCCTGTCTGAGTCCAGGGCGTCCTGTAGGGGAATTCTGATGCTCGCCACTCTCTTCGCTATTCGGCGACGAGTGCAACAGATTCGCTTGAGGGCCACACAGGTCGATGCCTGCCGGTCCAGCGGGCGGAACAAAACGGCGTGGAACTGCGCGAGGGGCTTGCTTTGGCGCGGTGGGTTCCGCCAATCGCTCGCCTGTCAGTTCGCGAAACTCGCTCAAGACGGCTTCCCGCTCTTCCGCGGGGATGTCATCAAGGGCAGCGGCCGCGCGGCGGACGGCGGCGGCCTCGGCGGTTCCCATTTGCGCGAGCAGCAGCTCAGCCGTGCGGCCATCGACGGCCGCGACCAGTATGGCCGCCTTGCGAATTGTGGATTGCTTATCGTCCATACATTCAGTTTGTGCTGCCGATCCAGGAGCGAAGCACGCGGGCCGCGACATGTGGATCGTCTCTTACGATCTCCGCGAGTTGGTCTCGGAGTTGCGGATCGGCGCGGAATGGCTTGACGGGAGTAACTGCTGGTTGACTCACTCGTTTCAACTCGGCTTCAGTCTCGGTTCGATGCAGCGGCGATTCGGCCATGCTGAGTGGGGAGGAGGCAGGTGACGCACTGGCCACCCATGATGTTGCAGGTTCATCGTCGTATGCGGGATTGTTGATCGCAGGTGCAGTGGCCATGGCTCGAATCGGCCGCCTGCGCACGATCGACCCGAGGATTAGCAGGCTCATGGCGGCCAAGCCGCTGAGTCCCAGAGTGCTGGCGTTTTGCCTTGCCCAGGCAATCGCTTCGTCCTGCAGCGCAGGTTCGGCCACGTGGGCCACGTCTGGATATACGCTGACCAACACCTTGAGTTGAGACTCAGCACCCCCGGTCTGGTCGGCCAGGAGAGTGCGCACCTGCGATTCGATCTTGGCAATGATCTCGGATTGGGTTGTGGCAAGCGATGCAGCAGGCGTCTTGCCCGGCATCTGACGGCCGGTCGCCTGTTCTACGTAACTAAGTGGAATACCGAGGGAAACGGCAGCGGTTTGGGGCCGCTGGGGCGATTTGGGATCGAGTTCTACATCGACGCTAATGGCGAGCCCAGAGATGAACTGCAATGCATCACGTAGCTTCGCAGCCCAGCGTTGCTCTAGTTGGCGTTTGGAATCGGTATATCGGTCTTGTGCTGCGCGGTCAGCGCTGGAGTCGATAGTGAAACTGCGGCCACTGTTGAGGTCGATCACCGCAATATCGTGAGGCTTCAGACCAGCGATAGCGCCTGAGAGGAGCCTTCGGAGCGATTCGACTTGTTCTGGCTGTATGTCCAGTTTGTCTTGCATCTGAACGGTAACGCTGGCAGTAACCCTTTCTCCTCCGCCTAGCCCTGGCTTTTTTTCGCGATCGTAGAGAACCGCGGCTCGCTCGACTCCCTTCATCTTTTGGATGATTGATGCTAAGGCATTTTGGCGGGCGACCTTGATCATTTCCTCTTGCTGCGAGCGGCTCATCAAGGGATTCGCCTGCCGCAGCGGTTTGTCGAGAATGTCACCGAAGTTCGCGGGGAGCGCATCGGCCGCTGCCAGTGCCGCCATATAGGCCGCATTGCGGCTGCGTGGAATGCGAATGCGGCCCGCTTCAATCTGGTAGTCGCTTAGTCCTGCCTTGGCAAAGGCCGCTTCTGTCCGGGGCAACTGATCGGGTGCGATTGCCTCCCCGCTGAGCATCAGCATATCGGCGCTCTTCGGCTGTCGGCTGGCGAGAAGGCCAACACAAGTGACAGCCACGATCAACAACAATCCAGCCATCAGCCGCGCAGCAGCGCTCATGGTCCGAAACCGATCGGCCAATGCTGAGAAGGATTTGTTGAGAACTTCCATCCGTGGAACTCCGGCGCTTCGCGCCCATCCTAGGCGCGGCAGCACAAGCGAGTCGGGTCAGGCAACCGCTTCCTTGGATCGGCGCCAAGGAAGGTGTAGCGTGAGCGCGACGCCTCCTTCGGGACAATTGCGGGCAGTCGCCTGACCGCCGTGCGCTGTGGCGACATGCTCCGCGATGGCCAACTCCAAGCCGGATGTGCCGGTCTGGCTGGTTCGCAACGGTGCAAATGCTTTGGGCACTTCGGCGGCGGAAAGCCCTGGCCCGCTGTCGGCCACTTCGATTTCGATTCCGCCTGGCGAAGCCACTGCGGTTACGACCAACTGGCCGCCGCTGGGCATGGACGAAAGTGCGCTGACCGTAAGATTGCGAATTGCCGCACCTAACATCCGGCGATCGACATCCACGGTGAGCGTATTCGGGACGCTCGTCTCGACTTCCACCTTCTGTTTTTTCAGGCGGTCCTGCATCGCTTCGACCACTTCATCCACCAGCCTTTTCAGTGGCACGGCTTCAAACTGGGGCGGCGAATCGGCAGCGTAGTCAGCAAGTCCGTCTACTAGCGATTCCAGTGCTTTCACAGATTCCAAAACTTCATTGAGGATCGCCATGTTGCGAGAATCGGCACTCAATCGCCGCGCCAACATGCCGGAGTGCATGGTGGCGGAGGCCACATGTTGTCGCAGGCGGCAGGAGATCTTGCCGACCACATAGGCCAGTTCATGCCGGTCTGTGCTCAATCGCAGACTGTCGCTTCCATCGGCGGCGCTGTCGTGAGGCTGATGGAGGCGGAGGTGTTGTCCCTGCGCGGTCGGTGTATGCAAATTGCGACCAGCAGGCTGGATAGATGGTTTTGGATTCATGGTTCGCCTCTTAGGGACCGATGAAAGGAAGTCGATCAATAGAGTCTCGTATTGTTGATACTGCTCTAGCACCAAACGGCCTCGCTTAACCGCGCCAGATGGGTGCAGTTTTTCCAGCGAGATGCGCGTAAGACGAGGTCGTACAGCGGCGGGAGACTACCCAAGCGGCGGGGGCAGTGTCAATGCACATTGCGTGCAGGCCGTCAGCTTACGCGCCGCGATGAGGTCACGACCGGAGCATGAGTCTGCTCTGCCAGCACTTCCATGATCCAGCGGTCGATGTCACTCAGCACTTGGGGCCGACAGACATCTGTGCCAGGGTATTCCTTGAGCGTCAAGGACATGCCAGCGGCATAGAGCAATCGCAAATCATCGCAAGCGATATCTGAGCCGTAAGCTTTGCTCTTCCGCGCCCGGGCGATAAATAGCGGTATTTGCCGGGCCTCGATCAATCTTTGCAGCGGTGCTCCGCCACGCGGAAACGATCCGTCAAGCGACAGGGCGCCGGCGTAACGGTTGGGATTGTCCATGGCTACGCGCAGCGCCATCGTGCCGCCACAACCGGAACCGGCCAGGAAAATCCGCTGGCGGTTGATCGTCAGTTCAGCGATAGCCTTCTCGACAGCGTTGGCGACACGCACTTGCGCTGTGTAGATCTGCTCGGTCGTTTGACGCCAGCCAAAGGTCGCGGGCCCGCCACCGATGCGTGAAGTCCGTCGCGAAGGCTGCGTGCCGCGCGGAGCGACTGCCGCATAGTTGCGTAGACTGATGTGCGGCATAAGCCGATTCAGCACGCGGTCGCTCTCGCCCGCTCCGTGCAGCCAAACGATCAAAGGATAGGCGTAATTGGCCTCATAATGCAGTGGTGTGAAGAGCGTACAATCATCCGCAGCACTCGGTTCGAGCAGAGCCGCTCCGTGCGCTGCACGCAGCGAACTCGGCGAAGATTCAAAGCAAGTACCATGCGACTGGATGCGGTTCTTCATCGTCATTGGGCTCGCGAGGGTGAATTGGGGCAAGTGCGAGAGCGGGGCTTGATAATCTGTTCCAAACTTAAAACATAGGATCGTGATGATCCCCGGCGGCTACGGCCACGGGTTCGCGGATCGAGTCCAGCAGTTCTGTGTAGGGAAACAAACGACCTGGACAGCGCGTGGCCGCGACATCGGCATGTCGCAATATTTGGCGACGGCCAATGCCAAATCGTCCACACAACCACTCCAGCAAGCGTTCCGTCGCGGTGAGCTGACGCGATGTCGGCGGCGCAGTTTCAAAGTCTCCCACGAGACAGACGCCAATTCCATACAGGTTGTGCGGCCTGCTTCCGGAGTGGGCTCCGTGCAATTGTTGCTCCCAACGAAATGTCGGCTCGATGCGTCCATCGGGCATGCCCAGGCCATTGCCGAGCACAAAATGATATCCGATGCCGGTCCACTGGGAACCGAACTGATCGCGCCGTTGACGATGCGACAGATCGATCGAAGCGACATTGCCTTCGACCATTCCCGAATGGTGCAATACCACGTACTTCCACGTGCGGGACTCCATGGGAGGTTCCCACAACGCTGTATCCGCAATCATGATGAGACTTCCGTTCTCAGAAAGACGATCGGCCCGCCATGGCATAAGTTGTCTGGTTGAGCGTTGCCACTGGCCTCAGCCGATCTCCAAGCAGCGAAATGTATTTCACAGCCGCCAGAGAGTCAACCGCACATGGGCGGTGATCGCATTGCCAGCACTCTAAATGCTGTCCTGCCTAAATTGCCAATCCGATAATTCGCTCGACACCTTCGGATCCAAGTATAACCGGAACTCCGACATAAAACCCGCCAACGCCATATTCTTTGTCGCAATAGGCCGCTGCTGGGAGCAACCGTTTTTTGTCGCGGACAATGGACTCGACCATCTGAGTGGTGGCCGCGGCCGGGGCATAGTACGCGCTGCCGGTCTTCAACAGCGACACAATTTCGCCGCCCCCTTGGCGGGTCCGCTGAATGATTTCTTCCAGTTTATCCGCAGCAATGAGTTGTGAAACCGGAATGCCTCCCACTGAAGTGGCGCTGCGCAGTGGCACCATCGTGTCGCCATGCCCGCCCAGCAGCATCGCCTGCACGTCTTCCACGCTCACCCCCAGTTCCACGGCCAAAAACGTGCGGTAACGGGCCGTGTCCAGCACGCCAGCTTGTCCGAGAACGCGGTTCTTGGGAAACCCAGTGACGACGGCGGCCCGCTGGACCATCGCATCCAGCGGATTGCTGACGACGATGACGATGGACTTGGGACTGGTTCGTTTGATCTGCTCGGCCACCGAGCCGACGATGCCGGCGTTGGTTTTCAGAAGGTCGTCGCGACTCATGCCGGGCTTGCGCGGGATGCCGGCCGTGATCACCACGACGTCGCTATCGGCCGTGTCGTCGTAATTGGTCGTGCCGGTGATTCGAGCGTCGAATCCGACGATCGGCGAAGCCTGCATCAGGTCGAGCGCCTTGCCAGCGGGCATTGTCTCGGTCTGCGGAATATCCAGGAGTACAATGTCTCCCAATTCGGCTGCCGCACACCAATGAGCGGTCGTCGCTCCCACATTGCCGGCCCCAATGATCGTGATCTTCGCCCTGCGCATGAATGAGTCTCCTCGCATATGTTATGTATTGTGCTGCTGTGTGAAACCCTCGAATATCGGCACTGCAATATCGGTACTGCGGAGAAAGCGTCAAGGGGGGAGAGGAGTGAGAGCAGGCGAGCGGCCGGTGTGAGCCACCGGCGGAAGCCGGCCGTTGGCACAATGCTGGTTCGCAATGATCTTGCGGTACCTACGCTGGAAGAAACAGGGGGCTTACACCCCCCGCTCGCCAAATTGCTTTCCTTGACCCGGCATGTTGCCTGCCGATAGCATAGGAGCAGTCAGGGGCGTGACTTGCGAAACGTTTCAAAGCAGGATCAACGTGCAATTCATTCGAGCGGTCCTAGGGTGTCTGTTGGCATGGGGCTTGGTAGCTCCTGCTTTCGCAGCGAATCGCGGAGACCACTTTGTCGTTGTGGAGCGGGCCGACGTGCTCGATGCCGCCGGGGCCGTGGCAGGTCGCTTGCCACGGGGCACCGTGATTCGTGCGGAGCGCGATGACACCGGAACACTTGCCGTGCTATTTCCCCTCGCCGGGCGGATTGGCGAGCAGATGGCCATCCCGCTGGCGGAGGCGGAAGCCTACTTTCTGGATATTGTCGAGCGCGATCCCGCCGATGCCGCAGGCCACTTTGCGCTGGGGCAGATCCACGAGTTGGCAGACAAAAACACCGTCGCCTTGGAAGACTACACCCGGGCCATCGCCATCGATGGCGATATCGTGCCGCTGCGTTGCCGCCGCGGCAAGCTGCTGCTCACGCGCAAGCAGTTCGGCCTGGCACAACGAGACTTTCAAGCGGCACTGCGCATCGATCCCAAGTCGATCGAGGCTTTGTTGGGTCGCGGCCAGTCGCGGCTGCGTAGCGGCAGCGAAGAACTGGCGGCGGGCGATTTCAAAGACGTGCTGAAGATCGACCCGGGCAACGCCGCCGCCTTCGCTGGGCTTGGGGGGGTGCTCGCCGAACAAGGTCACTACGACAAGGCGCTGGCTCAACTCGACCGCGCACTGGCCATCGATCCCAAGTTGATCGACGCCCACAATGAACGGGCACGAGTTCTGCTTCGCCAAGAGAAGCCGGCTGAAGCCGTGGCTGCCTACTCGAAGGCGCTGGGCATCGAACCTCGCAATATCGATGCATTGTCGGGACGCGGCGCTGCCTGGCAAGCACAGTACGAAGCCGAGAAGGCGATCGCCGATTACGACGCTGCCATCGCCATTGATCCATCGTCGCTGACCGCGCGGAGCGGTCGTGGGCTGGCCCGAGCGGCCCAGGGTCAATACGACAAAGCAATGGCCGATTTCAATGCGATTGTGGAACTGCTCCCTCGGTTTGTCGGTGGATACTTGCTGCGGGCGGAGATTTTCTTCTTGCAGAGCAAATACGAAGCCTGCATTGCCGACTGCGACCGCGCGCTGATGCTGGACGAAAAAAACACCAAAGCGATGTCGCGCCGGGCACGAGCCCGCGTCCGGCTCGGCCAGACCGAGCAGGCGCTGGAGGAGGCCGACGAGATCATCCGCATGGAGCCCGCAACCACCGTGGGCTATCTCACGCGAGGCGAGATTGCGAAAGAAGCCAAACAATATGATCGCGCCCTGGCGGATTTTTCCAAGATCATCGAATTGACTCCAAAGTCCCCCCTGGGCTTCGCCGGCCGAGCGGGCATTCACGACCTGAAACACGACTACAAATCGGCGGTGGCCGACTATGAAGAGGCGCTAAAACGCGAGCCAGGGCACGAACTCTCGCTCAACAATCTGGCCTGGGTTTTGGCCACCTGCCCCCAAGACAAAGTGCGTAACGGCAAGCGGGCGGTGGAACTGGCGAAGTTGACTGCCGAGAAATCGCGCTATCGAGACGCTTCCGTGCTCGACACCCTGGCCGCCGCCGAAGCCGAGAACGGCGACTTCGACGCCGCTGTGCGCTGGCAGACCAAAGTTGTGGAATTGGCAGTCAACGACAAGTCACGCCCGGAGATGGAGGCGCGGCTGAAACTGTACCAGGGCAAGAAGGCCTATCGGGAAGAGCGGAAAGCGGAATAGTGAAGGTTACGCCGTTTCTGCCACACGATCCGACGGGCCGAAAAACACAGTTAAATCGAAGAAGCCCAGGCTTCATCCGATGTTGTTGTTTAAGTTGCCAAAGATCATTTAATATCTCAAGCACCACTAGGGAACGGTCCCGCCCAATATGGAGCGGTCTCCCGACCGCTCCATCCCACAGTCCGCCACCACTGCTGTCCCGTCTCGAAGAGCCTTCAGCACTTCTCTTGTTCTCCGACGCAAATCGTTATTTTGCAATAAGTTGCTGACGTTGTTCTCCGGTTGTTCTCCGGTTGTTCTCCCGCTGTTCTCCCGCTGTTCTCCGGTCTGCCAAGTTCCGCATTCTCACACACCCTTCGTACTCTTCGCACTCTTAGTCCCTTCGCACCCTCAGCCCGCATCCCCTAACCCCCGATCCCTTGCCCCTCCCTCCCCTACCCAGACGCAAAAAGCCCGCCGGAGGCACGGTGTGCCGGGCGGGCTCTGCCTGGTACCTGAGACTTTCTCAAGCGGGGCGATGATACCACGTCATTGGGTTGTTGGTCGCGTAAGTTGTAATTTTACTATAACAAAACTCGCGCCAAATTCAAGAATCAGAAGTAGGCCAGCGAACCATTTTTCGTCGAAAAAAACTTCAAATATTTTTAAAAAATGTGAAAAATGTTGGAACGAAAAAAAGCCACCCAGGCCGCCGCCCAGCGCGGCTATCGGCGCCGCATCGGGCTTGGCCTGGGCTGACATAGAGCCGCCTCTTCGAGGCTGTGGATTGGGGTGACCCGGTTCGCCCAAATCTCTCGCTCCTCTGGCAAATCTGGAATTGACTCGTCGCACGTGGTAACGTGACAACGAATCACTAGCTCCGAAGGAGCGGCCCTAGGTCAGCCCAAGGGCAAGTTCAACGCGGCGCCGTCGCCGCGATGAACGTCGCCCTGGGTACGATATCGGAGAATGTTTTCCCAGCCCCAGCGGGGCGGCCCTAAACACTTTGAGGTCCAAGCCATGTCGCAAGCGTTGGCCAAGGTCATCGTCCACATCGTCTACAGCACCAAGAACCGCACACCATGGTTGAAGGATCCGCAAATGAGATCCGAACTCTATGCCTATAATGCCACGATTCTGAAAAACGTCGATACCACAGCGGTCCTCATCAACGGTGTCGAGGACCATCTACATTTGCTTTGCCTTCTTTCGCGCAAGTACGCCATCAAAGACATCATCGAGGAATCGAAAACCGAAACCTCGAAATGGATCAAGAAACAGGGGGCCGCCTATCGTGGTTTTCATTGGCAGGCCGGTTATGGCATTTTCTCGATCAGTCAATCGGGCATGGAACAGGTGAAGCGGTACATCTCGCGCCAGGAAGAACACCATCGGAAGATGACGTTTCAGGATGAATTCCGCAAATTGTGCGAGCGCTATGAATTGGCATTGGACGAGCGCTATGTTTGGGATTGATGGTGGTCGCGCCGTTTAGGGCCGCCCCGTTGGGGCTGTGTGTATTTTTGTTGGATCGTTACCCAGGCCGCCGTTCATCGCGGCGTCCCGCCGAGCGCGATGAACTTGGCCTGGGCTGACATAGGGCCGCCTCTTCGAGGCTGTTGATCGGCGCAGAAAAAGGGCCGCCGCGGACTTCTTGTCGAAGCCCGCGACGGCCCAGCCAATGTTACCCCGCGCCAGACCGACCGGCGCGAATCTCGCTACTTTTGCTCACGCCATTCGGCACCCCTTCACACTCTTCAAACATTCACACGTTTCACTTCCGCCCCCGCCACGCGACCAGCCCCAGCCCGGCCAAGCCCAGCGCGGCCAGGACGAATGTGCTCGGCTCGGGCACGGCGGCTTCTTGTGCTTCCGCATCGAGCACGAGCGTCAAGCCCATATTTGTAATTGGAGGAGAGTTGGTATAGAAGTTGGCGCCGGTGCTACCGAGGAGGCTAGTTGGGAAAAAGAAACGAATATCGCTGACGGTATTGACCCCAGCGAGGACGTTCCATTCGGTGGTGTTACTTGTAAAAAGCGTTCCTGTGCCAAGCAGCGTACCGGCGGGCACTCCCCCAGCATTCGGTTGATTGTTCCAGTTCAGGGTAGCTGGGTTGTAGGTTGCTGTCGTGTACACACCGCCGCCGAGGACCGCATAATCGTCCGCCGCCGTCCCCGCCCGGAAAACGGCCGAGTTGATTGTATAGCCGGGTGCGGGTCCGAGCGCAGTTTGCAGTGCGGCCAGGAGGTTCGCGTTCGTCACTCTCACGTAGCTGGCATGTATATTACCACCGCTATTATAAGTCGAGAATTGTTCATTTTGAGATGTGGCAGCATCATCAGCAGGGCTTCCGTCTTGTACCCGGTTCTCGTCAATACCATTGCTTGAGGTGATCGTTACGATAGCCGCTTGGCTGGTGGCAGCGCAAAGTGAAACCAACACATACGTGGCGATAATAGTCAACAAGTTACACATTTTGCTGTGGGAAGAGCGGAAGATTGTGTTTTGCGAAAACATTGGCTCACCTTTTGTGTAAAGCGTGTGTCCTTCGCTTGGCTGACGGGAACACCCCGGCGGAAGCGGAGGACGAATGGGAGTTCAATTTTCAGACTGCAGATTGGCAAAAGTTTGCGATAAGCTTTGCTCCAGCGTTGGAGGATCGGAAACTACTTTTTTTACTTCTCGGTAATGACTTCCAAGCGAATATTATCGAGCCATTGGAAGGTTTTGTTGTCGGGCGGAGAACCAAAGGCGATATAACGAGGTGTCGCGGGCCATTCGGCCTGCGCCGTGGGCACACTGTAAGCCACGTCGGGTTTCCACCCTTCCTTCCCCTCCCATTTCATGCGCTGTACTCGCGCCTTGCGGAGCTTGCCATCGATTACGTCCAACAGCAAACGCTGGCGATACCATTGCCCGAAAACCCACGAGGTAGCGGCCGCTGCCGCGTTGGCATTTTTTGTAAATGGGATCTCGACCCGCGATTCAAGCGTCGGCCCGAAGGCGAGCACAGGGTGGAAACTCTCAGAGTCGCGCAAAATGTCGAACTCGACGAGGATCTGGGAGCGACCGCTGAGCGCCCGGCCGTCAATTTCGTGTCCCAACCAGACGGGTGCATTAGGGGGCTCACACGTGAAAGCGACCAGCGCCGCGCGGCGGCCGAAGGGGGTTTTCCCCGCATGATCCACAGGCGCGGGCCGACCGTAACCCGCACGTGCGTAACCCTCTTGCCGCTCGACCGGGTCGATTACAAATCCTCCCTGACCTTTGCGCATCGTGCCAATTTCTGTCCATCCTCCCGGCGACTCGCCTCTGCCGACTGAAACGCTACCGGGTGTGAGCGCTTCGAAGTCTTCCGAGAGCAGCACAGTTCGCAGATTGCCCTGGAGCTTGTCGAGCGCGAACTTGAACGGATCGGCGGCCGGCAGCGGCTGGACCTTGTTGTCGCTGATCGTGGCGGCCTGGCCGGCTTGGAGGATGGTGGATGGAGGATGGGGGATGGAGGAAGTAGGTGCCTGGGCGAGTTGGTCGCCGGGTGCCACGTCCACTCTACCTTTGAAGACATGCACTTCGGTGACCGGCGCCTGCTTGCCGTCTTGCTGCGGGCCGCCGCCCGGCTGCTGCTCTTCTTCTCCTACCTCCTCAAGCCTCACTCCTGCAGCCTCATTCTTTACGTACACCCCAAACTCTGTTCCCAGGTCGGTCACGGTGCCATCGGGCGTTTGAACCTGGAATCCCTTGGCCGGATCCGAG
>JAIOPX010000348.1 GCA_021413705.1 Planctomycetota bacterium | reverse complement strand
TCGTACAACGGCCGGTGGTTCTCGAACTCCAATGTGCAGATGGAATGCGTGATCCGCTCGATCGAGTCGCACTGACCGTGCGTGAAATCGTACATCGGGTAGATGCACCACTGGTCGCCGGTGCGATGGTGCGTCGCCTTGAGGATGCGATACAAAACCGGGTCGCGCATGTTGACATTCGGCGAGGCCATGTCAATCTTGGCCCGCAACGTCCGCGAGCCGTCGGGAAACTCGCCGGCCCGCATCCGTGTCAACAGGTCGAGATTCTCCGTCACGCTCCGGCCGCGATAGGGGCTTTCACGCCCTGGTTGCGTTAGCGTGCCGCGATACTCGCGCACCTGGTCGGGTGTCAGATCGCAGACATAGGCCTTGCCGTCGCGGATCAACTGCACGGCCCACTCATAAAGTTGCTCAAAGTAATCGGAGGCAAAGTAGAGTCGGTCCTGCCAGTCGAACCCAAGCCAGCGGATGTCGGCCAGGATCGACTGCACGTACTCTTCCTCTTCCTTGGTGGGGTTCGTGTCGTCGAACCGCATGTTGCACAACCCGGCATACTTTTCCGCCAGCCCGAAGTTCAGGCAGATACTCTTGGCGTGGCCGATGTGGAGATAGCCGTTCGGCTCGGGCGGAAACCGTGTATGAACACGGCCTCCCCATTTGCCGGTGCGCAGGTCATCCTCGACGATTTCCTGGATGAAGTTCAGCCGCTCCGGACGCTTTCCTGTCGCTGCATCATCATCGCTGGGTTGGTTTTTCTCTGGCCGATCGGGAGTATTCATCGCAAGCCTCGGGTTCCATGGACGGGCACCGGCTCAATCGTGGGGCTTTTTGAAATTTTAGTAAAGAGGGGTTGGGCATCGATCACAAGGCGCTCGCATTGATGCGCCCCAATGCTCGGTCGATGCGATTCTTGGACGACTCCCGTCCCAGGATCGCCAGCGTATCAAACAGGCCGAAGCCGACCGACTTGCCGGTCAGGGCCACGCGCAGCGGATGGACAATCTGCCCGGCTTTGATTCCTTCCGCTGCCACGAACTCGTTGAGCATGACCTCCAATGCTGCCGGCTCGAAGGGCTCGACGCTTGAGAGACGATTTCGAAACTTGACGAGCAATCCAGCCGCTTCAGGGGCATTACGGATGCGCTTGTCCAGGGCGGCTTCATCGTAGTTCAATAAGTCGTCCGGTTCGAAGAACTCGCGATATTCCAGGATGTCGCCGGCAACTTTGATCCGATCGCCGGCAGCGGCCAGCACGGACGAAAGACGAGGACCAACATCGCACGGCGGCGGCGAAGTCACCATGCCGGCTCGTTGTAGGAACGGCAGCACCAAGGCCACCTTCTGTTTCGGCGGCACCCCGTCCATATAGCGCTGCTGAACCGACTGCAGCTTCTGCGTGTCGAAGCTGGCCGGAGCCTTGTTCACCCGCTCTAGCGAGAAATTCTGGATCATCTCATCGCGGGAGAACTGCTCCGTTTTGTCATCGAGCGACCAACCCAGCAGCAGGAGATAATTTACGATCGCTTCCGGCAAGTAGCCGATAGCTTCATAGAAATCGACGATCACCGGATTAAATGTTTCGGCGGATCCTTCGATGCCGATCGCAGCGGCGATTTTCGCTCCGTGGTCATAGACCTTCTTGAAGTCAGGGTTCTTCAAATACTGCGCAATCTTTCGCTTGCTCAGCTTCTCGCGACTTCCTGGCGCGGCCACGTAGGGCAAATGCGCATACTGCGGGCGAGGGTAACCCAAAGCATCGACGATGAATACCTGCCGTGGCGTGTTCGACAGATGCTCCTCGGCCCGGATGACGTGCGAGATCTGAAAATCAAAGTCATCCACGACCGACGCCAAATGATACAGGCACGTTCCGTCCGTCCGCTGAATCACATGGTCCTGCTCGTTCGCCCAGGCGAACTCGACGCGGCCTCGCACCAGGTCATCGAGCCCCAGCGTTCCCTCGCGCGGAATCTTCAACCGCACGACTGCTTGCCGCCCCTCGGCCTCAAACCGCGACCGATCGGCGTCACTCTCTGCCATGAACTGTCGACTGTAGACGAATTGTTTGCCGGCCTTCTGTGCTTCCTCGCGTTCCGCTTGGACCTCTTCGGTCTTGGCGTAGTCGTGATAAGCCGCGCCGGTGGCGAGCAATTTCTCCACGGCCGCACGATGTCGCTCGCCACGCTGCGATTGATAGTACGGCTCAAACGGCCCGCCGACTTCCGGCCCCTCGTCCCAATCGATCCCCAGCCATTTCAGGCCATGCAGAATCGGCGCCAGCGCCGCCTCGACGTTTCGCTGGGCGTCGGTGTCGTCGATCCGTAGCAGGAACTGTCCCCCATGCCGCCGGGCGAACAGCCAATTGAACAGCGCCGTTCGGACTCCGCCGATGTGCAAGTATCCGGTCGGGCTGGGGGCAAAACGTGTGCGAACGCTCATAACTTGATGAACTGCCAGGGCAGGGGAGGGGGGCTCAAAGTGCCGCGCCGCAATCGTACCCCTGATGTGCCACAGAAGAAAGGGCGCGGCCCGTAGGTCAGGCTATTGCCTGACGATTACCGCTGTTGGAGTACAGCCTTCAGGCTGCTTGACGAGAAGCAGGCTAAAGCCTGGACTCCAACGACTACTACCGCACTCGGCACTTGAAGCGGAGGATGCCACCCTGGCCAGGCTTGAGCGGGTCGGTGATCTCCCACCGCAGTTCCAACGACTGAGCGTCGTTCTCTTTGGATCCGAAGGTGGCCTTGGCCGACGCCGACGCGCTGTCGGGAACATATTCCAGCCGCGTGGTGAGGCTATCGACGATGGTCACGTTGCCGATCACCTCGTCACCCGTGTTGTCGTATCGCAAAGTGAACTCGACGATGTCCCCAGGGCGTGCGATGTCGGTCGAGGCGATCTTGATCAACCGCAGCCGAGGGCATGAGTCGGAATCGATCGTGTAGGTCGTCTGCGCCTTGCGATCGGCAATGGCCGCCACGGCCTTGCGACCGTTGAGTGTGACCTGAGCCCCTTGATCGCGCGTCCAGACAATCGCCGCATTGACGCGGGCTGCCAGCATGGCCTTTTCCGCTTCGACGAATTGACCGATGCGGATGATGCTCAGGTCTTCGTACGGCTTGAATCGGTTGATCGCCTCGGCAGCCAGCTTCTGGTTTTCGACCACCAGCGGCGGATTGTTCTGCTGCTGCACAATGAGATTCTTGCGGCCAATCTCGCCCCGTGCGCCCACCGGCTGCAACACCGTGTTGGAGGGGAGCTTCTGGAGTTCTGTCGAGGCTTCACGACGGCGACGAGCGCTTGCGACTTGCAGCTCTTGATCGAAGCTGTTGACCAGGCTCACGCGCCGCACCGCAGCGAACCGGGGAGCATAGAGCTTCACATGATTGCTGGGCGTAATCAGCGTCCGGCCGTCCACGGTTTCAAAATGGGCCAGCGTGTCTTCTGGCTCCAATCCGTTGATCCGAAAATCGTCGCCGACAATGGCCATGTTGCGAGCGTCGCCGCCGTCGCCGATGTATTCTTCCGGCGGCCAGGGGCGCGCAATACCCGGCGGCGCCCATTGCTGCAGCGGTCCTCCCAACGGACGCCCATCCGGCCCCAATCCGTCGTGGGGCGAGCCCGTGAACGCGCTCGGCGGCAATGTGTCGTTAGCAGGACACGGTTCGCAATGGGCGACCGGCTGCACGTCGTACTGGGCTTGTTCGTATTGGGCTTGAAAGCGACGCGAACTGGGTGGCACTGCTATTTCGCCTGAGTGGAGGTTCGACGCAACGCCAGGAATGTTCTGGGGCGGCGCCTCGCTTGCCCCAGGCACCCGATCCGTTCCAGTGGCTCTTACGGTCTCGTGCGACATTGCAACTACCGCTGCCTTCGCCCGCGCTTCGGCGGGAGGCGCCTGCAAGTCGGTGTCGGCCGTGCGTGGCGAGGAGACGCCCCGGCACGAGCAGAGCGTCAATACGGCCAGTGCAACTACGACCATCCGCCACCAAGTCGGCCAGGCGACAGCCTGATCGGCAGTGGAGATTCCGTTTGCTGGGATTGCACAAGCGGCCATGGACGATCTCACCTGGTTATCGGCGCGGAACGAGAAGGCAATCGGCTCATCGTGCCCTTCGGATTTGCAACGGGAGGCGACATCGGCTTGACCACTTCAGGTCGCTGGAACATCATCAGCGGCGGCGAGCCGTAGAGAAATGCTTCGTCCGGTTGCCCCGCCTGAGGCAGGAGTCCGCCAATGCGAAGGATGGCCATGGGCCTGCCCAAGCCGTCCGCTACTCGCAACGGATCCTCGCCAGCAGCTGCCTCGAACCAATGTTGCCGGCCGTTGTCCTGCTTGGCGGGAATGGCCTGCTCCGGATCCTCCAGGTAAATCACCCTGGTGACCATGTTGCCACGCGATGCCAACAGCAATTCATCCTGGGTCAACTCGACCTGAATGGGGAACTTCAATTCGGTCCCGAGTGGCGGATAGAGGCGGTTGATCACTTCGACCGTTGGGAAGATTTCGAGCCCTGGATTCTGTGGAATTGACGTGACACGAAAGCGGTAGACGGGTCCGATCAGCATCCCAGCCAGCCGCGGCGCCGGTTGCGGATCCTCAAACCGGCCTTCCATGGCCATGGAGATCTCGGCCCCGTCAGGGGCCGAGATCTCGACTGGCTGGATGTATCCCGGCAATGGTCCCCCTCGCTGCAGTTGCCAATTTCCAATCGCTCCCGGAGGCATGTCGGCACGTTGGCTGTAGTGAATGCCACTTCGCTGGGCGGCAGCATTGCCAACCCAACCGACAAGCACCAGTGCCGCAACCGCCAATATCCTGCTTGTAGCAAAAGGGACCATTGTCATTGCTCTAGTACCCGCACGTCGTACGAACTTTGTCGATCACGGGTTGGAGGAACGAACCGCGTCCACCACCCTTGTCACGCTCTTCGATGTTGATGTGGCTCACCGGCTTCGGATAGCTGTAGCCAGGATGTTGCTGCACGTCGATTCGCATGTGCTTCGTCGGCTTCGGCATGTGGACCGACGTGTGATTGACAATCTTGTGCTGCTTCAAGCCGGCCGGCACTCCTAGTGGAATATGCGGTGGGCCGGGCAATCCGATCGGCGTGCCCGTGATCGGCATCCCGTATTGCGGCGTGGTCACCCCGGCCATATTGGGAGGCATCCCTCCGTAGGCCATCGGCATCCCACCCATTCCGTGCATGACTTCGCCTCCGGCACCGCAGCCATCTTGCTCGCAACCTTCTTCATCTTGCGAGTAGTATCCGGCGGGTCGGATACCGGCACGCTGCAACCGCGCTTCCTCACCCATCATGCCCGCGGTGGTCACGTTCTTGTTACCGATCCGCACGATGGCCAGAATCGAACCGCGACGATCCGCTTCCACAACCGGATCGACACCCGGATCCAGTCGCGTGCTGACCAATTCTTCGATACCGGCCAAAGCCATCTCCTGATACTCGTCGTCAGGCAGGTAGATAACCTTGGTGACAAAGTTGCCGCTGAGCACCTGGTCGAGGTCGGCATCGGTGAATTGAATCGGGATGTAGCTGTGGGCCAGATAGGCTTCCGTCCGCGGCGTGGCTGGGGCCACTTCGATCGTCGGGAAGAGTTCCACTTCCGGGCGGCCGGGGATGTTCGACAACTGCAGGCGGTAGATGCCCCCCTGCGGGAAGTCCTGCCGCACCGGAGCTTTGCGCGGATCGGAATCAAACCGCCCGCTGCCGGTGGCGTCCCAAGCGATTTGCATATCGACCGGGCTGAGGAAAGCAATTTGCGAGACACCCATCATCGGGGGCATCGGCAAACTATTGAGCATTACGCCCGGGCCGGGGCCGCCGACGCCAGGGCCTGGTTCCATCAGCATCTTCGGGGGCGGCAAGTGTTCGGTTTTGCCGCGATGGTGACAACCGACGGAGGCGACAGCCATCGCTGCCACGACCGCGCAATAGAGGACAGTCCGCTGACTCATGGTTCTGGTTTCCTGCACTTGGGTC
>JAIOPX010000208.1 GCA_021413705.1 Planctomycetota bacterium | reverse complement strand
TCGCCGCGCGTACTGTGTTAAGAAAGATGCTCCCGCGAACATTTCCATACCGGTGCGCAAGGACCACATTGCCGACGTGCTGGGATCGCTCAACGTGTATGGTCAGGTGGCCGTTCAGTCGCCACCCAGCTTCCGGCCCAGCAACGAGGCGGAAGGAAATCTTGAGATCGATCGGGAGCATGTGCTGGAAGGACTGGCCAAACGGTTGGCGGGTGCGCGCGTTTCCATCGATAAAGCTGGAAGCACCGTCCAGGGACGTTTGGTGGGCCTGCACACGGAGGAAGTCGGCAACGGGCTGTCCAGGATCGTCCATAAGTTTCTCGTCGTGCTGACCGACAACGGTTTCCAGCGGCTGCCGCTGAGCGAAATCCAGAAGCTTCGCTTTGACGACGCCACGATCCAGTCGGAAATCGAAAAGGCTCTGCAGCGGAACTTTGAGAAAATCAAGCCCAACAGCACTTTCGTGGAACTGGCGCTTTCGACCGACCAGGATGAGACGGAAGCGACGGTCCAATACGCCGTGCCGGCTGCCGCCTGGAAGATTTCGTACCGGCTCCGCCAAATGGACGAGCATCCCTATGAGTTTCAAGCCTTCGCCATCGTAGACAACAACACCGAAGAAGACTGGAACGATTTTCTGGTTTCGGTCGTCACGGGAGAACCGATCACGTTTTCCACCGATCTGGCCGATTCCAAAACGCCGCGCCGCAAACATGTAAACGTGGTGCGCGCTATGGCGCTGGGAGCGGTGGAGGTGGAAGAGGGAATGGTGATGGCCGGCGCTCCCGCCGAGTATTTTTCGGTCGCCCCGGAAGGCGGCGGCGCCGCAAGCATGAAGTTGAGTCGTTCGGCGGGAGGGGGAGCCATGCAGAAACGCCGCTCACGCCCGACGGGTGGAGCTTTGCGCCTCGACGGCATGGATATGGATTTCACAAGCGGGGACGCCGGCTTGGCGGCGGAAACGACCGATGCCGAGGTCCGCGACGCCGGCGATTTCTGTATTTTCGAATCGACTACGCCCGTCTCGATCGGGGCAAACCGTTCGGCGGTCATCCCCGTCTTCAACACCACGCTTGGCAAATCCAAAACGGTGCTGCACTACAAGCTGGCCAATCATCCTGAGCGTCCCTTCCGCGCGATTGAGTTTGCCAACGAGACCGCTTACAGCCTTGGTCGCGGCGTCTGCACCGTGTTTCACGACGGCGACTACGCCGGCAACTGCATACTGCCCGCCACCAAGCCCGGCGGCGATGCACTGCTGCCTCATGCGCTGGAAACCGGCGTACGCGTGCGGCACGAGAACAAGCGACTTCGGAGCAAAGTGGTAAGCCTCCGCCTGATTCGGGGATATTGCTACACGCGCAGTCGCGAAACGCAGGAGACACTCTATCGATGGAAGAACAATCGCGCGGAAGCGTTCCAGGTGGTATTGGACCACGACTATCTGCTGAAAGAACCAGAGGTGCAGTCTGCTCTGACCCAGGCCGATGGAACAGCCATGCCATTGGCCAGCGACGCCTCGCTCAAGAACGGGCTGCGCCTTCGCTTCGAGCTGAAACCCAACGAAGAACTGAGCATCAGCGTGACCGAGACTCGAATTGACGAATCGAGCGTTCGCCTGGTGCATGTCACAACCAAAGAAGAACAACTCAACATGCACTGGATCCAGGAGAATCTGGTCACCAAGAACGGCCCGCTGGCCGACGACCTGGGTATTCAGAAGTGCCTCGAAATCCAGCGCCGCTGGGAAGCCAAGCAGGATGACGTGAAAAACGCCGTCCTGGAAACGCAGCGCCTGGCGGAGCGTCAGGAACGTCTTCGTAAAAACATCTCCACCGGCGGGCACGACGATCAGACCAGCCAGTGGAAAACGTCACTGGGAGAAGCGGAAAACAAGATAGTTCAGTTAGAGGAAGCGGACATCCCCCGCCTCCGCGGCGAGGAAAAAACCATCCGCGCGGAACTGCAAGAAGCGATGCTTTCGTTAGCGGCGGAATGGCAGGCTGAAGATACGGCACGGCCTGCCGCCTCCAAGACGTAACGGCGTTAAATCAAAAACAGGGGACAGCGATTCGCCCCCTGGATTAATTTAGCCCTCTTTTCGCTTGACCTCGTGAAAGCCAGGAAGCATCCATCCGGTAGATGGGTGTCGCCCTTCGGACAGCGACCTTCCGCACCAAGGCCCCTCTCCCGGCCTCTCCCCAAAGGGGAGAGGAGGTTGATTGGGATGAGGATTGAAGGGATCAGAACCGGAGGAAAACGGGAGAAAAACGGTGTCAGGTACCTTTTGCCGGCCCGGAGGGTGCTTCGCACAAAAGGTACCTGACACCGTTTGTCCTACCGATCAACCTTGCACGAGCGACATCAGCAGCATGACGAGGCCCAGAAAGACATAGGCAGTCATGGGAAGCACCAAGACGACGGTCATGGCCACGCCCGACCAGTGCAGATAGTGACGCTTCTCGCGGCGCAAGGCATCGCGGAGGATTCCGGCGATCAACAGACCCAGGCAGAGCGGGAAGGGTATCAGCATCGCGCCCACGCCTACGATCGCGGCCAGGATTGCATGATCTTGAGCGATCGTTTCCAACACTTCCGCCGCAACCAGCACCAGGGCACACAGAAACGTCATGCCAGCGGGCAGGGCAAACAACAGCCGCCACGGCAATCGTTGGCGCTGAAACAACGCCGCGCACGCCATCACGAGGGATAGCTGAACCAGGATCAGCGCCCCGCCGATGCGCAGCCAAACTTCAATTGGCTTCACGACATTGGCAATAAAGACCAGGCTGGCAAACGACGTAAGACAATTCGTCAAAATGAGGATGAGCCAT
Source organism: Planctomycetota bacterium (assembly GCA_021413705.1). Lineage (GTDB taxonomy): Bacteria > Planctomycetota > Planctomycetia > Pirellulales > UBA7805 > JAIOPX01. The sequence continues at coordinate 4,247 of JAIOPX010000208.1, read as the reverse complement.
TCGCCGGGTTCCAGACGCCAGAGCGTGCGCCGCACGGCATGCCAGACAATGAATAGCGCGCCGAAATAGAACCACCCCAACACGGTGGCCAACAACGCCAGCAACAGCACCGCCCAGACGGGCGTATTGAGTTCGGTTTGAACCCGATAGAGCTGGGTGAGGACCGCCAGCACGACGGCCGTCGTCGCCGTCCAACCCATCAAGTACAGGATCGTGGGCTTCGGAACGTGCGGCAGCCGATTCGACTCGGAAGGGAGCGAGAGCCGGGACTCAACGGGGTGATGTTCGCCGGCGAGCTGGGCCGCCGCTGCGGCCGCACCCGTGTCCGTCGGCTTGAGGTCTGCCGCTGGCGGCTGGAAAGAATCGCTTGCTGCCGACTCTGATGCAGAGATTTCCCCGGCGGGCGGCTCTTCGGGCTGAGTCATTCCATTCCCCTTGCTGGATCAAGGGAGCAGCGTACCACATATTCCGCGAAATGTGGGTGGCGGTTAGGGCGGTGGGATAATTTTCGACGCAAAGGCGCGAAGGAACGCAAAGGAGGGGAATTGCTGAGGAAAAAAAGGATCCTGCCAGATCGAAATGGCATCTCCACAACGAATCCCAACCCCCTTCCTTCTTCGCGAGTCTTTCCATCTTCGCGTCTTTGCGTCAAAGGCGAGCGGAAAGGGGGCGAGCGGAAAGGGCCACCCATTCAGGCGATGCATGGGGTGACTCTCTCACACCTTCTCTCGCATCTAACCTGCAAAAGGCTCCCCCAGGGTTTGCAGGTTTTCTCGAATTTCCACTCGTTCCCAGTCGTTCATGGCCAACAACTGTGTGGTCGCGCGCCCCGTTGCCGTCTCGCCGACGATCACGGTCCCTTCCCAGGCGAAATGACCTGTCCAGCGGTCCCGCCGTGGATGAAACAACGGCACAAGGTGGCCGCTCTCGGGATCGAGGCTGGCGATGTTTGGCCCCTTGTGGAAATTGCAGAAACCACACGCCAGCGCCAGGTTGTCTGATTCGGTGGGGCCGCCGTGCTGCCGGGCGATGATGTGTTCCACATGGAAGCTGGCGAACGGCGAGGCTTCTTGCGGCAGTCGGCAGTATTCACAAACTTCCCCGGCCCGGCGACGGACCAGAGACCGGAGTGCTTTGTCCATCACGGTTGCTTGCGAAGCAGAGAGCGGGCCTTGGCCTGCAAGACAGCGATCACATCAATGGCGTGGAGATAGCCTGCATACTCCTCCCGCTCCTCTACCGTCAACAAACCTTCGTTGGCGCGTTCGGCCAAGTAGTCAATCCGGGCTTGCATCGTTTCATCCGCCCGCAAGGCGGCTACCTTGGCCGCCACATCCGGCGAAAACGAAGCAGCCAACGGTTCAAGCAAACGGTCGAGATGGACGGCCACGGTACTCACGGCATACTCCAGGAGAATCGATCCCTGCTTCTTTATTTTAATCGACACCTGGGCTGTCGCCTAGCACAAATCTGCGAGTCCGGCGGGTCGCTGCTTACCCCAAATGCGTTACATCGCCAAACTCAGGGTTGCGATGACGGCAGCGCCGTCGCCGCGAGACACGCTGCACTGGGAATGGCGATCGATCCCCTGCTGGGGATTGTCGTGGCTTGGCGGAGAGCTAACCGGACGCTATCGCATTGCGGTTGATTTTCATAAGCCGCAACGCGCTGGCCCCAGATTCGGCGACACAAAAAACATGTCTAAGGGGACAGTCCCCTACCGCTCATACGGCATGAGAATCTCGCCCGCATTCAGTCCCGCGATCGATTCAAAGCCGCCTTCGGCGATCGCCTCGCCCAACCGCGTTACATCCCGGAAGTAACGGTCGCCGGGGAGGCGGCCCGTGATGCGCTGGGTCAGTTCCTGGCAGGCCACGCCAGCGGCGTCTTGCACCACTTCTTCGGCGCTGGTGCTGGCATAGAGGCTTGTGGCCAGGATCGTCAGCAGATCTTGCACTTGGCTTGAGAGGGCTGCCATGCGGCATTGGCGGTCGGCCAGCGCCAATTGGTGGCGGCTCATCACGCGGCTGATCGTCAGCGGCATCCGCTGCAAGCGCTCGACGGCGAACTCCGCATGTTCCTTGAGTCGCGTGGGCATCGGCGGCAGATCGGGATGCGCACTGCCGCGCAGCTTTTGCTTGAGGAACCAGCGGGCATACGGCAGCACAGCGCCTTTGAGCGCCCAGGCATGGGCTGGGTTGAGCGGGTTGGGTCGCTTGATGCCGGCGGCGGCCAGGGCCTTGCCGATGGGCTCAAAGAACTCCACGCCATGCTGCTTGACCAGCGATTTGAAGAACGCCATGCCCAGCATTTCCCCTTCCCCTTCATAAATGCAGGGGGCGAGAAACTCGTGGATGTTGTCTCCCAACAGATGCCCATGCAGGAATGACCGCCCGCCGTGCGTCTTCATCAGCAACTCGACGGCGGCATCCTTGAGGCTTTCGCTGCCGAAAATCTTGGCGATGATGCATTCCATCTCGCCGCGGTAGCCTTGGTCGATCAGGCCGGCGCACCATTGCACCAGGGCGTCGCAGGCCACGATCATTCCGGCCAGGGAACCGAGGCGTCGGCGCACCAGTTCGCGCTGCGCGATCGGCTGGCCATAGGTGACGCGGAAGTTGGCCCAGGGGAGCATGCTGGCCAGCATCAATCGCATCGTACCGGAGGCGTTGGCACAGAGCGCCACGCGGCCCAGGTTCAGTCCATGGTAGGCAATCGTCAGCCCGTCGCCGCGCGGCGGCGTGAGCAGGTTCTCCGCAGGCACGCGGAAGTCCTTGAAGACGATCCCTCGATTGTACGTGTGCTTCAGCGCCCACAGGCCGTACTTGCGCAATTGAAACTGCTCGTTCTCTTGCGCCGGCAGATCGACCACCAGCACGGCAGGGCGATTTTCGATCAGGCAGACCAGCCCGATCGTCCGTCCCGGCAGCACATTGGTGATGAACAGTTTTTCGCCATTGACGATGAACTCATCGCCTTGGCGCTCGGCCCGCGTTTTGAGCGCCGTCAAGTCGCTCCCTGCGCCAGGCTCCGTCAATGCAAATGCGGAGAGCCGCCGGCCGCTGGCCAGATCGGGGAGAAACCGCTGCTTCTGTTCCGCGTTGCCAAAGGTTCGCACCGGATCGACCGCTCCAATGCAGCCGTGGACGCTGGCCAATCCGGCCAGAGTGGGATCGATCATCGCCATCCGCGATAGGAACGGAGCAAACACGGAGAACGGCGCACCGGAACCGCCATGCTCGCGCCCTACCAGCAGTCCCCAATAACCGGCGCCCCCGAGTTCCGCCAACACGCCTTCGTCGAGCTTGCCTTCACTGTTGAGCAACGTACCAGACTCGCGATGGCGCCGGGCGATAGCCAGAGAATCGTCCATCACCCGGCGAATTTCCGGCGAGGGAACTGGTGGATGGCTGACGAACAGCTCGACGGGCACTGGGCGATCCCAGACGGCTCGATGGGCCGGGCTGTTGATCGTCTGATACTGGGGCGCGAAGAGGGCTTCTACTTGATCATCCGCTTTGTCGATCGCCCCGGTTCGACGCGCTTCGTCGGCGCTTTTCCCCCCCAAGGTGAGCGCCGTTTCGGCGAACGATTGACTATCGGCGGGAGGCGTTTTTTCAGAGTCGGTCTGTGTTGGAGTGGACATATGGTAATCATGCGGCACGCGACGCTCGGAGGCAACCCGGCCGGTCGGGCGTCGGCCCTCTAAGACAAGCGGCAAATGGCATAACTCCAACGGACGGTCTGCGGAAAAGGGCCGGCAGGTAGTTCAACCGGCACATTCAGACCATCAGGTGTGACACGCACTGCGGGTTGCTGAGAGGGAGCCTCCACCCGTATCGTTTCGCCATCCACCGCCAACTCGACGCCCTCACGGTGGGATCGGGCGGCCACCATGGTGCGATAGGCGCTGCCAAGTAACGTGGCCGGCTCTTTCATCCGGGTAGCAATCTCGAACTCCAACCGTCGCGCCGCTTCGTTCAGGACCACGGCGACCGACCAATGGCTCCGCCCTGCCATGCCTAGCAGCAGAGCGTGTTGCACTCCTGCCTGGGACGACAATTCGATCGTCGTCAGCGGCGGACTCGGCGGCCAGTCGTCTGCCGGCGTTCCTTCGACCGATGCCAACAGGGGCACGACTCGATTACCCACGACCAGCCCAACGGTATGGGCGAGCCGATCGCCGAATGCGTGAAACGACAGACGTAGTCCGGCGGCTTCCAGAATGACAGGGGGCTGGGGCATGG
>JAIOPX010000174.1 GCA_021413705.1 Planctomycetota bacterium | reverse complement strand
GCCTATTTCTGTGGCGATTATGCCACGGCCGCGGCGCTGGCGCGCGAAGTGCCGGATAGCGAGACCTATCAGGCATTTGCCAAACGCTTGGAGGAATCGACCGATGGGAAGCGGCAGATGCTCAATGTGGGGTTCGTGCGGCAAGATCGCGAAACCTGCGCTCCTGCCACGTTGGCGGCCATCAGTGGCTATTGGAGGGTACCGGCCGATCACGAGGAAATCGCCCGCGAGATTTGCTACGACGGCACTCCAGGCCATCACGAACGGCAGTGGGCGGAAGATCATGGATTCGTGGTCCGCGAGTTCCGCTGCACATGGGAATCGGTCACGGCGCTGTTGGACCGAGGGATTCCGCTGACCTTAACGACGGTCAATCCTGGCAATGCTCATTTGCAGGCGATCATCGGCTACGACGATCGCCGCCGCACGTTGCTGGTGCGCGATCCGTCGGTGCGAACCTATGCGGAGTACGACGCCGATGAACTGCTGAAGCAGTATCGGGCTAACGGTCCGCGCGGCATGGTGATGATTCCGGCCGCCAGCGCATCGCTGTTGGACGGAATCGAACTGCCCGATGAATCCATGTTTCATGGCAGTCATCACGTCAATCGATTGTTGGAAAAGCACGATCGTCCGGCGGCTCAGCAAATCTACGAAGAGATGCTTGCCAAGAATCCAGAACATCCGTTGGTCCACCGCGCCCGCTGGTCATTATCCGGCTACGACGGTGACATCAGCGGCGGCCAGGAGTGCGTCGAGGCGTTGCTGAAGACGTATCCGGATGAAGTCAATCTGCTGATGGCCAAGCTCTCGATGTTTCGCGAATTGGGGAGACGTGAAGATCGGACGCAACTCCTCAAATCGCTGTGCGCTGCAACCAACTGCCATCCCCTGGTGCTGGGGGACTATGCGGCCGAATTGAGCGAGGACGCCAGGGCGTTCGACGATGCAACGCGATTGCTGCGGCGCGTCATTCGTTATCGCCCCATGGAAGGTCAATGGTATGGCTTGTGGGGAGATCTGCTGTGGGGCCGCGAGAGCCGTGAGGAAGCACTCGAACTCTACCGCTTTGCCGCCTGCCTGAACGACAAGCACGAGGGCCAGTCGTGGACTTACTTCATCGCGTCTCGTCACATGCGTTTTGGCGAGCAAGCACTGAAGTTCTTGCGCGAGCGATTCGCGCGGCTGGGTGCGCTCTCCTGCCAGCCTGCTCGGACGCTGGCCTGGGCGTTCGACCAGCTCAATACCCACGACGAACTGTTTGAGACGCTCGACACTGCCCTGAAACTAAGGCCAGACGATGCCGATCTGCTGTTGTTCGCAGCCGACTATCACGCACGCTATGGCCGGCAAGCGAGTTCGGATGAACTGCTGCAACGGGCTCAGGGAAAGTGCCACCCTGGTCAATGGCTGCGGCAAGCGGCTCGCATGGCCACCTACCGCGGCCAGCCTCGCGAAGCGCTGGATTGCTGGCAGCGGGCATTGGCGGATCAACCTCTTGATGGAGAGTCGCAGTCGGAGACGGCGCGACTGCTGGCTGATCTTGAAGGACGCCCTGCGGCCATCGCTCAGATCCGAGCCGCCATCGCTCGGTTTCCGCATCACTACCGGCTGCGGCGGCTGTTGATTGAATGGCTGTACGACGAGCCTCCAGCCGTCCACGAATCGGAGGTTCGCGAACTACTGGCGCGTCACGCGAACGATGCCTGGGCGCATCGTGAGTTGGCGATCGTGCTCATGACGCAGGGACGCTGGAACGAGGCTTCGGCCGCGGCCGAGACGGCCCATGGCCTGGAATCGGCCAATCCGATCGTGCATTGGATTCGGGGGCGCATCCTGCAAGGGGAGGGACGCACCAGCGAGGCCCGGCTCGCGATGCGGGAGGCGATCCGCCACTCCGTCGATTATCAACATGCCATCGAAGGCCTGATGAACCTTTGCGATACGAACACGGAACGAGAAGAAGAGTTGCGCTTCGTGCGAGGGGAGCTGGAGCGGCAGGTAATCTTTGGTGATGGCTTGTTGGCATTTCGCGAACATGCGGCACATACCTGGGGGCCGCAGGCCACGCTGACGATGCTCCAAGAGGCTTTGGCCGCCCGGTCGGATCTATGGCATGCCCATTCGGCCGTCATCCGCCAGCTCATCGCGATGGACCAGGCAGAGACTGCGCGAACGGCAGGGCGCGAGGCGGTTCGCCGCTTCCCGCTATTGCCGCGGATTTGGCTCGATCTGGCGGCGGCGTGCCAGGCTTGCGGCGATGCGAGCGGCGAGATCGAAGCGTTGGAAGAAGCTCTGAAGATCAACCCAGGGTGGGGCGAATCGAGTTGCGCTTTGGCCGAGGCCCATCAACGGCAGGGCAATCTGGACCGTGCCAGGCAACTGTTGCAGACGGCGCTAGTCCACGAGCCGCAGAGCGCGCGGATCCATGCCACACTGGCCGATCTCCTGTGGGCCTTGCCCGACCAACCGGCTGCGGTAGACGCCATGAAGCGTGCCTCCGAGTTGGCGCCGGAGAACGACTGGATTTGGAAGCGGCTGCGCGAATGGCTGGGTCAACTGGAACGATTCGACGAGGTTTTGGAACTGGCCCGGCAGGCAACCCAACTCCGCCCCCACAGTGGTGCGCTATGGATCATCCTTTCCGAGATCTACGGCAGCACAGGGAGGAATGAAGAAGCAATCGAGGCGCTCGATCGGGTCTTGGCACTCGATCCTCGGCACGCTGACGCGCACAGCCTGCGGGCGTACTACCTCAGCCAGCAGGGGCGCTGGGACGATGCCCGAGCGGCTTGCCACCCGGCAATCTTTGGCGACGATGTGCCGCTGATGTTGCAATCGCGCGAAGCGCACCTCATCTGGCAGTCTGGCGAGCGCGGAGAAGCCGTCGAGCGGATGCGGTCGGTGGTGGCGCAGGATCCGCAATACTATTGGGCCTGGACGCGGCTGGCCGACTGGTATGACGAACTTAACGACACTGATAATTATCTCGAAGCCGCGCAGCATCTGACGCGGATTGCTCCCAAACTAGGACAATCGCACGGCTACGAAGGGCACGCCCGGCTGCGCAGCGGCGACCGTGCCGGCGCGAAAGAGTCGCTGAAGCAGGCGCTGGCGCTGTTGCCCGATTACCGATTTGCCAGTGAACTGCTCTTCGACCTGCAATGCGACGACAAGGAAGCAGCCGCGGCGGATGCAACCTTGGCGACGGCAACGCCTTCGCTCGATGCCGCGTCGCTTCTGGCGTGGCGCATCTGCCTGGCGGCGGCGAAGAGCGATCGACACACGGCGCTCACTCTGCTTCAGGAACTCGGAATGATGGAACTGCCAAATACGGCTGCCTTAGACAAGGCCGTGGGAGCGCTGGTGAGTGCAGGCTGGACGGAGCATACCATCGCGCAACTTCAGTCTGTGTTGGAGTGCCCAGAGTGCGATCCGCACGTGGCCAACGTGTGGACAAACCTATGCGTCTTCCACACGGCCCAGTTTTCGCGGTGGAAGAAACAAATGAAGCGGCTCCGCATCCGCGGCGACATCTGGCGCTGGGCGGCGCGGTACTATCTGGATCGCGTTGGCCCGGTAAAGGGCGTGATCGCGCCGAACGAGTCCGCCCGAGTCGCTGGCTTTGTCCGATCCAATCGGCGCTGGCTCAAGGAAGACGTGGCATGCTGGTCGGCCGCGGGCGAAGGATTGCTACGAGTTGGTTGTATCCGCCGGGCCGTTGCCTGGCTGAAGCATTGGCGGCAGCGCAGCGATGCTCGTCCAGAGCACCTCCTGCCAGTTGCCGAAGCGCTGTGGTCCCAGAATTGCTCCCAGGCCGCGCGCGAGGTCAGCCGCCAAGCGCTGACACTGCCATCCGATCCCTACTTGTCGGGCCACCGACTGCTGCTGGCGCTGGGCAACGTGCGTGACGGCCAGCTTGAGTTCGCCCGTGAGCAATTGGCCCATCTCGACAGCCAGACGATGAGCCCAAAATATCAGGCGCTCTACCAACTGCTGTGGGACGGGTTGCTGAAGGAATCGACGACCCGGCTCGATTGGACCAGTGCCCATGCCCGGTTGGAACAGGCGGTCACAACGGCCCGCAGCGCTCCCGTCGATCCCTGGTTACTCCGCACGGCCATCGTGATCTGCCGCCATCGCCTGGCGAAAGACCACCGGCGGATCCTACACTCTGGGTGGTGGGCGTTCGAGGAATTCGTTTTGCGTTGGTAGGTGAGCTGCTCATGTGACTTCTTAACTTCCATGCAGTTGCTCATAGAATTGGCGAGGAGAGAGGATCGGCTTTCCGCCGAACTGGCCGAGGGACAGCAAGTCTTTGTCGCCCGTGACCAGACAATCGGCCCCAGCGGCGATAAGCGTGCCCAGAACCGGCAAGTCGTCGGGATCGCGACAAGCATCGGCCGATACGGCGGCCGGTTCCACGAGTTCCGTCTGGCTCCGCAGCATAGCGACGGCCTCGCGCACTTCCTCGGGAGGCATCTTGAACTTCGTGCCGAGGTGCTTGGCAACCTCGCCAAGAATATGCTCAGACAACACAACGACGGGTGGATCGGCGCCAAGACAGGCGTCCAGCACGGCTTCACAAAGCCCGTGCGTAGCGATGCCAGCCAGCAGGACGTTCGTATCGAGAACGACCCTCATGAGACGTCATTGAAAACGTCTTCGTCGGTCAGATAGCCTTGAGCCCGGGCGTGGGGCCGAGTGGTCTCGCGGACCTTGCGAAGCTGCTCCGCGTCGATATAGCGGCGTACCGATTCGCGGACGATCTCACTGGCCGGGCGTTTGAGCCGCCGGCTAAGCTGCGCAAGCTCCTTACGCAGTTTTTCGGGGAGTCGAATCGACATGGTACTCATGTATTACATTGTAGCACACGTTCGCTACTACGTCGAGCTCAATCGGTGAATTACTTTTTCTCCGCAGTGGCGGGCGTCGCTTCTACGGCGTTGATGAACAGTCGCACACCGCGAGATAGGTGAGTCGCCGCAGACTGACGAAGCCTAAGTGCCAATTCTGGAATCGTTTGGCAGACAGAATGTCTGGCCCCACAGACCATAGAGCGGTTTCGGGGTCGGCACTCAGTGTTCACTGCGGTGGAAAGATATCGAACACGGCGCAGGAAAATCCCCTTAGCACGTCCCCGCCATCAAGCACGTCGGCAATAGTTTTGAGCGTTACGTCGATCAAAGAGCGATAAACAATAACCATCTGCAATTGGGGGTCGACGACCCAGAGCAGTTTGGTTCCCCCTTTGAGCCAGTCTTCGATTTTTTGGTCAACTTCGCCCGTCTTGTCATGGGGCGAAAGGACTTCGACAGCCAAGTCAGGCGCACCAGGCCAATAAGCGTCCGCCGGTCTGATCGCGGGGAGGTTTTCATTCGCTATAAAGGCAAAGTCTGGCGCGCGAACCGTATCTGGTTCGCTGAAGAGCAAGAACCCCGTCTCTGCTCCAAATCCCTTGCCGAGCCGATGGTCCTCGATATAGCGGCCGAGGATCACATGCAGGCGATGAACGATTTCGCCATGCTTCCAACCAGCAGGGGACATCATGTGCAGTTCTCCTGCCACCAATTCACAGCGTCCCTCGGGATGGGCCTGCAACAATTGCTCGGCGGTCATGAGCGTTGAAGTGGACATAAGGATCTCTCGCAGTGAGCCTATCCTATTGTAGCATTTGGAGCGCATAGCGCAAAAAGGCACAGCGCAAAAAGAAACCCGCCGCGGATTTGGCTCGCCCCGCGGCGGGTTCTTCTTTGTTTCTTTGGAAGCTGCCTGCAAACTTGCGTCTGCCGGCGACCCTCATTCCAGTTTCCCGATTGCTCGGGCATGTTTGAGAACTGTCTTCATATTTTAGATTTGTAACGTGTCACCACTTACAAATCGAAATCCTTTAGAAAGGAG
>JAIOPX010000207.1 GCA_021413705.1 Planctomycetota bacterium | reverse complement strand
AGCAGCGGACACTTCCGTCACTCCCCAAGGCCTGCTGCGTTACACCGCCCCGGCCAAGGTGAACGCTCCAACCCGCGTCACCTTCACGGTCGAGATTCTGGGCAAGGACGGCCGGACCGTCCTGCACCAGTTCCCCGTCTTCGTGCTCCCTACCCCTCCCGCCGAACCAAAACTCGATCCAGCTTCACCTCCGCTGCAAAACCCATGAAGGCGAGGAGTTTCAGGCCGGCGACCTCAAGCTCAATCGCATTCTCAACAGCGTGGACACGCTTTCCCCCCACAGGATCACCACGGGCATCCCATATCACGTCATCTGCGGCAACCGTGGAAAAGGAGTTAAAAAAGACAAGACGCCGCCGATGATGAGCGATGGCATTGTGCCGTATTGGAGTAGCCAAATGGATGTCCCGTGAGTCGTCACCTCGAGCCACAGCGCGCACCAGAACCCGCAGCGACCATGTGCCGATGATCTGCGATTTGACGACGTAGGATCACAAGCCCCGTGATGCGGGTCTATACCGCTTTGTTTCGACGAAGGAAGTGCAAGACCAGCATGACGAGTGCGACCACGAGGACGAGATGAATCAAACTGCCAGCGACGTGGAGTGTGAAGCCGAGAAGCCAGAGGACGAGGAGAATAGCAGCGATAATGGCGAGCATGGAATTATGGGGATTGTTCACAAAGGAATCGGCCATAGCGCGTCCGCTGGTCGTGCCGGTTCATCCCCCGCCGATGAACATTTTCATCAGGTTCATCGTCAATGATCGTGGCGGTAGTGGTGCGAATCCACGGAACTCGGCACTAAACCGAGCGAGGTTCAAATCCTCAGCCGCCGACACTTCTCCGCCGATTTATCGGCCCCCCCAGCTTGATTGTTCGGCTACTTCTTCCCCTTCACCACCTGCTTTGCGGCGGTTGCATTACTCTTCTTCTGCGTGTTGGCCTTGGCACTTGCCTGCTTTTGAGAAGCTTTCTTGTTCGTCGCTTTCGGTGATTTATCGCCCATAGGCGGGAAGGTTCACCCGCGGGCTGGTCAATGGCGAGGCTGAAATGTAAATTTCACCAGCAACATGAGCTTCGACCTCGCTCAATACCGACAACAGCTCGCCCAACTCGCAGCACAGGGCATCTACATCGGAACCTCCTCATGGAAATATCCCGGCTGGTGCGGGCTGGTTTACGACCAGCGGCGGTATCTGACTCGCCAAAGAGTTTCCGAGGCCAAATTCAACTGGACGTGCCTGACGGAATACGCCAACACATTTTCCACGGTCTCCCGAAGAAGACCTAAGCACTCAAGAGTTAAAATGAAAAAGGCAATAATCGCTGGCGGAGTCGTTCTGATCATTGGGATCGTTTTGCTGGTTGATTATCGCAAACATTCCGAGCGCATGAGCATCGCAGAGATGGATATTGAGCGTGCTGCCGATCTTTATCAGGCTGGCAACTTCGAGCAGGCGGAACGATTCCTGCAAGAGGCGCAGGACTACGCGATCACACCTGGCGGCATGGTAGTCACTGCGCGGCTCTGGATGGGCAGCCGGCAGGATGCGGTTATCCATCAGGCCGAAGAGTTGCAGGGAAAACTTGCAGTGAAGTTGCCTCGTAATCGCGCAAAATAGCCAGGCCACTAGTCAGAATCCCTCTCACTTGCGAACCGTTTACGCCCGACCTGCATGTGAGGTGGGGCTCATTGTAGGCAGCACGTATGCATCCTCGGGCCTCTCGGACAGCCTATTTTCATCTCGTTTGGTGGCCATCTGTGGTAATCTGCCGTCGTGAACAACCCGCCTCCACTTTATCGAGATCAGCGCGTCGTGGATCGTGAGCATTTGAATTTGCTCGTGATCTTCCATTATATCGTCGCTGGATTGGCCTTGATGGGGATTGGCTTTCTCGTGCTGCACTACATGGTGATGGGCAGCGTTTTCAACAATCCCGAGATGTGGAAAAACGCCAAGGACCAACCGCCGCCTCAGCTCTTCGCCATGTTCAAATGGTTCTACCTATTCGTGGGGCTTTTGCTGATCATGGCGGCTGTCGGCAATCTGCTCTCCGGCCTCTACCTGCGAGCGCGAAAGCACCGGACCTTTTCAATTGTCGTGGCTGCTCTGAACTGCCTGCAAATTCCATTTGGCACGGTGCTGGGAGTGTTCACCATTGTCGTGCTGGTCCGGGAGTCGGTTTGTCAGCTTTATGAACCGGAGACTGCTAACGAATCATAAAATGGTGTCCGAAACGTCCGAGCTTTTGAGGTGGTGGCAAATTTCCCACCAACGTGCTAAACAAAAGACACTCCCTGTGAAAACAAGCCCAAGACAAACATGATTGAAAACCGAATTGAGAGCATTGAGGCCAAACTGAAAAGTACCGACCATATCCCCGAAACCACCAGGAGGGAGTTGCTTGGCCTGCTGGCATCCTTGAAGTTGGAGATCGCACCATTGAGCGACACTCAATCAGAAGATGCGCACAGCATTGCTGGCTTTGTGGATGCTTCTGCTCACGAAGCCACGAGAACCGAGAAAAAGCCCGAGTTGCTGAAACCTGCACTCTCTGGCTTGCGAGCATCGGTGCAAGAATTTGAGTCATCCCATCCCGGCCTCGTAAGTGTGGTTAATCGTCTCGCTTTCAGTCTGTCGAACATGGGCATCTAAAGTCATCTGCCAACTAAGAGAAAAGCGCCCGCTCGAAGAGTGAACGCTGATCTTTGAATCAGTAACCGTCTATTTGCCAAACGGCGTCGGTTGAATACCTGCTGGCTTGGAATTCTGAAGCGATTCAGCTTTCGGAAGTTTATCCGCTCCGCCTACAGCTTTGGCTGCTTCCTCTCGGCTGATCGGTTTGAGCTGAATGACGGTTCGTTCAGGAAACTTGGAACCGCCCTTGGTCACGTAATCGTGCTGCCAGTCCAGAAGCACATACGCGTTTGGTTGAAGGCCATCAATCTTCGCTTTCAATTCCGGGGACACCTTCAGTTTCTTCATGTTGTCCTGCACGAGAAACTGATAGTCCTTCTGCTGTTCATCCCCGTATTGGCCGGGCTTTTCGTAGGCCACGTATTTCAGGATGTGGAAGGACGCCAGATCGCCAGATTCACCGCATTTGTCAGGGCAAAGAGAGGTCAACCCCCGACACTGATGATAGCTGATCCCTGTGAACTGCGCGACGGTCTGATGCTTGGAGAGCATTTCCCGCTTGTCCTCGGCACGAAGATTCAGCGTGGTCATGCCAAGTAGCAGAATGGACAACAGCGAGAGGCGAGTAGTCATGAAAGTTCACTTGGCTAATCCCGGATACATCCACCAGCAAGGCGAAAAACGATGCTTGGAAGCAAATGAACAATTCTGCTTCGCCAGCGTCCAACCCCCGCAAATGAGCAAAGCACGAAGATCAGCAGTAGCATTGAAGCCCAAAGCCAAAGGCGATTGGCTGGAGATTGTGACGGCTCTGGATCGGACGATGAAGAGTCGCATTACCGAGGAGGATGGAGTAGAGGCAAAGATCAAACAGGCTTTCAGCAAACCGATTCTCACGGCCTTGAATGAGGCTTACGCCGCCACTCTTCGATACTATGCAGAACTGCTTGGCGGTGACCTTCGCAATCCGAAGACTGAGGCCATGATCTCGGCCTCGTGGAAGCAGGCGGGCAGGCTTTTGAGACACCATGATGCCAAACTCTCGGCGCTGTTGACGGCGCGCAATGGATGCTGGTCCCAGGAATCAACCTGGTCGAAAGCGACGATGCAAAAAGCCTGGCTCGGGCTGAATTCCATTCGGGTCAGTGTGAACCTCATGGCCCCTGATCGGACGGCGGAGAAGTGGAGCAAGCGGCAGTAGGTTGCCCGGCCTCGCCTTGGTTGCCAAACACGGCTTCTTCGCCTTCTGTGATTTATCTGGTGTCGGCTCCGTGGAGGTGCTCGTGAATATGGGCTTCCCACTGTCCGTCGGGAAGAACCGCAAACTTACCTTTCCAGCATTGCAACGCGTGTGTCGTGTTGAAGATATAGCTAAAGGTGTGTTGGCGGATATCGATGCGGAAATCTCCCCCGCGCCACCAATAGACGCCATCGCCCATATCTGCCCTCTTGATCAGTTCGACGGTCTCAAATTGCTTCGAGTCCGCCCCTTCAAGCGGATTGTCCTTCGAGTGCATAAGATCGAGCAAGGCGGATTTAGCTCGTTGCACATCAGCGTCCGCCGCCTCCCTCGTAGTAGCGCAGCCAAGGAGCCCGAATGAAAGCAATGCGATGCAGATAGTTTTCATGGTGGTTTGGCAGAACGTCAGAGTGCTGCCGCAGGCGGTCCTGAGAGCGCACTCTAATTTCCGGGTTGATGATTGAATGGTCGTGACGCTCTCGACTCACGACGGGCAGCCTGTTGGTAGCCACGGCTTGTTATGTCATCAGTCGATTGGTTCCGATTGCAACCGTTGGAGCAATCGATCAATTTCATCCGTGAATTAGATCGGGGCCGGTTGCGGCTCTGAGGATGCGCCCTCAAACGAATGACGAACACTCATGCCTCGGTCGCTAAACCAAAACTGCACAGCGGCCTGCCCCTCCTCAAGTCCGTGCCGTCGCGATCTAGAGAGAATGAGCGACCAAAGCGATTGCCCGGCCCGAAGCTTGCGGTCATACCGTTGCTTGCGCATCTCAGCAATAAAGGCTTTCGCGAGGGGAACCCAAGAGTGGTTCATGTCGTCGTAGAAGTGTTCCATCGAGTTCCAGCTTATCACGAACTCCCCCTCGATCGGATTGCCGTTTTCGTAGTAGTCGGCCAGCTCCCCGATTTTTAGATCGGGGAACTCTTGTCGCATCGAAGACGGCATCGCCTGGTCACTAATCCATCGTGATGCGACAGCGGCTAAATGGGTGGTGTCGGCCGATTGAAACTCGAACAATTGGCATTCGTCCCACGAAAACCTCGCATCCGGGCACTCATTCTTCCCCCAGAAAGAAACTTCGCATGACCGCTTTTCCTTTCCCAGCTCCAGTCGGTAACAGTCCGCCGCAAGGCACGTAATCGTCGGGTTCGCGTCAGCGAGGGTTGATTGGCATGCAACGATCTGATCACGAATCGTTGTGAGCTCACGCTTCCGCTGATCTACGAATGAGTAATTGGAGTAAAGTGCGGGTAGTTCTGCTCCATCAAGCCAGTCTGCCACGGCATCAATAGTTCCATTTATCGACGACGTCCGAGCTGCCGCTAGTTCGTCCGACTCGCGCTCAAATGTCGTGTAGTATTCTGCCCCACGTGTATCAAAACATGCGATTCGGCAGCTAGAAAGCCCCTCGATGCACCTTGCAATTCCAGTGAACGCCCGCGCCGGAGATAGATAGCTCAGTGGTCGGAGTGGTCTTTCGGAGCCGCTTCGACAGAGCCTTGTGCAGATCAGTCGCGTGGGATTCTTCGGGATACTTCATTCGGCTGGCGATTTCTGGGCGAACGGGGAGTTTCTCGACAAATTTGTGTGCTTGTCAGCAGCTTTATGTCCGAAAAAGAGGGCGGTCACAGCTAAAAAAAAGCGCCCCACATGCAGTGAAACGCTGATCTCTAAAGAGCCCAACAGAGTCAACTGCTCATGCTTGGAATGGCTCCATTCATGAGGATGGCGAGCGGGCCTATTTTCTCTGTTGATGCACGATGATTCTCTTGTTCTCCTTCGGAAAGATCACAACAATGGCATGAGGGTCGGCTTCGAGGAATTTGGGCAGATATTCACGAATAATGACCATCACTTTCTCGACATCCTTTTCTCCATGGTATTCAGGCAACCGCTTCTCAATATAATTCCTCAATTTGGCGATCGGATCAACATTAGTCTCTGGAATGCCAGTGAAGTGGATTACAAGAAACGGTGTATATGGTGGCAGCCCCACGTCTTGGGTGAAGTAGATCTCTTGATTCGTCCGCTTAATTTCCTTTGCGGGGGCCGTCGTCGTCGGCTTTCCTTCTTCGTTGATGACGGCAAACAAGACGCTCTGCGGGAAAACGGAAGCTACGAGGACGGTTGCCAGCGTTCTGGAGAGATTACTCCTGGCAGTGCCGCGGGTGCATGTTGCGACGAGATAATTGTTGGGTGAAACTGGATTCATAAACACGTAAAAGGGTTGGAAGCAGTGTGGCAATCTGACCTGACCCCCGAAAAATGGACAGATGGAAAATATAGTTCTGCTGGGTAAAAGAGCAGAACGAATGAAAAAGAGCAGATTCAACGAAGAACAGATTATCGGGATATTGAGGGAGGCGCAGAGCGGAGGCGGGGTGAAG
>JAIOPX010000168.1 GCA_021413705.1 Planctomycetota bacterium | reverse complement strand
TACAGTGGCTGGCGGTTGCCAAGCTTTTCTGCGCTCCGTGGCTCCGCTGCGCCAACAGCCGAGAACTGGTGCTCCAAGAACGGCGTGCCAAGCTCAATTTGCATTGAATGCAAACCAGATCTGCTGCCGAAACTGAAGGATCACGGTTGGTGTGAAGCGCATGGAGTTCATAACTGCCCGCTTCATCACCCTGAGCTTGCGCAATTGAACAAAGCGCCGGCTATTTCTCATCAGCAGATTGCTCGCACTGAGCACGCCTTGTCGGTTAAGGAAAGACCCCAAAACAACAGCCGGGCCAAATCTTATACCACGCGGATTCAGTTTGTGTCGGAAACTGCGATGGAAAAGGCCGGCGTGGAAGTTGACGCGGTCGAGGAGAAGTCCATCGCGGAGGAACTGACTGCCAGCGGGGAGATCAGTTACAACCAAACGCTCATGGCGCATCTTGCCAGCCGCCTTCCAGGCACCGTGTGGCGGGTATCCAAGGAGGTCGGCAGCCCGGTTAAAAAAGGAGAGATTCTGGCGCTGATTGATGCTGCCGATTTAGGCAAGGCCAAGGCGAACCTGCTCCAAGCAATCGTGCAGTTCAATTTACGAAAGGCGAACTATGAACGACTCCACGGGCTGGAGGATTCCGTGGCCGGTCGCGTCATCCTGGAAGCGAAAAGCGCTCTGAGTACGGCCCAGGTTGAAATGCTCGGGGCTCAACAGACGCTCTCGAATCTCGGTATTTCCGTTGACCTGGACCCGCTTTCTACGCTTTCAGAAAGAGACATCACTCAGCGGCTTCAGTTCGCGGGCCTGCCACGCTCCTTGGTGGAGACTCTCGATCCGGGTACGACGACAACAAACCTCTTACCCATTACGGCGCCGTTCGACGGCGTCATCCTAGAGCGGGATGTAGTATCGGGAGAAGTCGTCGATCTTCAAAAGACCCTGTTTGCGATTGCGGACCCCCGAGCAATGTGGCTCAACCTACGAGTGCCCCAGGAAGACGCGCAGTATCTCCGCATTGGACAGCCGGTACGTTTCCAGGCCGACGGCGTGAAATCAGAAGTCACAGGAAAGATTACCTGGATCAGCACCAGTATCGATGAAAAGACCCGCACGATCGAAGTTCGTGCCGTGCTGGATAACGAAGCCGGTCTGCTGCGAGCCCATGCTTTTGGAAAAGGGCGAATTGTACTTCGCCAGGAGCAGAAAGCCGTAGTCATTCCCAACGAGGCGATCCATTCCGACGGATTGTCGAACCTGGTATTCGTTCGAGACAAAAACTTCTTTCAGGAAGGTTCTCCGAAGTTCTTTCATATCCGCGAGGTGCGGCCGGGAGCAACATTTGGCGATTCAACCGAAATCATTGCCGGTCTATTGCCGGGCGAGGTGATCGCGACGAAGGGAAGCGGTGCGCTCCTGGCCCAGCTTCAAAAAAGCAGCTTAGGAGCTGGGTGCTGCGGCAACGACTAACCGTGATGTGGGAGATTATTCGTGTTGAATTGGATCATCGACATTTCGCTTCGGAACCGCGTCGCTGTCCTGCTTGGCGTGGCGGCTCTGGCAGCGCTAGGGGCCTTGTCACTGCGATACCTGGACGTCGATGCATTTCCCGACACGACTCCAGTCCAAGTGCAGATCAACACGATGGCGCCCGCGCTAGGACCTGAAGAGGTCGAGCAGCAGATTACGTTCCCGATCGAGCAGGTGCTAGGCGGCCTGCCGGGACTGACCAACTTGCGGTCTGTCTCCAAGTTCGGCTTTTCCCAGGTTGTGGTGACATTCACTGATGGCACGGACATCTACTTTGCACGGCAAATTGTCAACGAACGATTAGGTACGGCAGAGCTTCCCTCTGGCATCGCGAGTCCTCGAATGGGTCCGGTCTCGACCGGACTGGGTGAAGTATTCCACTATGTGCTGACGAGTTCTGGGAATGATCTGACGGAACTTCGCACCATCCACGACTGGGTTGTCAAACCGCAACTCAGAAAGGTACCCGGCGTAGCGGAGATCAACAGTTGGGGCGGCAATGAAAAACAATACCAGGTGCGAATCGTCCCCGACAGGCTTCTGAAGTATCAACTGACCTTTGAGGACGTGGTCCAGGCTGTCGAGCGCAACAACCGCAATGTGGGAGGAGGGAGCATCAGCCAGGGCACTAAGATGCTACTGGTCCATGGGTTGGGTAGAACGGTCACTCTGGACCAGATTAGGAATATCGTCATTACGTCTCAGGACGGCACGCCGGTTCGCGTGCGCGATGTGGCGGAGATTCAGATTGGCCATGAGATTCGTCGTGGGGCCGTCACGGCCGACGGCAAAGGAGAGGTGGTCCTTGGTCTGGGTTTCATGTTGATGGGAGAGAACAGCCATGAAGTCACCTGGGCGCTCAAGGAGAAACTCAACGAGATCAAAGGAACCTTGCCAGCGGGAACTCAGGCCCAGACGCTCTATGATCGAACCGAACTCGTTGATCACGTAATCGATACGGTGCGGCGCAACCTGTTTGAAGGGGGCCTCTTCGTAATCGCCATATTATTCGCTTTCCTCGGCAATGTTCGGGCCGCGCTGATTGTCGCAGTGGCGATTCCATTATCGATGTTGTTTGCGTTTGCCGGCATGTTGCGAGTTGGAATTGCCGCCAGTCTGCTCAGTCTTGGCGCCATCGACTTTGGCATGGTCGTTGATAGCTCGGTCGTCATGGTCGAGAACTGTATGCGTCATCTTTCGCATGCCGCCGATTCGGGCAAAAGCCGCCTGGCAATCATCCGCGATGCCGCCGTCGAAGTTCGCAAGCCCACCATGTTCGGTGAACTGATCATCATGATCGTGTACCTCCCGATCCTGACGCTAGAAGGGATCGAAGGAAAGCTTTTCCGACCGATGGCCTTAACCGTAATCTTCGCGCTGATGGGCTCGATGGTCCTCTCGCTCACGTTGATGCCCGTGCTAGCCAGTTTCATCCTGCCGAAACGGCTTTCGGAGCGAGAACCGTGGCTGATGCGGATCGCCCACCGCATCCATGCTCCGATTCTGCGGTTTTCGATGAACCACAAACCGGCTGTCATTGCCTTCGCGGTCATGGTGATGTTCGTCGCTTACGTGCTTATCGCGCCCAACCTCGGCTCCGAGTTTGTTCCGCGGCTTTCGGAGGGGGCCCTGGCAATCAATGTTGTGCGACTCGCAGGAACGGATCTTGACGAGTCCATTCGCTACAACACGCTGATGGAAAAGGCAGTGCTCAAGGAGTTTTCGGATGAGATCGACCATGTCTGGAGTCGCGTGGGTTCAGCCGAAATAGCAACGGACCCCATGGGCGTGGAACTGACCGACTTGTTCATTACGCTCAAACCGCGCAACCAATGGAAGAAGGCCAAAACACAGAACGAGTTGGCCGAGCTCATTGACAAGGAGCTTCGGCAATTGCCCGGGCCACGGCTGTCATTCTCGCAGCCGATTGAAATGCGGATCAACGAAATGATTTCCGGCGTTCGATCGGATGTTGCTGTCAAACTGTTTGGCGATGATTTTACGGTACTGGTGGACAAGGCCAAGGACATTCAGGCCGCATTGGCCACGGTTCCCGGAGTGGCGGACTTGAACGTCGAGCAGGTGACGGGGCAACCCGTGCTGCAAATCAAGCTCGATCAGGATCAACTCGCCCGGCATGGAGTTTCGGCCGATGCCGTTCTCAACCTGGTCGAATCCATCGGCAGCAAACCGATTGGGGATGTGGTCGAGGGGCAGTTGCGTTTTCCTCTCGTGGTGAAGCTCCCGGAGGATAGCCGCAAAAGCCCCGAGGCGATCGGCGCTATCCAGATCGCGACAGCGCGAGGTGAAAGAATCCCCCTTTCACGGCTGGCTAGCATTGAGATCATTGAAGGCCCTTCAACCATTACACGGGAATGGGGGCAACGGAGAATCACCATTTCCTGCAATGTGCGGGGACGGGATGTGGGGAGTTTTGTAGCCGATGCGCAACAGGCGCTCTCCCAGAAAGTGCAGCTCCCGCCGGGCCGATATCACGTCGAGTGGGGAGGCCAGTTCGAGCATTTGATCAGTGCGCGGCAGCGGCTGATGATCGTGGTCCCGTTGGCACTGGTTCTGATTGGGGGCCTTCTGTATCTGACCTACGGCAATGTTGTGGACGCCATGCGAGTCTTTACCGGAGTGCCCTTCGCGGGTGTGGGGGGCGTCTTCGCACTTTGGCTGCGAGACATGCCGTTTTCAATCTCCGCGGCGATCGGTTTCATAGCCCTGTCCGGCGTGGCGGTTCTGGACGACATGATCCTGGTGTCCTACGTGCGTCAACTGAGAAAGCAAGGTCTACGGCTGGATGATGCCGTGACCAAAGCGGCCATCACGCGACTCCGGCCCGTCCTGATGACCACATTAGTTGCCGCTGTCGGATTTCTGCCGATGGCTTTCAGCACGGGTGTGGGAGCCGAAGTACAACGGCCGTTGGCGACTGTCGTCATCGGCGGTGTTCTGGGCGCGATGATTATGTCGTTGCTTGTGCTGCGAGTGCTGTACATGGTGTTTGCTTCGCCTACCGAAGCATTGCGAGGCACCGAAGATGAATCTCGCGATCGTGACGAGAACTTGATTTCAGCTTGACGCGTTGTTTCTATCAATCTCATGAAAATGCGTGCTTCACTACGACGCGTCGGCGTTTCTATCATCCTCGTGGGGATTGTGACGGCGCTTGCCGTTTGGCTAGTGAACAACAGCGATCGATTTCGACGGAAAGCGCTGCAAGGACTAAACCATCCGGTTGTCGGACAAGGTCTTTCCCGACTCTGGCTGGAACCCCTCACAGCACAAGGAAATCCGGCCAAGCTTGGTGATCTTGGCGGCAAAATTGTCGTCATCCATTTTTGGGCTACATGGTGCGCGCCGTGTTGGCAGGAGTTGCCAAACATGGCCGCCTTGCAGAAAAAGTACGAAAACAGGAAAGATGTTCTGTTCTTATCTGTCTCTTCGTCTGAGGGGCATACCGATCATGCCTCGCTCAAAGCGGAGACGGAGAGTGTGTTGGGGCGATTTCGGGTGGATCTGCCTACCTTTTCAGATCCGCATTCCCATACTTTTCTCGGCTTGCCGGAATCGATCGGAAAGACAGGCTATCCGAAAACTCTTATTTTAGATCGGCGCGGAGTCATCCGGGGCGCATGGGAAGGTTACACGCCTGGGGCGGAACTCGATATGCAACAACTGATTGAGGGCACTCTCCTGGGGGACGGTGGATGACTATTTCACGGTCAACGAATACTGGATGCGGCCTGGCCATTTCAGAAATCCATTAGGCATGTTCTTTCCTTGATTCCTGCGCCACAATGTCCGCTACTCTTTTGAGCTGCCAGCGTGGCTCATTGCATCCGTTGTGAAAGCGGTTAGGCTGTTAGGTATGGTAAGCAGTTTTCGCCCCCCAACTGGACCCTCAAGAACGCAATTAAACTGAAATTCAGCAAGAAGGAGAAGAGCATGAAACTCTATCGGACATTGGCTGGGGCCTTGTTGGTCGTGGGTGTGTCGCTTACAGGATGTGGCGAACCGGCAAAAGCTCCGCCGGCCGCAGAGGCCCACGATCACGACCATGCCCACGATCACGGGCATTCGCACGAGGCCTGGTGGTGTAGCGAGCACGGAGTGCCGGAGCATCTGTGCGGACTATGCAGTCCCAAGCTGGCCGAGGAAATGAAGAAAAAGAAGGATTGGTGTACCAAGCACGATCGTCCCGATTCGCAGTGCTTCATTTGCCATCCTGAGTTCGAAGATCACTTCATCGCCCTGTATGAAGCCAAGTATGGCAAGAAGCCGCCGAAGGCGGAATCGCACGATCACAAAGACACCAAGGCCGAACCGCACGATCACAAAGAAGAGAGCAAGAAGTAACGCTCACCATGCCCGCCCCCTACCGCCATCACCGCCGGGTTGAGTTTCGAGACACGGACGCCGCTGGCATCGTGCATTTCTCAGTCTTCTTCAATTACATGGAAGAGGCCGAACATGCTTTGTTGCGTAAGCTGGATTTCAGCGTGTTGGCTCAGGACGAGAATGGCGCTTTCAGTTGGCCCCGTGTGGCGGTGAAGTGCGACTATCGATCGCCGCTGCGGTTTGGCGATGAGTTCGACGTGGATGTGAGTGTCGCCAAGTTGGGGCGCTCCAGCGTTACGTATGCTTTCCGCTTTACGCTTAGGGAAACGGTGATTGCCGAAGCCGAAATTGTCGCCGTTTGCTGTCGGCTAGGCGCCGGCCGACCGACGCCGATACCTGTGCCAGAGCCCCTGGCGGAGAAGCTCCGCGGAATGATCATAAAGTAGTAGGCACACTCCGTGTGCCGTAACAGGACAACGAATACGTTCGAGATTACCGGGACTTCGCCTCGTCCCGGCCACCTTTGTTGGAGTACAGCCTTCAGGCTGCTTGACGAAAAGCAGGCTAAAGCCTGGACTCCAATGAAAGGCCCGGCTCCAGTACCGGCCACCCCCGGACACTTACCTTCTTCGAATGCCACAACTGGTCGTTGAAAACCTGACCAAAGATTTCGTTTCCGGCAACCTGTCGTTGCCCGTGCTTCGCGGCGTGTCCATATCGCTCAGCGCCTGTGAGAGTTTGGCAGTGCTCGGCCCCAGCGGATCGGGCAAGAGCACCCTGCTGAGCATCTTGGGCACGCTCGACACGCCCAGCCATGGCAGTGTGCGACTGGAGGGTGAAGATCCGTTCCTGCTGGGTGAACCGGAACTAGCCCGTTGGCGGCGGCGGCATGTGGGCTTCGTGTTCCAAGATCACTACCTGCTGGGTGCCTGCACGGCGCTGGAAAACGTGCTAGTTCCTTTACTGGCCGATGGGGCCAGCACGCCGGAAGCAGTCCAGCGTGCGCGAATGCTATTGGACAGAGTGGGCCTTACCGCGCGGCTGGATCACAGGCCCGCGGAGCTTTCCGGCGGCGAGCGGCAGCGCGTGGCATTGGCTAGGGCGCTCATCGGCCGGCCGACGCTGCTGTTGGCCGACGAACCGACCGGCAATCTCGATCGCGCCACGGCCCAGGACATCGGCCGCTTGCTCGTGGAACTTCAGGCGGATGAAAACACCATGCTCGTCGTGGCCACGCACAGCCCGGAGTTGGCGGCCATGATGAAGACTCGGAGAGAACTGGTCGAGGGGCGATTGACGGAGTGAGGCATGACATTCACCCGGCTGGTCCTGAACAACCTGCGATACCACCGCCGAGCGGCGATTGCCACGGCGCTCTGTGTGGCGGTCGCGGTCGCGGTTCTTGCCGGCGCTCTAATCGTCGGTGATTCGGTACGGGGAACGCTGCGGCACTTGGCGCTCGATCGCCTGGGGCCTTACGACGAAATCCTGGTAACGGAACAGCCCTTCCGAGCCGCTCTGGCCGGCGAACTGGCGGCGACTCCTGGCTTCACGGAACACTTCACTGCCGCCGTGCCGGTCTTTCTGCTCCGCGGCACCATCGAGCATCACGGCACGGACGGCACGCGGCGATCCAGCGGCGTTACCATCATCGGCTGCGATGCTGCGTTTTGGTCTGCCGGCGGTGGCGAACCTCCCGTCCCGCCGCCGCAACTCAAGACGGATGAAATAGCCCTGAATGCGGCGCTGGCTGCTGGGGGGCAACTCGCTGCTCGCCCGGGCGACACTGTGCTGTTGCGGATCGGCCGCTCGGGTGCCATTCCGGCCGATAGCCCGCTAGGTCAGAAGGAACGATCGGAAACCGTCGCCAGCCAGGAACTTTCCGTGGCGGCCGTGGTTCCCAATCAAGGCTTGGGCCGATTTTCTCTGAGTCCTACGCAGCAAACTTCGCTCTGCGCTTTTGTCGATCTGGCCACCTTGCAAAAAATGCTAGAC
>JAIOPX010000167.1 GCA_021413705.1 Planctomycetota bacterium | reverse complement strand
CCCGATACCACGGCCCGCGTCCGCCACCTCGAAGATAAGTTCGGCGACATGTTCCATCTGGCGCGGCCGCATCTGCACGCGGAATTGCGCAAGTATCTGATTCTGCGGGCAATCAAGAAGGATCTCAAAGACACCGTGTTCGGGTTCGGTCCACTGCAAGACCTGCTGCGAGCGCCGACGGTATCGGAAATCATGGTCGTTAAAAGCGACCAGATATTCGTCGAGCGCGACGGCGTGATCGAGCGATCGGGGCGGCGTTTTCTTTCGGACAAAGTCACCGAGGCGATCATCGAGCGCATCGTTGCCCAGGTGGGCCGACGGATCGACAAGAGCCAGCCGTTGGTCGATGCCCGGCTCCCAGACGGCTCGCGCGTCAACGCAATCATTCCGCCTTTGGCCGTCAAAGGACCCTGCCTGACGATTCGCAAATTCCCCATCCAGCGGCTGACGATGGACGAATTGGTGGACCTGAAGAGCATTACGCGGTCGGCGGCCACGTTCCTCCGGGCGGCCGTGATCAATCGCCGCAACATCCTGGTCAGCGGAGGTACGGGTAGCGGTAAAACCACCTTCCTGAACGTGCTGTCCAGCTTCATACCCTATAAGGAGCGGATCGTCACGATCGAGGACACTACCGAGTTGCGGCTGCACCAGGAACATGTGGTGACCCTGGAGACGAAGGCCGCCAACGTGGAAGGGGTTGGCGCTTACACGATCCGCGATCTGGTGCGCAATTCATTACGCATGCGGCCCGATCGGATCATCGTCGGCGAAGTCCGCGGCGGCGAGGCGCTCGACATGATCCAGTCCATGAACACCGGTCACGACGGTTCGATGACCTCGCTACACGCCAACAGTTCAGACCTGGTGATGGAACGACTCGAAGTGTTGATGCTGATGGCGGCCGATCTGCCGATTGTTTCGATTCACCGTCAAGCCAGCTCGGCGCTCGATTTAATCGTGCATATCGACAGATTGCCTGCAGGCCAGCGGAGGGTTACGCAGATTTCCGAGATCAGTGGGATCAACCCGGAAACCAACCGCGTGATGGTCACGGACATCTACAATTACCGCGACGGCAATGAGCTGCGCCCCACAGGTTATCTCCCTTCATTCGTCTCCACATTGGTGGAAAAAGGCTTGTTAGATCTTGAGTATTTGTATGGCGAACCGGCGCGAGCTGGGAACAACGGCGCACCGCCCGCAGCTCAGCGAGTCCAGTAAGTCAATTGAACCACAGAGGCACAGAGGACACAGAGACTCGCAAAGTGGAATAAAGTAGTTCCTTTTTCTCTGTGTTCTCAGTGCCTCTGTGGTAAAAAAGAAAAAAGAGTGGCACTATCGATCCTTTAATCCCTATTTCGACTGCTTTGATTGGCGTGGCCACCGGATTGGGGGCGTATGCCGGGGCGCCGTTCTATGCGCTGGGGCTCGACTATGTCGAGCGCGATATCGGCGACAAATTGCGTAGGCTCCATTATCGCACCAGTAACCTGCGGCGGATTCTGGTTCTGTGGAGTATTGCCCTGGCGGCCACTTTCCTGGGCACTTGGCTATTGGCTGAAAACCTGGTGTTCGCCGTGCTGGGGACGGCACTGCTTTCGTGCGGCCCGTGGTTTGTGATTCGTCGGATGGCTGAGCGATATCGACAGCGCATTGAGGATCAATTGGCGGACGCCATGGTTTCCCTCTCGAGCGCCGTGAAGGCCGGCCTGTCGCTGGCCCAGGCGTTGGGGGTGTTGGCGGATCAATCTCCACAGCCGATCCAATCGGAATTCCGCCGCATTGTCAGCGAGTATGAAATGGGCAAACCGCTGGACCGAACGCTGGACGAGGCCCGGCATCGGCTCAAGAGCGAAAACTTTGCCCTGTTCGCCGCGGCCCTGTTAGCCAGTCGGGAAAGCGGCGGCCGGTTGAACGAAACCATTGAACGTATCGCCCGCTCGATCCGCGAGTTGCAGCGACTGGAACGAAAAATCAACTCGGAAACGGCGATGGCCCGGCGCTCGGCCATCTACATGGCGCTGGCGCCGTTGGTGATCCTCATCATGTATTACTTTATTGACCCCGATGCGGTTCGGCTGTTGTTTGTCACCACCGCGGGGCACTTGCTTCTGGCGGCGTCCGTTTTACTAAACGTGATCGCTTACTTCTGGGCTCGAGCGATTCTGAATCCTGACATTTAATCCTGTAGGGTACGCGCAGCGTACCAATGCCTGGACAACTAAGACACGATCCTTCGCCATTAAATCCCAAGACAAATGACTCAACTGTGACGAGCGGGCAATCCATGCGAATTCACTATCCCTATGAATTGGTATGCTGCGCATACCCTACATCGCTTCCGTTGGCTGCAATTACGCTCCAGCAGGTTGTTCCATTTCTGGCCAGTGCGCTGATCGGCGGAGCCGTGTTGCTGGTCGGCTGGTGGTTCATTCGCGCTCTCGTTTCGGAGGACTTGCCGCAGGGGGCCGAGTGGCGGCACGATGTCAGCCGCATCAACGAACTGCGCCGCATTGATCTGAGCTATCGACTGTTTCAGCCGGCCATCCAGGGTTTGGCTCGGCTGAACCGCGGCGCATTGGCCGAGTACCTGCCTGGCATCCAACGCGATATCGGCGCGGCCGGCATCCCGCGGTTCTGGCTAGCGGAAGAATATCTTGCCCGAGCAGAATTGATTGCCCTGATGTTGGCCCCACTGTTGTTCTATGCTTCGATTCGTACGATCGGCCCGATTGGCATCATCTCCGGTTTTGGCGCCGTGCTGGTTACGGTGTGGCTGCTGAGACTGCGGTTGCGGGCACAGGCCCGACGACGATTGATGATGATCAAACGCCGGATGCCGTTTCTGCTCGATCTGTTGACGCTGCTGATGGAGGCCGGAAGCAATTTCTTGCAGGCCCTGGCCCAGTCGGTACGCGAGTTCGAGGGACATCCCGTGTCGGTCGAGTTTGGCCGGGTACTCTCGGACATGAGCTTGGGGAAAACTCGCACTGAGGCATTTCGGGCCATGCAGAACCGGCTCAACGACGACGAAGTGACCAGCATCGTCGGCTCGATTCTCCAGGCGGAGGATTTGGGCACCCCGCTGGCCCAGATTTTTCGCACCCAGGCCGATGTGCTGCGGCTGAAACGGACGCAACATGCCGAGACGCTAGCGGCCGAGGCGGGAGTCAATATGCTGTTGCCGGGCATCCTGATCATGCTCTCGACCGTATTGATTATTTTGGGGCCGTTTGTCATCAGTTTCCTGTTCTCGGGCTTGGTGCTCTGATGAATCGGTTATAATGGATTGGTCATGCCCATTACGATCGACTGCCCCCGTTGCCAGACGAGTCTTTCCGCGCCGGAACAGATGGCGGGGCAGTATGCCTTTTGCCCGAAATGTCAGGGGCGGATGTGGGTACCCCAGCCTTCCGCAGGGGGGCGTCATTCGGCCACGGCAACATCCGCGCCTGTTGCGTCCGTACTCGCCGCGCCGCCTGGTGTTTCCAGTGGCCGCCCCATGCCACCGACGACGGACGCCGTCGATCCCATGGCACCGGTGAAGGCGCCGACAGCATCCGTGGCGACGCCTCTGCCTCCCCTGCCCAGCGTGCCTCCCCCTTCGGCTCCTCAGTTCAGTGTGGCAGACAG
>JAIOPX010000166.1 GCA_021413705.1 Planctomycetota bacterium | reverse complement strand
CACTTGATCGCCCGGCTTGATGCCGAACTTGCGAAGGGCTTTTTCCCGGGGAGTGATCAGATGATGGCGGTGATCGGTGTGCCCGAAGAAACGGCCCGCGATCGACTGAAATCGCGGGGCGGCGCAACTGGAGAGATCCCAGAGCAGGCCTTCGATCAGATGCGTTATTTCATGCTCGATGATGCGCTGCATGGCTTCGAGCCGATCGCTGCACTGCAAACCCGAGACAACGATGGGGCGCTCGTCTTCCTGGAATGTCTCGAACAACAGGGCCGTCGAAATGGCGATTTCGTATTCGGTGCGGGAGATCTTGCCGCCGCGGTCGCGAAAGATGCGGCGACTGGCCTTGCCACCGGCTTGCGTCATGCGTCTCGAGAACCGAAATGAAATCGGCGAGGATCCCAGCAGGTTTCGAATGCCAGCGTTGAAGAATCGCTGATCGTACAGATCGAAAAGATTGCGGAGGTCGGTGGGGTGAACTCGGGTGAAGTTGCCTGCGTCTAAGTGTTGGGACTGACTGAGAGTGGCTTCATAGATGCCGCTGGTGCGTGCTGAAACCTCTTCCGGAGTAAGAGTATGAGTTTCAATGAACTGCTCAAAAGTCAGCGGCATCCATGCACCTGCTTGATTTTGTCAGGCAAACACGCGTTGTCATCCCACAAACCTGACCAGCAATTGTCCCGATCCTGCGCCAGAAAAAAAGCCACCGCCCGCGTTACCCCACGGGAGCAGGGCACCCCCAAAAATAATTTACCGGAGCTGTTGACAAGCAAACCCGAATGTTTAGAATACGACTCTATTGATATTGAGTCTCGATTTCGGCCAGAGCGAACATCGCTGAATTCAGCCGAAAAAACAACTGAATTTAAGATCAAACCAACCTGCCTACTGAGGCGCGATGGTGTTTGCCGCAAGCGACCTGCCTGAACAATCCGACCCCACGGTGCCGCCGATGGTGGTGCCACACCCTGGCCCCCAGCGGCAGGTACAGTCACGCGACATCCTCCAGGGGGAGCGCGAGGTTTGGATCATTCATGGGCAAGACATGTACCGACTACGCGAGACCAAGAACGGGAAGCTGATCCTGCAAAAATAACCGCCGCCGAGCCTCTCCAAGCAGGGAGTTGGAATACGGTCCTACCAATTTGTCGGGCGTCCAGGGATTCCACTTTCCTTGAGACGCCCATCTTGAGCCAGCCAGCCAGCCCGGTCTCTTAACCGGTTGCCAGTCAGTCACGCTCGGTGTGATTTCTTGAAGAGCTAGCCAGCCTGGGCGCGATCCTTTCGCAGCCCGCCAGTCACGCTCGAAACCTGTGGAGGTTTTGTGGGCGTGGATATGCCCAGGTAACTGAATAAGCGCACTGCTCCTGGGTGGATTGCTTGGGCGGGGTCGCAACCTTTAGCACTCACCTTCGGGTGATCGGGAGAAAAGAGCAAATGAGGAAATTTGTGTATGGTTCGGCATTCGTCGTCGCTGTTCTAGGTTGGTGCGTATCAAACGCGTCCGCTGCCAATGTCTCGCTGACTCCCACTGAGGACGCGATGATTTATCTTGGTTTTCCAACTACACCGATGAAGAATGCCTTCGGCGGCATTCTTTCGAATCTGGTGGCTGCGGGATTCACAGGTACGGGGCACGACAGCAGTGGCGTGCTGAGATACAACACGGCCGCAACGGGATTGACGAGTTCTCAAGTAGTTGGGGCCACACTCAACCTGTTTACTTTGTCCACCGAGGCCACAGGATTTGGCGCTAATCCCACTGCGACCGAAACGATTCCCCTTGATGTATTCAAAGTGGGGCCGGGATTCTGGGGAGAGAACACCGTTTCTTGGAACGGCACGCCCGCCAACTTGCCGCTCTCTTCCGTCGCCAACACGGGTAGCAATCCCATCAATGCCGTCGGCGCATGGTTCACGATCGATGTCACGACTCTGGTGAAGGATTGGCTCGATACTCCGGCGGGCAATAACGGCCTGCGATTGAGTCACCTCGGCCCTCGCGTAGAAAACGATTCGGAAGTTGGTGTGGCCGCAGTATTTGCGAGCGGCGGAGCCAACGCAGCATTCATCAATATCGAGTTCGCGGAAGTCGCGGTGCCGGAACCATCGACCTTTGCTCTGGCGGCCATCGCTGCCGTCGCATTAGGTGGCATGGTCTACCGCCAGCATCGTCGTAAGGTGGTTTGCCAAGCCTAACAAGTAGTCGCTGGCATCGCCCGGCACTCAACTCCCAAAGAAGTGAGTGCCGGCGCGATGCTTTCGCTTCTGCATTGTTTACCTGGACGTATATGGGCGCGCAAGAATGAAATGGAATGCCAATTGCCGACGCGCTTTTACCCTGGTGGAAATGCTCGTTGTGATTGCGGTCATCGGTGTGCTTATTGCACTCCTATTGCCAGCAATCCAAAGCGCGCGTGAAACCGGAAGGCGCGTGGTTTGCGCCAATAATCTGCGGCAAATTGGCTTGGCATTCCATCTTTACGATGATGCGCAGAGGCGATTGCCCCCTGCTCGGAGCACCGACCTGGTTTTCAACGGCCCTTTTCTGATGACGCTCCCGTACCTGGAAAGACTATCGGAATCGGAAAACTTCAAGATGAAACTCAAGTACGACGGCACCGCTAACAAACAGATATCCAATACGGTCATTCCGACCTATCTCTGCCCGACGATGAGCATGCCTTATCACGTGCCAGATGCGACTTGTGAAACAGGAGCGCCAGGAAGCTACGCGGTATGCACGGGTTCGCAATCACCCTTTGAACACAACCCCTTAGGGCCTCCTCACGATGGTGCGATTGTGATGCCCAAATTCGGCAAAACGAGCATTGCCAATATCGCTGCTGCTGACGGTACTTCAAACACCTTGCTTGCCGGAGAAATGGATTACGGCCTCACAAACTACATGGGCTTTGCAGGCTGTATTCGTACCACAGGCTACAAAGGAGGCGACACGCGCTGGGCCGTCGGATATACGGGAGTCACCTGGGGCTCCACACTGGGCATTTTCAATCCCACTACGCAGGTGACGTTTGTTGATATTTCCTATGCCGAATACTACTCCTTCCGCAGCGATCACCCGGGTGGCGTGAACATGCTGTTTTGTGACGGTACCGTTCGTTTCCTGCCAACGGAGATCGACGCGACCACGCTCAACGCTATGGCCACTCGCGACGGCAATGACACTGTTACTTTTCCAGCCAACTGAACACCGATGACGACAATTCTGACAAAATGTGTTCGTTGGCGTTTCGGGCTCATTACGCTGGCCTCTTTTTTGGCTGGTTGCGGGCAGAACTCCGGCCTGTCCCGCGCAGAAGTCAGCGGAGAAGTGTTGCTGGACGAAAAACCCGTGCCGTTTGCCTCCGTGCAATTCATCCCGATCGGCGCCGCGAAAGGCCCCCGTGCCACGGCTCAAGTCACCGACGGCGAATTTCAACTGTCCTCGGCCGAAGGGCCGGTGTTTGGTGAGTTGCGGGTCGAGATCCGCACCGACTACGGCCGCATGCATCCCGGCGATGGGCCGGAGCAACTGGCCAAGCGCTATCATGGCGCGCCGCCGGAGCCCATCCCCGCCATGTACAACCGCGAATCTGTCTTGAAGGTCACGGCGTCGCCCGCCCAAGAGAACAAGTTTTCGTTTCGATTGAAAAGTTCCAAACAGCATTGACCATATTTTTGTAACACCCGATCCATTTCACCCTGGCCAGGCAGGCGGACGCATGTTTGCCAACACAAACATGCACATCCCCTTCCCAGCCACTTTCAGGAGCCCTGCAGTTATGAAAATCCGCACTACCTTGGCACTTCTTCTGGGAATTTCTTTGGCCTTGGCTGCCAGCGATGCCCAGGCTCACTTCATCTGGGTCAAGCTGGTTCCCGGGGCGAACGGCGAGTTGGCCGCCAAAGCCTATTTTGGTGAAACGCCCGCCCCCGACCGCGATGAATTGTTGGACAAAATTTCCAACGTCAAGTTTCAAGTCCGAGGAGCAACGGGTGAGGCGCAGCCCGTGTCGCTCAAGAAGTCGGGCGAAGGAGATCATGCCGAGCTTGCCGTTCCGGTCGGCGTCGCGGCCCCTTGCAGTCTCGAAGCCACCTGCGATTACGGTGTTTACGACATGCACGATCGGTCCGTTCTACTGCAGTACTACGCGAAGGCGGTGCAAGCCAAATCGGCGAACGACGTTGGACGGCTCGGGCCGGCCGCCGCGCTGAAGCTCGATATCGTCCCATCCTGTGAGTCGGGGCAACTCAAAGCCGTCGTGCTGTGGGAAGGAAAGCCGCAGAAGGGACTGAGCGTTCAGGTCATCGGTCCTGACAAAAAGCGGCAGAAACTGGAAACGAATGAACAAGGCGCAGTATCCTTCGCTGCTCCTCAAGGGGGCGCATATGCGCTCTTGGCCAGCCATACGGAAAAAGATCGGGCCGGCGAGCGAAATGGCCGCAAGTATGCCTCGGTTGGACACTACTGCACGTTGACGGTCGATCTTCCGACCTCCGCGCCGACCGCCACCGCCGGGGAGCCGAAGAACGACAAAGAAGCCATGGCCGTGCTGGCTCGGGCTCGTAATGCCCGAGCCGTATGGGATCATTTCCCCGGATTCACCGCCGACGTCTTGGTTAAGGTCGAACAACGCACCGCCCAAGGTAAGCTGAAAGTCAGCCCCGAGGGCCGCGTGGAGCTAGAATTGGCGGACCTTTCCAAGGAAGACCTCGCCTGGGCGAAGCAGCATCTTCGCTCGCTGGCCCAGCACCGGATGCCCGATGGCTCGCTGGGGGACGGAGCCTCGTTCATCAAGGAAGAAGGCAATCACCCTCTTGGCCAGCGCGTTCGGCTGGCGGAAGAGATCATGGGGAGCGAGTATCGGATCAAAGACGATGTGGTGCGGCAGGTCAATCGTGTGATGGGAAAGCAGAAGCTGGTCATCACGGTTCTGGAAGTAAGCCGCAATCCAGAAGGCAAATACCTTCCCTCGGTGTTCAACGTATCGATGTGGGATAATGCTTCAGGAACGCTGGGGGGGAGTCAGACCGTGACCCACAATTGGCTGAGGGTCGGCCAGTTCGACCTTCCCCAACGAATCCAGGAGGTGGACTGCCGCCAGGGGGGAAATCAGGTGCGAACGATTGAGTTTAGTGCCCACCAACTGACCCCAGTGGCCAATAAGTCGGTTCAAGCATCCGCAAAAAGGTGAAGAAGTTCCCCAACGTAGGATGGGCTTCCCAGCCCGTCCAAGAAAATACAGACGGGCAAGGACGCCCCACTACCTTTCCGGCCGAAAGTGGCCCCAAATTGCGTCAGCACCCCAATCAACCGCGAGCCGGGACTGTCTCCAGTTTGCACTTATCGTACAAACAAATGCTGTGCCTGCGCGCTCACAGCATTTTTGTGGACCGAGAAAAGTGGGCAAGTCCTTGCCAAACCGTAAGGCAGCAACTAGGCTGGACTCCTATCGGGTCGGCAGGCTTGCGGGAATCCGGCGGGAGAAACGCCGAGCCTCCGAAAATCTTGAGAAATATTTCGGTCGGGGGGCGTGCCTGATTGCTAGCATCGGTCAATATATAATGCCTGCCCAGTGCCCTAGTTAGATTTTGGCACGAAAGCAGGTTCCCACCGTCGGATTGCAACGTAATCGCCCCTGCCAGTTGATCCCACCCCAAATCGGAAGCCTGACTTGCCCCTGCGCCTGTCAGAGCCCCGGTCTAACCCCTAGGAAGGCCCAGTTGTGAGCAACGCCGTAAGCGAACGTGAAACTCCTGTATCTGGCGATGACATTCAGCGCGTCAAGGCGCTCAACGACGCCTACAAAAAGATGACGGAGCAATTGTCTCGCGTCATCGTCGGACAGCAGCAGGTGATCGAAGAAGTGATGATCGCCATCTTCTGCCGAGGCCACGTCCTATTGGTCGGCGTGCCCGGTCTGGCCAAAACATTGTTGGTCAGCACCATTGCTCGCGTGCTTCATCTGTCATTCAAGCGGGTGCAATTCACCCCCGACTTGATGCCGTCCGACATCACAGGCACCGACGTCTTGGAAGAAGACCACACGACCGGCAAGCGAGCCTTCCGCTTCGTTCACGGCCCCCTCTTTGCGAACATGGTATTGGCGGACGAAATCAACCGTACACCGCCGAAGACGCAGGCTTCGCTCTTGGAAGCCATGCAGGAGCGACACGTCACCGTGGGTGGCAAGACCTATGACCTGCCCAACCCCTTCTTCGTGCTAGCCACCCAGAACCCGATCGAGCAGGAAGGTACCTATCCTCTGCCGGAAGCCCAATTGGACCGCTTCCTTTTCAATACGCTCGTGTCCTATCCCAGCACCAATGAAGAGTTCGACATCATCAAACAGGTCACGGGCGACTACACGCCGAAGCTGGATGTGGCGCTGACGGGGGATGACATCATTGCCATGCAGCAGGTGGTGCGTCGCGTTCCGGTGGCGGACCACGTCATTGCCTATGCTCGCGATATTGCCCGAGCGACGCGTCCGAAAATGGACGATTCTCCTGATTTTATCAAGGAAATGGTTTCCTGGGGCGCCGGTCCTCGTGCCGGAATCAGCCTGATCATGGCAGCCAAGGCGCGGGCAGTGCTGCATGGCCGCTATCACGCCACGACCGAGGACGTAAAAGCCATTGCGTTGCCCGTACTACGGCACCGTGTGTTGACGACGTTTAATGCCGAAGCAGCGGGCATCACCAGCGATCAAGTCGTTCAGATGTTGATCGAGCACATCAAACCGCTGGAAGACACGGGAGTCTAGTTTTTCCAACTGCACTTTGTAGCAGCAGATAGTGCGTCTCACCCAACGTGATTCGTACTTTGCGGCACACCAACATAGGAGTGTCCATGTCGCCTACTGTTTCCGGGTTGCCGGAATATATGCGGCTCTTGCCCTCCGCCGCGCTGGCGCGTTTGGGCAAACTTGAGGTGACCGCCCGGGCCGCGGTGGCCGGCTCAATTACTGGCCGGCACAAAAGCCCTTACAAGGGTTTTTCTGTCGAGTTTGCTGAGCATCGACAATACGTCCCTGGCGACGATCCTCGCAACTTGGATTGGCGTGCTTACGGCAAGTGCGACCGCTACTATATCAAGCAGTACATTGAGGAAACGAATTTACGGGCGACCGTGCTGGTGGATGCCTCCGGCTCCATGGGATTTGCAGGCGATGAAGCTGCCAAAATCAACGGCAAACCCGCCTCGAAGTTCGTTTATGCCCAGCATTTAGCTGCTGTTCTGACGTATCTGCTGATCCACCAGCAGGACGCCGTGGGAATGGTGACGTTCGATTCCGCTTTGCGGCGCTACATGCCCGCGCGTAGCCGTCCCTCGCAAATCCGTCTGCTGCTGGAAGAACTTAACCGCACCGAGGCCGGCGCAGAAACCGACCTCTCCACGATCTTCCACGATATCGCGGAGCGGATTCCGCGACGGGGTCTGGTGATCATCATCAGCGACATGTTCGGCGAGTTGGAATCGATCATCAAAGCCCTGCAGCATTTCCGCTATCGCAAACATCAGGTGATGTTGTTGCATGTGATGGCGGAAGAAGAATTGACGTTTCCGTTTGAAAAGTGGACCAACTTTCGCTGCCTGGAGCAGCGGGCGTTGCAACAGCAGCTCGATCCCCGGGCGATTCGAGCAGCCTACCTGGACCGCGTGGGGCAATTCGTCCGCGGTCTGGACCTCGAATGTGGACGTATGCAGATCGACTATGTTCCGATGAACACGAAAACACCCTACGACGTGGCATTGGCCAATTACCTCGTCAACCGACGCGCCTGAGCCTGCGAGCCTCACGATGAGTTTTGCCCACCCGCTGTTTCTGATCGCCCTGGCTGGAATGTTGGTGCCGATCATTCTGCACCTCTTGAACCGGCGCCACGCCAAACTGCTCGATTGGGGCGCTACGCAGTTTTTGCTCGGCTCACTCGTAAGCCGTCGTCGGCGTCTGCTGCTGGAAGAAATGATGCTGCTGGCGATGCGCTGCCTCCTCTGCGCATTGGCCGTGCTGGTGGTCGCTCGTCCGCTGGTGGCTCCCAATTCGACGATCGCCTGGGCGGTCGTACTTCCGTTCTTGCTCCTGGGTTCCGTGGCCTTGGCCGTGGGGACCGCGTTTTGGCAGGAAAAGATTTGGCGCTGGAGGCTGTGGGCCGCCGGCGCATTGATGATGCTTTGCGCCCTGTTTCTTGTCGCCCGGGAACACAAGCTGCAACTGGGTCAAAAACTTGGGGCGGAGAGAGACGTAGCCATCGTCATCGATGGCTCGACCTCGATGCGATTGTCTGTTGACGGGAAAACGAATTTTCAGCGAGCCGTGGACGAGGCGCGCGTCCTGGTTGGCGCCCTCGATAAGGC
Organism: Planctomycetota bacterium; assembly: GCA_021413705.1. Taxonomy (GTDB): domain Bacteria; phylum Planctomycetota; class Planctomycetia; order Pirellulales; family UBA7805; genus JAIOPX01. Next base: position 12,374 of record JAIOPX010000166.1, on the reverse strand, counting down.
GACTACGGTGACCATCGTCGTAGCTGGAGCAGCCCCCAAAGTTATTACGGAACGACCGCTGACACAACGCGATGAAATTGAACGCGTTTTGAGCGACCTCAAAGCCTTGGATGGCACTTCCTCGTTGCGGCCCGCAATTCAAGCCGCTTGGCTACGGTTGCAAACCGGCCCCCATGCCGCCAAACAGATCGTGATCTTCACGGATCAGCAACGAAACAGTTGGAACGTGGACGACTCCGCCCGTTGGGAGGCGACCGTCGCGGAATTGAAGGGAGAAATCGCCCCGCCTCAGATTTATGCCCGTTCATTTCCACTCCCCGATTCGTACCGCAATGTGACCATCACTCGGCTGGAACCCGCCCGCCGCGTCGTGGGAACGGATCGCCCGGTAACGATTGAAGTTCAGGTGAAAAACACGGGCACCCAGCCAGTCAGCGCGGCCAAGGTGCAACTGGTGGTTGACGACAAGCCGGTGGAATCCCGCCCCTATGGCCGCATGGACCCAGGCAATTCGACAACCCTCAGCTTCACGCATCGCTTTGACAAGCCGGGCGCCCGAATCATTGAAGCCCGAGCCGGCGCCGACGACGAACTGAAAGAAGACAATACGCGCACGGCAGCGATACGCGTGATGGATCGCCTGCCAGTGTTGATTGTCAATGGTGAAACGCACTCTGAATTCCTCTCGAATCCCTCCGCCTATGCTCAACTGGCTTTGGCTCCCGGAGCCGGAGAGAGCCCCGGGGAAGGAGGTAGTTTCCCTCCCTTGGTGCAGACGACCGTCGTCGATCCGCTGCATTTATCATCGCAACGGGATTTGACCGATTATCGCGTCATCATTCTGGCGGACGTACCGCGCGTGTCCGATTCCGATGCTCGCCGATTGGCCGACTACGTGGCCAAGGGAGGTGGGCTGCTGATTGCTCCAGGCACTCGAGTGTTGCCGCAATTCTACAACCGTTGGCAGCAGGCCGACGGAAAAGGCCCGCTCTTGCCGGCAGTGCTCAAGGAGCGTCGCGAGATTACGGGCAATGAGAAGCCGGTGAATCTGGCGCTCTCCACGTTTGAACACTCTGCACTGCGTCCCTGGGCAGATCCCAAGACTACCGATCTGGGAACGGCCCTCTTCCGCGGGTTTTGGAAACTGGCCGATCCAGACGGAGGCCGTATCCGCTCGGGTGGAAACTTCACCAATGGCGAGCCTCTGTTGGTGGAAAAACAGACTGGGGCCGGCACGGTGGTGCTCATGTCCACTTCGCTGGATGTTTCAGGAAGCAACTTTGCCACGCGCAAAGCATTCCCCGTGTTCATGCATTCGTTGGTCTACCACTTGGCCGAACTAGGGCGCAGTGGTTTGACGTTCGAGGCGGGTCAAGAGCCAACCTTAGCGCTCGTGGGAGAGACTGGACATACGGTGGCCTTCCGTTACTGGCAACCAGGTCTCAAAGGTGAATACTTCCCCAATGGCGATTTTGCTCAAAAGCCAACTGAACGGATCGACGCACGGCTCGATTTCGACTGGCAATCGGCGGCTCCGCTCCCCGCGCTGAAGCCGGAAAAGTATGCCGTTCGTTGGACCGGCGCGATTCAGCCCGAAAAGTCCGAAACGGTCAAACTCATCCTTACTGGTCAGGGGGCCGGACAATTGTGGCTGGACGACAAGCCGCTGATCAATCGGCCAGGTGCGGGAACCGCGGAAGCGACGGTGAACCTGCAGGCGGGTAGCAAGTATCGGCTCCGCGTGGAAGAAATGAAAACCACGCATCTCGGCGGCGCTAAGTTGGAATGGGATGCCCCTTCGCATGGCCGGCAAGTGATTCCCGAGACGGCCTTGGCTCATAGCGTGACTGCCGATAAGAGCGATCGCAAAGAGGATGCTTACGAACTGACGGGGCCGGACGGGACCAAGAAGCCCATCGAAGGTGTGGTCCGCGACGGCGTGCTGACGATCAAGCTGCCGGCGGTCTCCGCACCTGGAGTCTACTATCTCAAGCCACCGGACGCATTGCTTACCGAATTATCCACGACCCAGGACGACAAGCAACGAATTCCGGTGGTGATGACCTCGGGGTTGCACGAAGCAGATCTTGCCCCCATGGCAAGCGGAGACTGGGACACGCTCAAAACTGTTGCCAACGTGCAACATCCGACAGACGCCGACGCTATTGCGAAAATCGCCATGGGCGAGCCGTTTGGCCAGGAGTTGTGGAAATATTTGGCGCTCGCGGCCCTAGTGATCTTGATCGCGGAAATTGCCCTGACCCGGTGGATCGCCATTCAGCGTCAGGTAACGGCTGATCCGTTGGGTGACTTTGAGTTCCGCTCCAAGACGGGTGATGCCGCATACTTACAGCGATTTACCGCACCTGCGGGTCGGCCCATGGTGGCCACGAAGAAGGAGGCCGCAGCAATATGAACACTGATCCCCTGACACCCGTGTTGCCGTTGAGTGGTCTGCCGACGATTCTCGTGGTGATTTTGGCACTGGCCGCCCTGGCAGGCGCGATCGTCCTGCATTTGATTCCCCGTCTCCCCTCACCGGCCCGCTGGGGCTTGGTGGCGGCCAATGTGTTGGCCACATATCTCGCTTGGTGGTTGATTGCCATCGCCGCCAGCCGCTGGCTGTTGTTCACCACTTCGTGGCCATTGGGATGGTGGACCTTGTTGGGCGCGGTGGGAACCGAAGTCATCGTTGCGCTCTACCGTTTTGAACGGGCTGGCGCCTCGCGACTGGTGGGAGGCACCTTGCTGGCTCTGCGACTCTGCTTGTTGTTCATTGTATTGTTCTGGCTCACACAGCCGGTACTGCACAAAGAGTGGACGATACCCGTGGATCGCTATGTCGCCGTCGTGATCGACGATTCCGCCTCAATGAAATTGACCGACGCCGACGCGCCAGCGAGTGAGAAGCTGGATTTGGCTCAACTATTTGGCGTCAACATCAAAGACCGCCCCGTCGATTTCCGTGAATCACAGCGAAAGATATCCGACCTGGAATCCAAGCTTGGGTCACAACTTCAAGTCTTGGAGTTGATGAGCGCCACAGATTCCGGGTCTGGACGCCAGATGGAAGCCCGCTTTGCCAAACTCAAAGAGATGACCACTTCAGGGCGCGAACTGCTCGCCGGAGTCAGCAAATCACTGGATCGCCCTGGTGGTGACAAATTAAAACTGGAAGCTGCCACAACCTCTCTGGTCACCGCGATGCAGGGACAAATCAAGGCAGTCGTCGATGGTCCGCTGGTTCGCCTGGATAAACTGGCTTCCACCAGTGGCGAGACCCAAACCGCCGGCATTACGGCCGCGCGGGAAGATATTCGGCAGGCCGTGGATGTGCTCGGCCGCGTGCGTGAAGGTTTGGCTCGTTTGCCCGTGGAAATGGATGGAGCCTTTTGGCAGTCACTGCCAGCGGCCCAGCGCCAGGAAATTCAAAGTAAGACCAACGTGGCCCGGGCTGCAATTGCACGCCGAGTTCTCGAGCGAAAGGGGGAAGGGGAGAACGCACAAACGATAGCCGAGAAGCTCAATGACGGCTACGTGCTGAAGTTTTATCACTTTGCCTCCCGCCCTGGAGCGGTGGCGCCCGAGACCTATGTGGCGAAGAAAAAGCAGCCGGACTCCGAAGGCGAAGCTACCGAGAAGACTGCGGCGACGGATCCCAAAGCCAAGGCAACCGTAGCCAAGCCTGCGGCCAATGGCCCGGCACCTCCTGCCACCGACGATGTTACCCCCGAAGCCAACGCCTGGCGGAGTGCCACCGACCTGGCCGCGACACTGAAGCAGGTTGACGAGGACACGCCGGACGGTCTCTCCGGCGTCGTTGTACTTTGGGATGGCCGTCACAATGCCGACGAACCTCTGCAAGCGTGGAGTGATAAGTTTAAGTCAAAGCGGGCTCCGTTATTCTCCGTTCTGATCGGGTCGAAGCAAGTTCCCAAGGACGCGGCCGTGGCCGCAATGGAACTGCCGCACGCAATCATGGCCAACGATAAAGTTTCCGTCAAAGCATCCGTGAAGATCGATGGCTATCGAGGTGAGGATCTCGTCGTGCGACTCATGAGGGGAAAGGACGAAGTCGGTCGAAAGACGATTAAGGTTCCCGAAGATCGCCACCGCACGAAAGTAGAGTTTTCCGATACTGCGAAGCAAGTTGGCACCTACCCCTATAAAGTTGAGATCCTCACGGCGGCCGGCGCGCCACTCAAAGAAACGGTCACGGTCAATGACTCCGTGGAGAAAGCCGTCAGCGTAACCGATGACCGAATTAAGGTGCTGATCGTCGAATCTCAGCCGCGCTGGGACTTTCGTTATCTGAAAAATCTCTTTGCCGGGCCCGACAAATTGGTCCATTTGCAGTATGTGCTGACGAATCCCACGCGGCTGGCCGACGCCCCGCCGCCGCCGCTGATTCGCGTTTCCGCCTCGCGTCCCTTTGGCCAGTTTGAAGGGACTATGCTGCCGGAGAATGAAAAGGAGTGGATGAAGTTCGACGTCATTTTTTTGGGTGACGTTGCTCCGTCCACGCTCAACAAGGAAACGATCGACTTGCTCGATAAGTTCGTCTTCAAGCGGGGCGGAACGCTTGTGGTGCTCGGCGGGGCCGACTACATGCCCCATGCCTACGCAGATACGAAATTGGCCGAAATGCTTCCCATGCGCACGGAAAAAATCGACGGCTCGCTTCGCCAAGGCCCGGAACCAGGATATCGCATCCGGCTGACGGACGAAGGAAAGCAACACGTCGTGATGAAACAATTGGCGGGAGCTGACACCGAAGAGTTTTGGAAAACTTTGCCCGTGATGCGCTGGCGCCATCCCAAGGCCAAGGCCAAAGATGGGGCGGTGCGCCTGGCTTATGCCGAAAGCGCCTACCAGGAAGGCGCCCGTGGCATCGCCGACCAGGAACGTCTCGAACGAGACAACTGCCTGATCTGCTATCACTCCTACGGGGCTGGCAAGGTCATGATGCTCTCGTTCGACGAGTCGTGGCGACTTCGCTATCGCATCGGCGTGGCCAACCATCATCGGTTTTGGGGACAGGTCGCACGTTGGGCCGCGGACGACAAATTGCAGGCCGGCACCGCGCTGGTGCGATTGGGAACCGATCGCCCCCGCTACGATGTGGGACAACCCGTGACGATCAAAACTCGGCTCTTGAACGAGAAGGCCGATCCCATCGAGAACGCCGAAGTGGAAGCCAAGGTGTTCCGCGGCGACAAACTGGTCCGCACCGTGAAGCTGGAAGCTAAACCCGACATGCCAGGACGCTACGAAAGTCAAATTGGCTCACAACTGGAGGCCGGCGTCTACCGCATCGAACTTGGGGGAACCACCGTCGATGGGCTACTGACAACCGGCGACGTCAAGAAAGTGGAAACGGAGATCGCGGTCAGTTCGTCGAAGTCCACCAGCGAACTGGTGGAATTGACGGCGGATGACACGGTGCCCGAGCAGCTTGCCGCCGCCACGCGCGGTCGCGTGGTCGCCCCGATCGAAGCGGCCTCCCTATTGGAATTTCTGGGTCCGAAAAGCGGATCTATCAAGAAGACGGATGACAAGCGTCTGTGGGATCGTTTACCCGTGTTGCTGCTGTTCTTGGTGATCGGCAGCGGTGAATGGATTTTACGCAAGAAAGCGGGATTAACATGAGCAATGCCACGAGAGAAATGATCGAGCGTCCTCGCAATGAAGGGAATTCCCAGGTTCCCTCGGCCATCATCGAGCGGCTGCAGAGCCTGCTGAAGCGCATCCGTCGCGTCATCTTGCTGCGTGGTCTGCTGGGCGTGACCGCTATGGCCATCGGCGTGGTGTTGGGGTTGATTGCCTTGGACGCCATCGTGCTCATCGAATCGATCGCACTGCGCGTGTTGATTTCCTTGGCGGGCGCCGCGCTGGTGGCGGCCGCAGCCTATTGGTTCGTCATCCGTCCGTTGCATCGCCCATTGACCTTGACGATGGTGGCGAGAATGGTGGAAGAACACCATCCCGAGTTGCAGGAACGTATCAGCTCGGCATTCGAACTGCTCTCCACGCCAACCAGCGATCGCGGATCGCGCGGCAGCGAACAGCTTATTGCGGCTCTGGCCGCGGAAGCGACGCTCGACGTGGGCAAGGTCGATCCGCGCAACGAAGTGGGCACCCGCAGCGTTCGCCCCTATCTCTACTCGGCGGTCGGTCTGTTCGCCCTGTTCCTGTTGGTGTTGGCCATCTGGCCGACGGAGACGAAGCATCTGTTGATGCGGATGGTGTTGCCGAACCGGGACACGGGCAATGTGGCTTCTCTCAATTTAAAAGTCGAACCGGGCACTCGGGCATGGGCCATTGGCACTCCGCTGACGATTACCGTCAGCCGCCAGGACGGCACGAAAGTTGGCAAGGTTCAACTGCGCCATGTGGACTCCGCCGGGCGCGAAGTGATTCATGTGATGCAGGGTGCTGGTGGCAACGATGCGACGTCCTGCACCCACCACTATGACTCGGTGCTGGAGAGCTTTACCTACCGCATTCAAGCTGGCAGAGCCTTGACGGAGCCATTTAAGATCACGGCCGTTCCTCGCCCCGTCGTCAAGGAATTTCAGATTCGCTACGAGTATCCTGCCTACACGGGATTGGCAAGCGTGGAGCAATCCGAGCAATCGAAGCCGATCTTCGGTCCCGTGGGAACGCAAGTTTCGATAGCTGTTTCGGCCGAAGAGCGCGTCAAGAACGCCAAGCTCCAATTGGGAGAGCAAGTGATCGAGGGGACAAAAGAAGAAACGCCCGGCTCTTCTCGCTTTCGCTTCGCCCTGACCCTGACCAAGGGCATGCCGCAAACTGCCACGTTGTCGTTGCACGATCAAGACCAACTGGAGAGCGAGCCGATCACCTTCGACGTTCGATCCATCGACGATCGCGCTCCCGTGGTGGAAATAACCGAGCCCCATGCGGATAAAGTGACGGTCAAACCGACCGACCGGATCATGATTCATTCTTCGATTAACGAAGACTTCAGCGCGGCCAAGGTTCAATTGCTCGTTTCGGCGGATGGCGGAGCGGTGCAAACGATCGATTGCCCATCGGCCAAGACCGATTCCCCGCCCGAGGCTTATCTCTCCGCCGCTGGTCGTTTCTGGAAGGGGATTTCTCCTCTGGAATTGGCCCGGCTGAAACTGGCTACGGCGAAGCAGTTGTCCGTCCGCGTGCAAGTAACTGACAATCGCGATCTGAAGTTTGGCGGGCCGCAACATGGAATCAGCAAACCTCTGACCGTTTTGCTGGACCAGGGCGCCAATGCCTATGACAAGCAAAAGTATGAGAAGCAAATCGAAGATTTCCGGAATGCCGTGATGCCGATTCTGGCCCACCTCAAGGCAACCAAACCGATGGGGCAAGCAGTCATGCCCAAGTTGGCGGCCGCAGGCGAACTCAAGCCGGATGCGAGCACGGAAATTCAGACCGTACGCAATCGCACCATCGAAGCCACCGAGAAATTGAAGGCCGTTGCGGAGCAGTTTCAAAACACCACGCTCGACCCGTTGGCCGACAAGCTGGGTAAAATTGCCGACGAGCCGTTGCTTGAGTCTGGCAAGAAATGGGAGCAAGCGCAGTTGACTCCTGCTCCGACTGAGCGCGTCGAACTCGCCAAGGTGGCGGACGCCGATCTCGACAAAGCCATTGCGGGCATTGAGGCGATTCTCGGCCAGTTGCCCGAGCACGCCAAGACGCTGGAAAAATTGCGTCTGTTGGACGACCTGGCGACCCGACAGAAATTGGAACTTGAGAAACTGAGGGAGCAGGCCAAGGCATTTGAGAAAAATGCGCAAGACATGCATCCGCAACCACAACCCGAAGAGTGGAAGAAGGAGCAGTTGGAACTGGCCAATGAGATTGGCAAGCACTTGCAGCAGGATCCTGCTGCCTTGGCCGCGCAAGTGCGCAAGGACGCCCAGGAAGCTGGCGAATTGAGCAAAGAGGCCCAGAAGCTGGCAGAGACACAAGAGGCGGTGCGCAACATCCTCAACGATTTGAACAAGCCGGCCGCCAATCGCGAACAGGTTAAAAAAGCGCTGGTCGAGCAATTGAAGAAGGCCGAGCGCGATATCGCTCAGGAAATCAAAGACCTCAAGGGCGCCCTCGCTCAAGACTCCAAGCTGCAACCCAAATTGGAGCAGGCTGAAAACCAGGTCACTATGGCCGCCGCCGCGCTGGACCAAGATAAATTGCCTCAAGCCGCCACTGAAGCGCAGAAGGCGGAGAACACTCTTAAGCAAGAGCCAGCTCCCAAGCAGCCAATGGGCCAGCAACCGATGGGTCAGCAGCCAATGGGTCAGCAACCCATGGGTCAGCAACCCATGGGCCAGCAACCCATGGGTCAGCAACCCATGGGCCAGCAACCCATGGGCCAGCAACCCATGGGTGAACAACCTGCGGCAGAGCTCGGTGAAATGCAACCCATGGAGGAACCGGCCGCTGCTGACTTGGCGGAATTGGCAGAACGTCAAGAAGCTGTCGCCAACGCTCTCGAAGCACTGGCAAATGAGCAACTGGAGCAAGTAGCGGCTGAGTTACAGGAAAACTTGGATCTCCAGGCTGAGCAAATCGCCAAGTTGGCGGCTGAATTGCAGAAGCGAACTGAGCAATTGGCACAGCAGGCTAACGAACAAGCCAAGGCAGCCGCTCAAAAACTAGCTGAGGCCGAAATGAAGACCAGCGAAGCGAGCGAACAACTCGCGATGGCCAGCCCCATGGAAGGAATGATGGGCATGGAAGGAATGATGGGGATGAAGATGGGCATATGGGAATGGGAATGGGAATGGGTATGGGAATGGGAATGGGAATGGGAATGGGAATGGGAATGGGAATGGGAATGGGAATGGGAATGGGAATGGGAATGGGTATGGGAATGGGTATGGGAATGGGTATGGGAATGGGTATGGGAATGGGAATGGGAATGGGAATGGGAATGGGAATGGGGATGGGAATGGGGATGGGCCAGCCCAATCCGATGGCCCTCGCCGCTGCCCTTCAGGCTCAGCAGCAAGCCGCTCAGGCGTTGAAAGACGCCGCAAAAAATCTCGAAGCCTTGGGCCAACAGTTGACGGCGGCCGCACCCCCACTGCCGGCCCCGATGGGCCAACAAGCCTTTGCTCCGCCACCGCCACCCGTTGCAGAAGCCTTCATTAGCGCCATTGAAGCCAGTCAGGCGCCTATGGCGGCCGATGCGGTTCCTCCAGCACAAGACGCAGCCAATGCACTGGAAAATGCCGTGGCCGCTGCCGCTGCCGCCGCTGGCGTACCCGCTCCAGGAGCGGCTGGCGCACCAGGACAAGGTCCGCCAATGGGGCCTCCGGGCGGTCCTCCTTCGGGTCCTCCGGGAATGTATGGTGGCCGAGCAGCCGGAGCCGGGGTGATGACGACGGGAGATCCCGGCACCAAGGTTGGCGGCCAATATGCGGATTGGACACGCTTCACAGGACGAATTCAAAGCAATGCCACCGAGGCAGGTAGCACCGACACTCCCTCCGACTATCGAGACGTGGTGAACAACTACTTCCGAGCCCTCTCAAAGCGCGGGGCGCGAGTTGAAGGGGCAAAAGAGTAGTCATCAAATTGCACGCAGTCAGCGAATGTTCTGCATGTCAACTTCCGTGCGGAACTGAGCCACACCATGGGATCCCTCTGATGAAAGCCAAATACGCCGCCAGTCTTGTCGCAGTTCTATTGTGCGTTGGGACAGCCCAGGCAGACGTGAACAATCCTGGCCCGCTGGAGTCCTACAAGGAAAAGATCGATCAGTCGATCGACCGTGGGCTGGCTTTTTTGGCCACTCAGCAATTCGACGCCGCCAAATCGAAGCCGCACAATGCCCCCCTGGTTGGCAATCTCTCGGACGGCGTGGTCGGCAACACCGGCATTACTTCGCTTTCCGTGATGGCGTTTCTGGCCAAAGGTCATACTCCCGGCCAAGGTCCCTACGGAGAAGTCATCAACCGCGGCATCGACTATATCCTGGATCAACAAGACCAGGCCGGTTTGCTGGACTGCAAGTTTCCTGGCGGCAAGACCAACGGCGTAATGTATGCCCACAGCATCGCCACGCTGATGTTGGCCGAAGTGACCGGCATGGTAGATCCTGCACGGCAACGACGTATCGACGTGGCACTTCCCAAGGCGCTGACGGTCATTCTCAAGGCACAGGCCGTGCCTAAAGACCCCAACAATACCGGCGGTTGGCGGTATATGCCCAACAGCAATGACAGCGACCTGTCGCTCACCGGTTGGGCTATCATGGCGCTGCGAGCCGGCAAACTTAACGGAGCTTCTGTGCCGAAAGAAAGTATCGATCTGGCGGTGGCATACATCCTCCGCTGCCGGCATCCCCAAGACGGCGGATTTGCCTACACTCCCGGCGGCGGTCCGAATCAAGGACTCACCGGCGCTGGCATCCTCTGTCTGGAACTGTGCGGCCGCCATGGGCACGAAGTGATCAAACCGGCCAGCGAATCACTCATGCGAACCCAAAACAAGGGTTACGGGGCCAATATGACCTTCTTCTATAACACTTACTATTCGAGCCAGGCCGCGTTCCAATTGGGGCCGGAGTTCTGGAACAAGTGGGCGCCTCAGATGTATGAAAACTTGTTGGCAGGGCAAGCCCAACAGGGAGACGGCGGCTGGCCTCCTTGCGACAACTTCGGTCGCTGCTTCTCGACCAGCATGGCCATTTTGGCGATGACTCCTTCGTATCGTCAGTTGCCGATCTACCAGCGCGATGAGTCGTTCGAGCAGTCCGATTCAGAAAGCAGCAAGTAAGTAAGTGCCACTGCTTAAAGCACGCCGGATTCGCACCCATGGAAGTTGACGCTTCCCTGCGTCCGCCAAGCCATTGCATCCTCAGGCAGTTGCACCCTCACGGCCCCAGCTTATAAATCGTGTTGTGAATCTTTCCCGTGACAGGCTTGCCGTCCGTCCCTTTCACGACGTACTTGATCTCCATGCACCAAGTGGGAGCGAGATTCGGGATCGCCAACACAATCGTACGGCCATCGGGGGCGAGCTTGGTGCCGGTCACTTCCAATGCGTGTTCGTCATAATGCTGTGAACCATAGCTGGCCGTTCGCTTGAGCGACCAGACGCGCACCGCATAATTCTTTACCTCGGAAACCGAAGCGGTATCCAGCGGGTTGCTCAGCGTAATCTCCAGGTGGCCCGAACGAGCCTTAAGCCCCGTAGGCACATAGGCTGGCTTCCCTGTGGCGCGAATGCGATACAGCCCGCCCGGCGATGTCCTGTCGCCGGCCCAGGCATACATACCGCAGGCATAGAGTTGCCCATCCCGCGGATGAAACCGGCCGCGAATGATTCCCGTCGGCAACATCGGCATGGGGAGTTCGCACATTCCACCCTGCCATTGGCCGTCCATTTCTTCGTGCGGCACGATAAATACCTTGCCGTAGCCATAGGACAAGTTCAACAGCGAACCTTGAAGGGGACCCCAGGCTTTACTATCGACCCAGAGCATTTCAGCCGGCGAGCGGTCGAAGGCATTGGTGATCCAGCATACGGGCTGCTCCATCGCCTTGTCGGAACTGTCACGCGGGGCGCCGGCGCCCATCATGTTCCCATAAAACTTGCCGGGGACCACACGATTGATCCTGTTCTTGGGGAGCCAGTGCCCTTCCTGGTCGGTCATGAAGAAAGTGCCGTCCGGATTCAGGCAGACGCCGTTGGGGGCGCGAAAGCCGCGCGCGAGGATGTCGGTCTTCAATCCATCCGGGCTAACCCGCAAGAGCGTGCCATGTTGCGGCACGAGCGCCGGCCGGGCGTGACACGCTGCCTTGGCATAATACAAGTTGCCAGCCGCGTCGGTTTGCAGGCCCATGGCGAATTCGTGGAAATGAGCCGTCACCTGGTGATCGCTATTGAAGCATTCGTAAAAATCCGTCTCTCCGTCTCCATTGAGATCGTTGAGTATGACAATCTGATCGCGGCAGGTGACAAAGATTCGTCCCTGGATGATTTTTAGTCCCAAAGGCTGAAACAGCCCGCTGGCAATCCGCTGCCAGGAGAGAGGCCCTGGTGACTTGCTCAAACCGCTTACGAGCCACACATCGCCGTCCCAGGAGCAGACCGCGGCCTGATCGCCATCAGGCAGAAAATCGAGGCCGGTCAGACGCATCTGAGCATGCCAGGGATTGACCAGTGGATGAGTCAGCACATCCACGGCAAACGGCCCGTCGTCGGCGCCGATCATTGGTTGTGTTTCCAGCCGCTGGGGCCAGCGCGGCGGCCCGCCATGCGTTAACGAGTTCAAGTCGCGCTCGGCATGTTCGAGCTTGGTGGTCGTCAACTTTCTCACATCCGTGGAGTTTTCGACGGCGCCGATCCAGACAGTA
>JAIOPX010000165.1 GCA_021413705.1 Planctomycetota bacterium | reverse complement strand
CTTTGGTGTCCTTCAAATGGATGAGCTTGTCCGCCTGGCCGACATAAACGCCGCCATTGCCCGGCGCCAGACCGGTCGGCACCGTCAACCCCTCGGCGAAAACAGTCGCCTTTCGGGCTTTGCCGTTCGGAGCGAAATCGTCGAGAACCGTGATGAAGTCCGCCGGATCCTGCCCAGGCAGCAATTGCGGGTAGCGAGGAATGCAAAGCACCCACAATCGCCCCTGCGGATCGAAGTTGATCTGCACAGGGTTGATGATCGCCGGTTCCGACGCCACAAGCTGAAGCTCAAAGCCTGGCGGCAGCGTGAGCAGGCCGCGCTCGAATTCCGGATCGTCTTGGGGATCGGCCGGTTTGAGCTGGGCCTGCACCGTTGTTCCGAGCATCAGCGTGCCGAGTAGGAGCAGCGCGAGGAAAAACAGCCGCCCGATTCGCAAAAATATCATCCTCACTTCGTCTTCTCCCCTGCCACGATGGCGAGCGACGCCGCCCGGCCGATGCGCAAATTGTCAATCACGTCGTCCTGCCGTTCGACCATCTCGGCGAACAACTTGAAATCTTTGGCCATGAAGCCCCAGTGCCGGCTGTGATCGTTGAAGGGCCGCCAACCTCGAAAGAAGAGATCGTTCCGCATGACGATCGACTTTCGCAAGGCCTCAATATCTTCGATGAACGGCGCGGCCGGCAGACGCACGCCCTTTTCCCAGTCGCTCGCGGCGGCCGTCGTTAATTCGACGCCGCTGAGCTTGAGTGTATGCCGGCCAGCAGGCAAACCTTGAAGGACCACCAGCGCTTGCGCAGGCGTCGTCCCCGGTTGCGGCGGCGCCATGAGCAGCGTCGGCGCAAGGTCTTTGTCGGTCCAACGAAAACCGACGCGTTCATCGGCGTCGGTCGAGACGAGTTGCTTCTCAATGGCGGCCGCCATGTGCCAATAGCCGAGCTCATTGAGAAGGATGCCGTTCGAGGTGAGCGCGTGCGTGGGCGTCGCCGTTTTGGCTGCGGCGAGAGCATGGTGCAAATCGATGAACGGCAGCTTCCGCTTCTCGGCGAGCGTGCGCAGAGCGGCTGTGTACGCAACGAGCGCCTTGTTGTGTTCGGCGGGATCAGGCAACGGTCGGCCAAGATCTTCGTGCCAGGTCGGCGACAAGACGACGAGCCGCGCCTTGGTCGTCGCCAGATCGCCTAAGAGTTTGTCGTATCCTTGCAGGAACCCCGCGAGCCCTTCGGTGCCGGCAAAGGATTCGTTCATGCCATAGCCGACGAAGATGATGGTCGGCTTCAGTTCCTTCACCTCTTTAATGAGCCGCGGCATTCCTTCGGGATTCTGAAAACCGCCGCTACGGGCCTCGCCGCGAATCGTGTCGCCGGCCCAGCCGAGATTGCGGACGATGATCTTCGCGCCCGGAACATGTCGCCGCAAACGAGTTTCGATATAGCCGTGCAAGCGTTCGTGTTCGATGAGGGCGTTGCCCAAAAGGACGATGCGTTCGCCCGGCTGAATGGGAGCGGATTGAGCGAAAGCCGCTGACGCCGCAACGAGCGGGATGAGGGGCACGAGGAAGAGCCGAATCAAGGTCATCGGAGAGGTCTCGCAAAAAATGAAACGAGCAACGCCATCATCGCCGAAATCGCCTGCGAAGGGAAGAGGCTGCGTGGCGCATAATGGCAGAACGTGTGCGCAGCTGAACAGCAGTTGGAAGCCAAGGCGCTCGAGGGCAAGATTCGTTGCGCCATCGAACATGAGGTGACTTCCCTGGCTCAGCTTCTGGTGAGCAAGGGCGAGCGGGATTTGTTCGGAAAGACCGAGTTCGAAGTTCGCGACTTGGTTTTGAAGATCGGAGCCAAGGCGTACGAAGAACGCTTGCGCGAAAAAAAAACGGCTACGACGGATCGGCAGTAGAGTGTCCCTCGTGTCGGCAGTCGGCGGAGTTCCATGGGTATCGCCCGCTGCATCCGCTCAGCATTCTGGGATCGATCGCGCTTCAGCGGGCGTACTATTATTGCCACCTTTGCGGCGGCACGTTTCCCTGGGATGAACGCGTCGGCCTCACGGCGAAACGCTTGACGCCCGCGGCCGAGGAATTGGTGACGCTGGCGGGGACGACGGGCGAGAGCTTCGAGGAGGCGGCGGACAAACTGCTGCCGAAAATGGCGTCGCTGCGTTTGTCGGAATCGACCGTGCAACGCACCAGCGAAACGGCGGGACAGCGATTAGCGCAACTCTTTAAGGACAAAAAGATTCTAGGCGGACCGACGCCGTGGACCTGGCACAAGGACGCTCGCGGCGTGACGTGCGCTTACGTCAGCATCGACGCGACGGGCGTGCGGCAACAAGCCAAAGGAGGGGGTCCCGCGGAAGGCCGCATGCCCTACGTCGCCATGGTGTTCAATCCCGTTCCCGATCTGCCGGTGGATCATCCGCATCGTCCGCCCCGTTCGGCGACGATGCAAGCGCGATACGTTTCGGGCCTTTACGACCTCGACGACTTGGGCCTGCTGACGCGTCGCCAGGCGGCCCAGGTCGGCATGTCGCGAGCGGAACACTGGATCGGCCTGAGCGACGGCGGCAACGGCTTGGAGAACTTTCTTCGTAAGAACTTCCCCGGACCTATCGGCGGCGGCGAGTTGACCGTGATCCTGGATTTTTGGCACGCGTCGGACTCGCTGTGCAAGCTGGCCAAAGCCCTGCATCCCGGCGACGAGACCGCGCGGCAAACGCTGCTGACAGCATGGTGTCACACCATGAAGCATGAGGGAGGCCGCCGCATCGTCGAGGAATTGGAGAAACTGCCGCTGCCCCCGCGCAAGCCGGCTGTCCAAGCGCAATACGATGAAACGCTGAACTATCTCCGGAACAACCGCCACCGCATGGACTACCCGACCTACGTGGCCAACGGCTGGACGATCGGCTCCGGCGCGATGGAATCGGCGTGTAAAACCGTCGTCTGCCAACGCCTCAAACTGGCTGGCATGCGTTGGCGCGAACCCGGCACCAACGAAATCTGCCACCTGCGAGCGCTGTATCGCAGCGATCCTCAACAATGGGATTTATTCTGGTCGCGAAATGTCCAGGCATGAACAAACGCTCTACCAACAAATATGACGCTCACAC
>JAIOPX010000206.1 GCA_021413705.1 Planctomycetota bacterium | reverse complement strand
GGCGATGCCGACCCGGAGATGAAGCAAAATGAAAAAGTGCGCGCGCGTTGCGTACCGACGACGTATCTCCCTTCGAAAGTAACTGTGCGTTTCGGAGGCGAAGAAACCATCGCCACGGACGGACCTTATGGAGATCTCGATGACGATGGCACGGCTGAACTGGCCGTAGGGAGATTGCCTGTCGATACGCCGCAGCAACTCACCGGCCTCATCGAGCGAATCATCGCTTATGAAAAGAATCAGGATTTTGGACTCTGGCGTCGGCGGATCAACCTCGTCGCGGGCGCAGGAGATTTTGGACCGCTGATCGATCCGCTGATCGAAAGCACGGCGCGCGAGTTTCTCACTTCCGGCGTGCCGGCCGAGTATCAGACAACGATGACCTATGGCAATTGGCGCAGCCCGTTCTGTCCCGATCCGCGCCTGTTCGGCCAGACGGCACTGGCCCGCATGAGCCAGGGTTGTTTGTTCTGGGTTTACTTGGGCCACGCCCAGGTGTGTGAACTGGAGCCGCTCACAGTGCCAGGAGCCAGATATCCCGTGTTTGCTCCCGATGACGTGCAGCAACTGACCGCTACAAAATGTCCGCCGATCGCGCTGATGTTCTGTTGCTATGCCGGTGCGTTCGACGCTCGGATCGACTGCCTCGGCGAGACGCTCCTCTGCCAGCCGGGCGGCCCGGTGGCCGTTGTGGCCGGCTCACGGATGACAATGCCCTATGGAATGGCCACGTTGGCCAGTGAGATGTTGGATGGTTGCTTTCAACAGCGCTGCGAAACACTCGGCGAACTGACGATGCGGGCACAGAATCAAGCGCTCCGCGACGGCGCGGCCAATGCCCGGCGGCAATGGCTCGATCGCCTGGCGACGTTGGCCAGCCCCAGCCGCAACGAACTTCCCCAGGAGCGCCAGGACCACGCGCAGTTGTTCAATCTGTTAGGTGATCCGCTGCTGAAGATTCGCCAGCCGCAGCCGGTGAAGCTCACCATGCCGCGCCGGGCGGCCGTGGGGGATCGGCTGGAGATTGTGGGGCAAAGCCCCGTAGCCGGCCGCTGCGTGTTGGAACTCGTGGTGCGCCGTGATCGGCTGAAGTTCACGCCGCCCGCGCGATTGGAATACAGCAATCAGGACGCCAAGCTGGCTGAGTTCAACCAAGTGTACAATCAAGCCAACGATCCACGGCTGCTGACACAAGAACTCAACGTGCCGGTCGGAGAGTTTCTCGCGAGCTTCGACCTGCCTGCCGAGGCGGCGGGATCTTGCCATGTACGGGCGTTCGTGACGGGTACGGCAGATTTCGCCGCGGGAGCGGCGGATGTTCGCGTTCAAACCCCGGCTCCACCACCGTCGCAGCCCACGCCAGTTCCACCTCCGCGGACTGCAGAATCAGCGGGCCAGCCCCAGAGATAATTCTGCCCCTGAGAGCATGGGACACCCCGCACGTCTCACTTCTGCGAATTGCCTATTAGCCACTACTGAGCAACCTCCAGCACTTGCAACGTGCCGGACTCCACTTCAAGCAGTGCGACCGTAAATGGGTCGGCCCTGGAGAGTGCGCCGGGATTGATTCGGCGGAGCCCATGAATCACGACATCGATGGGATAGTGCGCGTGACCGGTCAGAAGATAATCGGGCCGTTGGGCCAATACCTGACGAATGTCGGAAGTCATGTGCCCGTGGGCTACTCCCACTCGCTTTCCGGCCAGTTCAAACAGCCCGCCCCAACCCAGGCAAACTGCGCCGAACTCTTCGGCTGCCCGCCGTAGCTCCGGCACGAAGTCTGCATCGTGGTTTCCCAATACGAACCAAAAAGGAACGATAGCGCATGCCTCTATGATTGGCGGGCTCGCCAAATCTCCGCAGTGAACCAGTGCTTCAGCCCCGGCCTCCCGCTACAACTCAACAGCTCGCTGCGTACGGCCTAATTCACCATGGCTATCTGCGAGAATTCCAAGAAGCATAAAACCGCCTTGGAGAGTTGTCCGAATTCAAGGAGCCGGAAGATCGGACACTTTCAAACTTGCGGCCCCAGCCTGATGTAATTTGCTAGCGACTTCGCCAACTTTGCCAAGATACTGTCCGGCGGCGCGCGAGGATCCACCTGATTGCCAGAGATCGCACATTGTAGTCGCCACTTGCTGTCGGGCTTCGCGTTCAAAGGGAATCGAGTCATTCAAAGTTTCCAGCGTCTGGACCTGATTCAGCGCTCCGTGATACCGGTGGTGGGGAGAATGGTGCGTGCCGGGCGAGAACGTGTTGACCCGATGCCAGTCAGCCGCCTTGCCTGGAGAATCGATCGCGCGGGACAGCCATGTGTCGTCGATACGCTCAGCGATCTGACAATACAGCAGGTGTCTGGTTTGGCGCACGCGTCCGGAATGAATGTCAATTTCCTCCTGCCAGCAATTCAAGGGCGACCAAGGGAAGATGCCACTGATCGAGACGATGGTCGCAAGCGCGAACATACCGGCAACGAGTGGAAGCCAATGGCGTTTGAGACGCAAAAAACGCATAGGACAGTTATAGCCAATTTGAGTTCTCGGATACATCAGTGCATTTGGGACGGCTGCTGAACTACACAAAAACTGTATCACTCTTCGTCGCTAGAAAGATGCGACAGGAAGCCCATCCTACTTTGACGGCTTCCACTCCTCATCCCGCTCAAAAAACATCACATGCTGCCAGGGCAGCTTGTCGAACTCCTCGACCAGCTTGAAGCCGTTGTGTGTGAGTTCTTTGTTGACCTGCACTTTGGTCATTTTATGAAGCGGCTTGATCGGCACCT
>JAIOPX010000205.1 GCA_021413705.1 Planctomycetota bacterium | reverse complement strand
GTGCCCACAGCCACGATCCGCCCCCCGGCAGCACGGCAACGGGCAATTTTGTCCGCAGCAGAATGCTCCAAGCGGCCCCACTCGGAATGCATGACATGCGAATCCAAGTCGGGCGACGTGATCGGACGAAACGTGTCCACTCCCACATGAAGCGTGACGAAGGCGCTGCCGATGCCTCGCTGCTTAAGTCGCGCCAGCAACTCGGGCGTAAAATGCAAACCTGCCGTGGGCGCGGCCACGGCGCCGGGATGCTGGGCATAGACGGTTTGATAGCGCTCACGATCACCGGGGCGCATCTGTCCGCCGTGGATGTAATGGGGCAGCGGGACTCGGCCAACGCGCTGGAGGATCTCCAGCGCCGGCTCGTCGGAGTCGGGTAGCGCCAGCCAACTGCCACCTTCGCCCCGGCCGATCATGCTCAGCGAAACCACTTCCCGCATCTCTTCATCCAACAGCATGACCGTTTCGCCCGGAGCGACTTTGCCCCGCGTCTTGGCCAGCACCTGCCAGATGCCGTTCTCATCAGAAGCCAGAAACAGCCCCTGCCAGCGGCCACCCGTCTGTTGTCGCGTGCCGAAGAGCTGGGCAGGAACAACCTGCGTGTCATTCAGCACCAGGCAATCACCCGGGGCCAGGATTTCCGGGAGATCGCGAACATGGTGGTGCGCGATGGACTGGGTTCGCCGATCGACGACCATCAGCCGGGCGTCGGCCCTGCTGCGCAGCGGCTCCTGGGCCACCAGATCTCGCGGCAATTCGTAGTCGTAATGATCGAGTTCGCTCACAAGGCTTCCTTGCAATTGATGACGGGCAAAGAGTGTGGAAGTATAAGCATCGGATGCTCGGCAAGGCATGGCCCCCACGGCAGGCCAGTAGCCGTGACGCTATACTTGACGAGATCTTTCTTCCAGGACACCAGCAGCCTAGATTCATGCCGACTACGCCAGAGACTCCCGAACCAAGTCGAATGAGCGTGGCGCTTTGTATTGGTCAACTTGAACCCGGAGGAGCGGAGCGTTGCCTGGCCCAGTTGGCCGTAGGGCTCGACCGCCGCCGTTTTGAGCCGGTGGTCTATTGTCTTGGCAGACCGCCCCAGGCTCCCCAGGCGGTGCTTCATGAGCAGTTGATCGCCGCTGGAATCGAAACGCTCTTCCTGGGAGTTCGTGCCCGGTGGAGAATGCTTGCCAGCGTGTTGCGACTGACGCGGAGACTGCGTGAGCGCCGTCCGGCCATTTTGCAGACGTTTCTTTATCGAGCCAATGTTGCCGGCGGATTGGCGGGGCGGCTGGCTCGAGTGCCGCATGTTGTGGCAGGTGTTCGTGTTGCGGATCCACGTCGATTTCGCCTGCGAACCGAGCGTGCAGCCACGTACAAAGTCGAGCGTTTCGTCTGTGTGAGTCGGAGTGTGGCCGACTATTGCCGCGATGTGGCAAAACTGCCGGCGCAGAAGCTGGTCGTTATCCCCAACAGCATCGATGTCGAGCGCTTTGGTCATTTGCCTTCGCTGAGTCTCACCCAGCTGGGCGTGCCGCCGGGTCGCCGGGCACTGTGTGTCGTGGGGCGGCTCGATCGACAGAAGAACATTTCCTGGCTGCTGACGGAGGCCAAGGAATTGCTGGCCGCCACGCCACGCCACGATCTGCTGATCGTGGGCGAAGGCCCGCAGCGGCGGAAACTGGAGCGGCAATGCACGGATTTGGGACTGAGCGACCGAGTCCATTTCACTGGTTGGCGGCCCGATGTGCCGCAGATCATGGCCGCCTGCGATCTGCTGATTTTGCCATCCAGTTGGGAAGGGATGCCCAACGTGCTGCTCGAAGCGATGGCATCGGCCAAACCCGTGGTGGCGACTGATGTTGAAGGAGTCCGCCAGATTTTGGGATCTTTGGCTCCGCAACAGGTGTTGCCCAAGCCTGATGGTCGGCTGCTTCGGGAGCGAGTCACGGCCATCCTGGGGAATCCACAGCTTGCTCAGCGGCTGGGTCAGGAAAATCGGCTCAGAGTTCAACATGAGTATTCGGCTCGGCTTATGATTGAGGCCTACGAGCAGTTGTATATCTCGCTGGGCCGGCATACAGCCCATTGATTTGGCGGTCTGGGTAAGCGCCTCGCTGACGCTTCGGGTTAGTGGGCCTTAAAATTCTTTCCCTGCGCAAGTCTTGTGCAGTAAGGTGGTTCCGCTCAGCACCCCGCCGGGGGACAACCGGCTATCTTTGGGGACTTGTGGTGAAGAGTGGGTGAAAGTGGTGTTTCAATGCTGTTGACCGGGAATTTTCCTCGTACCTTGGATGAAAAACAGCGTGTCGCACTCCCCAAACCATTGCGAGCGGCCTGGGCGGATACTGCCGAAGCAGGGTTGTATGTGGCCCCTTCGACCGATGGCTCACTGGCTCTTTACAGCCACGCCAGCTTTCGCCGGCTTGCCGAGCGGATTTCCGAAGCGCCCACCGCTGGCACCGACGTCCGGGCCTTTGGCCGGTTGTTCTACGCCAATGCCAGCAGCCTGGAGATCGACGGCCAGGGTCGGATTCGCATCCCGCAGGAACTGGCCAAGTGGGCCAATCTGCAAAGCGAGGTCGTCCTGGTCGGCGTCGGGGACCATGTGGAATTGTGGGACGCCGTGCGCTGGCAAACCTATGTCGCCCAGCACCAGGCTCGTTATGACCAATTGTCCGAAGCAGCACTCGATCAAACCGCCAAAGTTTCACGTTGATATCCTCCTCACTCCCAAGGGCTAAAAACCATATTTGATGCAAAGTCCGTCCGTCCGTTGGTTCGCCGCGCACGTCAACGAGGCTGTCGATCACCGGCCACCGATCGCCAGCCGCTCGTCAACAACCATGACGAGAGAATCAGTGACGTGGATTTTGAGGACAGGGACGTCCTCAGATTGCGAACCACGGCAGCACCGCTGTGACAGCGCCGCTGCCGAAGGAATATGACCGAGTCGGGACTCAAGGATGCGTCCCGCCTCGGTTTTTTATTGCTTGCATGGGTGCCTGGGGCAAGCGAGGCGCCGCCCCAGCTAATTTCCCGCTTCGCCTTGACAGCCCCACCTAAGCCACACTATTGTCCCCCTGGATGCGGCGGAAACCGTACCCTCGTTCTTTTCCGTCGTATCTCGCCCGTTCGGGCTCGTGCCTTCATGGCCAACGCATGACTATCGCTCCCACGCAGCACGTTCCGGTGATGCCGGCGGAAGTGATTCATTGGCTGGCCTTGCGCCCTGGAAGCACCGTAGTCGATTGCACGCTCGGCGGCGGCGGCCACACGCGCTTGCTGGCCGAGCAGGTTGGCCCGGACGGACTGGTCATCGGAATCGATCGCGACCCGGTCGCAGTCGAGCGCGTCGCCGAAACTTTGCGTGGATTGCCGATCAAGGTCGTGGCCTCCAACTACAGCGACTTGCCGGAAATCCTGGAACAATTAGAAATCGAAGCAGTTGACGGCATCCTGCTCGATTTGGGCCTTTCCAGCGATCAACTGGCTGACCCGGAGCGAGGATTTAGTTTCGAAAGCGATGGTCCGCTCGACTTGCGATTTAATACCGAGGAAGGCAAACCGGCCTGGAAACTCATTGAACGATTGGGCGCTGAGGACTTGGCTGACATGATCTATGCCTATGGCGAAGAACGATTCAGCAGGCGGATTGCGCGCAAAATCGTGGAGCAGCGGCATGCAAACCCGATCCGCACTTCGCGTGATCTGGCCAGGTTGGTCCGCTCCTGCGTGCCGCGAGCCAAAGGTCGGGCGCCGATCGATCCCGCCACGCGCACATTCCAAGCCTTGCGGATCGCGGTTAACGAGGAACTCAAGTGGCTCGATGTTTCGCTCGCTCGGCTGCCGGGTTGTCTTAAAGTCGGCGGACGGATCGTTGCGATTAGTTTTCACTCCCTCGAGGACCGGCCCGTCAAAACCACCTTTGTACAAGACCAGCGGCTGCGAGTTTTGACGCCGAAACCCCTTCGACCCAGTGACGAAGAAGTACAACGAAACCCCCGCTCGCGGAGCGCTAAGCTGCGAGCGGCTGAACGAGTTTGAACACGAAATAGTATCCATCACGCTCCGCGTGATGATTGCTTCACGCGGAGCGTGAAGAGTACTTTCGACAAACCCTAATTCTCGTGAGAAAAACTTTAAGGAGCCAAGGATGGCCAGGGAAACCAAATACGGACTGAGCCTGATTGCGGTGTTGTGCGTGGGACTCGTGGCGGCTATCGGCTGGCGCGTGTCGAAAGAAGTGGGAAAGCCACACGCTGCCGACACCTCGCTGGTCGTGGCAGACCCCAATTCGGCAAAACCCTCCGTCGAGCCGCCCAAACTGTTGCTGCGAGCGGAAGGAGACCGCGTCACCGGCGAAGCCACTCCGCCGACACCTGCCACGCCGGCCCCTGTAACACAGATCCGTCCTAAGAGCGACTCCTGGGCGCGAGCCCAACTTGCCTCCGCCGCGGAACCGTCTCCCATGCCGCCGCGCCAGCGCTATCCGCTCATGCCCGCCTCTGCTTCCACTGAACCCAAACCCACGCTGAGCCCTGAAGAAAACCCGCCGATCAGCGAGCCCGCCACGATGCCCCACACTTCCTACCGACCCGAGGACTCGGCTGCCACCGCTCCACCGCGGCCGTCAGACGATGACGCAGCCCCCCAGCGTTCGACCGCGATTCCACTTCGTACTCGAATGTTGCCTGCCGCTGACGCCACTGCTGCACCACGCGCTTCGCAAGAAGCGATCACCGTGGCCGCGGAACAGCCCATCGGCAGGTCGCGTTACGGTGATCCGGCGTTTAACGCGCCCGTGCCGGTTGCCGGACCTGTTGAAGCCGCTCCGAACGAGCCGGCCGCGGAACAACGTCCTTATCGCCGTCCCGAGTTCGGCACGGCTGCTCCGCGACCGATGGCCCCTGCGCCGCGACCGGCATTCGCTCCCGCCGGAGACCGAGGAGACGGCACGGCCATCGTTCGCCCTAACGACACATTCTGGACCATCTCGGAGCGGGCCTATGGCACGGGTTCCTACTTCAAGGCGCTGATCCGCCACAACTCGGACAAGCATCCGAACCCCGATCAGCTTGCCGTGGGTGACACGGTGCTGGTTCCCCCGGCCAGCGAGCTAACGCAGAAGTTCCCCCAATTGTGTCCCAAGCCCCGTCGTGGCGGCGAGGCAGGAATCCGCAATGCGGCGGCGCCGATGACTGCCGCCGGCGGACGTGCCTATGAAGTTCGCGAAGGCGACACGTTGTTCGACATCGCCCGCTTCGAACTGGGCGACGGTGCCCGCTGGATCGAGATCTACCAGATGAATCGCGATCAATTGACCGATGATTTTCACTACCTCAAGCCGGGCAGCACCCTGATGCTGCCAGGCCGCCAACGCCAAAGCGCCGACCGCGTGGCCCGCGAACCGAACGACGTGCGGCAGCGGTAAGCAATCTAGCGTTGCTGATGTTACGTTATCAAATTGCCAAAGATCTTTTGGTTATCCGAACAATTTCGCTTACTTAGATCAGCCGCCACGCGCTAGCGTCCGGTCTCTTCACGCCACATCGACCGTACTGACCGGGGGCTAGCGCCCAGCGGCTGATATTTTTTACGCTGACAACTCCACTGCGACTATGCCGTTGGGCTTTCCCAGTTTGCGTTGCCACCACTCTCAAGTACACCATCAAGCACACCCTGGATTGCCCCGGTTGGTGACACCAGCGTGTTGAAGTTTTCGCCCCCTGGGACTTCACTCGGTATCGCCCCTCTCGCTTCGCACTCGTTGATGTTTTCATTGTGCGTGTCCATGTGTTTCGCACAAATTTTTTCATCGGCCGCAACCTGTGTCTCCGCAAGAGGTTGCGATTCTTGTCCACACTTTTGTCCACGGTCTCGTTCACACCCTGGTTCACGCCCCTTCTCACTCTTCGCACCCTGCAACTCTTCGCCCGTTGGATTTGTTTCTACGGGCTCCAACTTGCACTCGGGCAGGGGTTCCACGGCGATATCGTCAGTTGCGGACGCATCATAAGCCGTCGCCGCCGCGTTGAGCTTGCGGATCAATTTGTCCGGCGTCTTGGGATTCTCGATCTTGGCGAGCCTCACCCTGGTGTTGGCATATTGCAGCAGTAGATGAAAGGCTTTTAGGTCTCCGTCATACGCCTGCGTGGCGATCGCCTCCAGCGCCCCGTCTAACAAGGCGACGATAAGCTCCCGTGAATCGGCTTCGTCCTCCGCAAACTCCTCACGCCGTCGCCCCATCTCGCGCTGCACCCGTTTATAGGCCGAAGACGAAGGGATATTCAGCTTCCGGGCGATCTGGCGATAGGTTTTGCCGGTGGCCCGATGGCTGAACGCCCTGGCGTCGAGCAGATCGGACTCCTCCTGCGTGAGCGGCGGCGGCTCGGGGGTTTCCGCGGGGATTTCTGCGGGAGATTCCGGCTTATTCGAGGTGATCGGCCCCAGGCCCGGCGGCTCGGGTTCGATCTCCAGGCTGGGCAACGGAACTTTCAGAATCGGAACCTTATCGGACGCATAGTCTTTGACATACCCAATCATCGTCTGCCTCCTTCAAGTAAAAGTGACGCCTTACGACCGTGAGCGGGTGGGCGCTAGCCCCCGGTCTGTTTGAACTACGTTCGTCTTGGCGCGTCGTTCGTTACGCGACGCACCGGTGGCTAGCGCCATTCCGCTCATATGCTTGTTTCTCGCTGATGCGCGCAACGTCATCCTGCACGCGATTTTGTCCTCCCCAAACGCAAAAAGCCCGCCTAAGGCACGTTGCGTGCCGGGCGGGCTCTGCCTTGTACCTGAGACTTTCTCAGGCGGGGCAATGATACCACGTCATGGGGTCGTTGGTCGCGTGAATTGTTACTTTATTATAGCCAAGTCGTGCCCCAAATTCAAGCTTTTGAATTAGGCCAGCGAAGTATTTTCACAGGAAAAAATATTGAAAAAGTTTGAAAAATGTGAAAAATTTTGGAAACAAAAAAAGCCACCCTCTCCGCCGGCCTTGTGCCGGTGGAAGGAGCGACTGGCCAGCTAACGCGCTCGCACCCGAATACTCCCGCCCCCACCGGCCTCGCGCCGGTGGAGCGAATGATTCTTCCATGCGTGGGTGGCACTGAATATTGCATTGACCGAACAACCCGACACACTAACCGATTTCATTTGCTGACGATGATTTGTTCCCAGAGCATCGGGGAATGAAACAATGATTCCCGTTCCCGTTCTTTTGTCAGCGATGTACATGTCCCGAATGTCCGTAAGACGTGTTCTGCTCGGACGCTCCTACAACGCCAACAGGTCAGTTTAATGGCGAGATGTCCCACAACAGTGACAAGCCTAAGTCTGAGCCTGCCGCCAGTGTTCGACCGTCAGCGGAGATCGCGAGGCATTTAATGGGCGTCGAACTCACTTCAAAAGTCGCGTCAGGCTCTCCGGAAGAAATGTTCCAACATCCCAGGAGACCGAAGAAGTCTGGTAGAGATGCTGAACTTGCCAGATCTGAAAAAATATCCGTAAAGAAATTTGACATATCTCCACCCCCGCTGATTCTCTCTTCAATAACGTCGCGGTCTTTCTTAAACCGGCCCCAATCGTGATGGTGTCCGCCGCCTCCGGCAAAAAGGTGCAAACCGTCTTGAGAAAAAACTACGGACCCATAACCGCCGAATTCCTGCACACCTCCGGATTCGATGAGTTCAGGAGTACTCGGACAAACAAAGTCACCGAAAGTTCGTACGACTTCAGTCGTCAGTGTCGCTATACACGGCCGGTCATCGACGCCACAGAATGCCAACTTTGTGCCATCCGGCGAGAAGCATACGCAATTCGTCAGTGCATTCCAGGCTGCGTTTTCCTGTTCGACTTTGCCTTTGAGACGACCCTCGCGATCCCATAGCAGCAACGCACTCGTTGAGTTTCCGATGGGACCGAAGCAACCTGATGCAGCGATCAATTGCGCATCGGGTGCCATCGCAACGCTATAGAAAAGTGCATTGGGCTCGTTCACTTCGAGAACGAGACGCTCCTGCTCCCACTCCCAAAGTCGAACAATTCCGGTGGAAGCATCCTCCGATTCAGTCAACCCGGCAATACCTAGCAGTTCTCCGTTGCTTGAGAATGCGATGCTTTGGGCGCAGCGTTCCTCGATCTGAAGGCGTCGAAAGACGGCATTCTGCGTCAGGTCAATGACCAGGACAGCATTATCTTGCGATATCGCGACGATGTCGGTCCGGCGGGGATGAAACGCAACGAAGCCGGACATAGAGACGGGCAGTCGGGCGATTACCTGTCGCGAAGTAATATCCCAGATTTCGCCGTAATTCGTTGCGAGCAGCCTCCCGTCAGGTGAAAACGCAACAGTATTAATGGAGCCGAGGTTTTCTCGGGATTCGAGCCGCTGAGGATGGAGGACGTGTTGAGTCATTTTTTAACTTTGTTTGGGCCGGCGCGTTTCCTCTTCGCATTCTCGTTCTACATATTGGATCTCCTCCATACCGGCATTTTAGCTGGCTGGGCTGCGTCTGAATAGCTTTATGGAACCATACCAACCCGATGCAGTCTTTCTCCGCTCTCTTTGCAGAGAATCACGCGTAACACATTTGTTCTACCGGTAGGGTCCAAGCTAGCTGGCTGAAAAGCTCTAACTCTGTCCTGTTGCCCCGAGTGACACAGATGTGTGTGTTCGCTGGCGTTCGCCGTCAATCCGAAAACGTGCGAATCATACGGATCACAAAGACGATGACCGCGGTGGGGGCACCGATTGCAAATCCCCGTCTGGCTCGGCCGAAGAGAGCGCCGACAGCGACAAAGGGGCTGGTCAACGCCGTTAAGACGGCTGCGAGCCTCAGACTTTCGCTTCTCCAAGGTGGCGGATTCTTAAAAACCGTCCACGCAGTCAGCCCGACCGCCACCCAGAACGTGGCCCAGAGCAATCCTCGGATCGTGAACTGGAAGCGGAGCTTTTCCATATCCCGATTCTAGCAATTGGCCACCGCCTTGTCCGTCGCCGTGGATGTAGAGGCGTTGAGAGAGGCGTTGCGTGTCATGTATTTTGAATGGGGATGTCTGCGGCCTATTCGGGCTATTCACTAGCCATTAATTGCGTGAGTGTCACGCAGAACTTGGCATGTCAGGCCTGACTAATGCTGCCGTCCCTTCTCCTACCAAATACTGGAGAAATGCTCTTCTGCGTCGATGCAGTTTTGTACTTGCAGAGCAGTCGTTCCGAGTACGTGGGCAGCGATTCTGATTGCCTGAGGCGTACCTCGCCCATACTTGGATTCAGATGCGATGATAACGAATTGCCATGTATCGGGATGAGCGAGATCGTCAGCTGTCAGTTCTACCGGCAAACTATTGACCAGGTAGAAGTACATCCAGTGCAATGCGATAGTTTGACGAATTGCTGCTTGCTCATTAACGCCAAATCCCCGTTCCTTGCCACGGCTATCCAAGGGAGAAAAATTCAACTGAACTTTTTGATAACATTCGCAGTAGTATCGTAGAAGCTCGTCAGCGTTGTTGCAATTAAAAAGGTAACTCTGCCCC
>JAIOPX010000172.1 GCA_021413705.1 Planctomycetota bacterium | reverse complement strand
CTGCGGCAAATTGAACGGGCGTTCCTTCCCGCTGCCCGGGAGGGGGATTTCCGCTCGGCCCAGATGATTCTCAAGATCGTGGACAAACTGTGGCGACTGGGCAAGTTCGCTCGCGAGGCGGAAAAGGCCCGGCAAAGGAATGAGTGGCTCGTGGCAGGTTCGCCACTGATCAGTCCGCTGGGCATGGGGCAAGCTGCGGACGAGCTGAGGGTTGCGGACGACGAACTGAAGTCTCCGCTTGCGAATGAGGAAGTTCCGTCGTGGGAGTATTTGGCGGAACTGCTGCCGGACCGGGTCGAAGAGATCGCGAAGCTCCAAAAAGACTTCCGCGCTGCCGAGAAGGCTGAAGACGAGGCGATTGAGCGGGAAATGGAGCAGCGGTTCGGCGGGTTGCGGGGCGCGAGTTCCGAGCCGGCGCGCGTTGGCGAGCCGCGTGGCGTGAGCCCGCGGAGGAGCGAGCCGATTGGTGAAAATGGATCGTCATCGCAACCAGAGACGCCTCCAGGGGCGGGCACCGCGGCGCAGCCGTGGTCGGCCCCCGGCTCGCCGGGATTGTTCGCTCTCCCGTCCGTCGAGCAGCAGCAGCAGCAGCGCGTTCGCCGTCCGCTGACGAGGAAAGAGAAAGCTTTGCACGCGCGAGCGAAGCGCGGACAGGGCGCGAGCGCGGCGCGGACGGAGCGCGTACAGGGCGCGAGCGCCGGCGCGTACGGTGGCGCGTACACCCATGGCGATAATCACCGAGAAAACGGCAATGCCCAACTGAGCAGCGCAGGCTAGCGCGTGTTATTCATCGGCCGCCGGGCGCTAGCCCCCGGTTTCGTTAATTTGCGAGTTGAAACGGACGCTAGCGAGTGCCGGCCGACTGGCAAGGTTTCGCCCCGCGACAACGGGCGTGCCACGCGATAGAATAATCGCGCCACGTGAGCCCTCCGGCCACGCTGTTTCGCGAGCCGTTTGCCAGCAAGACTGAGGATTTCCTGAATGCCTTCACCCGCCACAGCCCACGACCCATTTTCCGCCCGTGAATCGTTCGATACAGGCTCCGGCCGTGCCACGCTCTATCGTCTCGCCCGGCTGGAAAATGCCGGACTCGGCCCAATCGGCCGGCTTCCCTACTCGATACGTATCCTGCTCGAAGCCGTACTCCGTAATTGCGACGGCACGCTGGTGCGCGAGCAGGATGTGCGCAATATGGCACAGTGGAAGCCCAAGCCGGCTGAAGTGGAGATTCCGTTCCTTCCGGCTCGCGTGGTGCTCCAGGATTTTACCGGAGTGCCGGCCGTGGTCGATCTAGCGGCGATGCGCAGCGCCATGCAGCGGCTGGGCGGCGACCCGCGCCGGATCAATCCGCTGATACCCGTCGATCTGGTGATTGATCACTCGGTGCAGGTGGACAGTTTTGGCAGTAGCGACGCTTTGGCCATCAATGTCGATCTGGAATTCACGCGAAACCGTGAGCGCTACGAGTTCCTTCGCTGGGGACAGCAGGCGTTTGACAATTTCCGCGTCGTGCCTCCCAACGTGGGGATCGTCCATCAGGTCAATCTGGAGTTTCTGGCCAAGGGCGTTTTCTTGCGGCCCGATGGAGACAGTTTGGTTGCAGTACCCGACACGCTGGTCGGAACCGACAGCCACACCACAATGATCAACGGCCTCGGTGTATTGGGCTGGGGCGTGGGTGGCATCGAGGCGGAGGCGGCCATGCTGGGTCAGCCTCTCTACATGCTGCTACCCGAGGTAGTGGGATTTGAAGTAACAGGTCGCTTGCCTGCCGGGGCCACCGCCACCGATCTGGTGCTGATGGTGACGGAACAACTCCGCAAACATGGCGTGGTAAATAAGTTTGTCGAGTTTTATGGCCCGGGCGTGTCGAGCATGTCGCTGGCCGACCGGGCCACGATCGCCAACATGGCGCCCGAGTATGGGGCCACGATGGGCTTCTTTCCCGTCGATGCCGAAACGCTCAACTATCTGCGCCGCACCGGCCGCACCGAGCAGGAGGTGCAATTGGTGGAGCGCTACTATCGCCTTCAAGGGTTGTTCCGAACCGACGAGTCCGCGCCTTGCGAGTACAGCCAAGTATTGCGGCTCGATTTGGCAAGCGTCGAGCCGAGTCTTGCCGGACCTAAACGTCCTCAGGATCGCGTTGCTCTTTCAGCAATGAAGCAATCGTTTAACCGAGCATTGCGAGCGCCGGTCAAGGAGCGCGGGTATGCTCTGGACGAAGCCGCCACGAAACGGACCGCGCCGGTGGCTGTGAACGGCCACAGCGTCGACATCGGGCACGGCGCGGTGGTTATCGCGGCCATCACCAGCTGCACGAACACGAGCAATCCGTCGGTCATGCTGGCGGCCGGATTAGTCGCTCGCAATGCCGTGGCGCGGGGGCTCAAGGTGCCGCCGTATGTGAAGACCAGTCTCGCTCCGGGATCGCGCGTGGTGACCCGCTATCTCGACAACGCCGGTTTGACGGACTCGCTGAACCGGATCGGCTTTCAGACCGTCGGCTACGGCTGCACGACCTGCATCGGCAACAGCGGCCCGCTGCCGGATCATGTGGCTAAAGCCGTCAACAGCGGCGAACTTGTCGCGGCGGCCGTGCTCAGTGGAAATCGCAATTTTGAGGGACGCGTCAATCCGTTGGTGAAGGCCAACTACCTGGCCAGCCCGCCGCTGGTGGTGGCCTACGCTCTGGCCGGCACGACCGATATCGACCTGGTCAACGAGCCGCTCGGCCAAGGGAGCGACGGCAAGGATGTCTATCTCCGCGATATCTGGCCCACGAATGAAGAAGTGCGCGACGTGGTTGCCAGCGCGGTCGAGCCCGACATGTTCCGTGAAGAATACAGCGACGTATTTCAAGCCAACGAGGCCTGGAACAAGATCGAGACGGCCACCGGCGCGATCTACACTTGGGATGCAAAGAGCACCTACATTCAGGAGCCGCCGTTTCTCATCGACATGCCCGCCACGCCGGGCAAGATCGAGCCGATCCGGCACGCCCGAGTCTTGGCCGTGCTGGGTGACTCCGTGACCACCGATCACATTTCGCCCGCCGGTTCGATCGCAGCCACCAGCCCTGCCGGCCGATTCTTGCAGGAACAAGGTGTCGAGCCGCGCGACTTCAACAGTTATGGCTCGCGCCGCGGTAATGATCGGGTTATGACCCGAGGGACGTTTGCCAACATCCGCATTCGCAATCAACTCGCGCCCAGCACGGAAGGGGGTGTCACGCGCCACCTGCCCGGCGGCGAGCCGATGACGATCTATGACGCCGCGATCAAGTATCAAGCAGAAAAAGTTCCGCTAATCGTATTGGCCGGCACGGAGTATGGCACCGGCAGCAGTCGCGACTGGGCAGCCAAGGGGACATTGTTGTTGGGCGTCCGGGCTGTGATTGCCGCCAGTTATGAGCGAATCCACCGCAGCAACTTGGTAGGTATGGGCGTGTTGCCGCTGGAGTTCATCGACGGGCAGACATGGCAATCGCTGGGGCTGACCGGCGAAGAGGTGTTTGACATCGCGGGGCTCGGCGAGTCACTCAAGCCGGGTGCGGTGCTGGATGTGGCCGTCACGTCGCCGGACGGCGCTAAGCGATCGTTCCAAGCCAAGGTGCGGATCGACACGCCGATTGAATTGGAATATTACCGCCACGGAGGCATTTTGCCGGCCGTGCTGCGGAAGCTGGCGGGAACGGCTTCGGCATAGACGCGCAACGGCGAGTTTGTTTTGATCCACGGTTGTGCCTAAAATGAAAGCAGTTCATCGTGAAGCGAGCGGAATTGCAGCAACTGGCAGAGGATCGCCTCCAACATGCGGAAATTTTGCTTGCTGCCGGCAGGTGGACGGCTGCGTATTATTTGGCAGGCTACGCCGTCGAGTGTGGACTGAAAGCCTGCGTCCTTGCTCATTTGGAACAAGTTGGAATGCTTTTTGAAGACAAGAAGCAGATGAAGTATCTCATCGACGACTACTTTACTCACGAAATCGACAGGTTAGTGGACTTGGCCGAACTCGAAGTTGACAGAGGATTGGCAATCGCAGGCAATGCAGCTATGGGAGATAATTGGAACATCGTCAAGGACTGGAAAGAATCGAGCCGCTACAAACAAGCCTCACCGGCTCAATCGCAGGCGTTAATTCACGCAATTTCCGACGTCACAAACGGAGTGATGCCATGGATCAAGGCCCATTGGTAACCGAAAAGATCGAGTCCGGAGCGGTCTTTGTTCGAGAGTTCGATAAATTCAAACCGGTCCGGGTTGCATTCTGGCTTAAGGAGAAAGAGGACAGTTATTGGTATCTCTACATTGCCTCCGAACAAATTGATGACACCAATTTCACATTGGCCTATGCGGAAGTCACTCGAATTGGGCTACGGCTGAATGACCCGAATTTCAATCTTCTTCGGGTTAAAGTCATCGGCGCCAGCGATCCCATCGCCCAGGATATTGCCGCAATGCAATCGCAATTTCCTGGTTCGCAGGTTCCCATACGCCGCAAACGAGTTCTAGTTGGCCGCATCTACGCGAGTGAGATTTACGTTTATCCGTCGTCAAGCATGGTGGTCGGATCCAGTTGACAACTCATGCTGATGAACAGCCAGCGTCTGAGCCTACTAATCCGCGCCTACTAATCCGCAATCGGCGCCAGCTTACCGCGGAAATGAGCAATCGCTTCCAGCGGTTCCAGGTTCATGATCGCTCGGCCTTGGGTGGACCACTTGCCCTGGTCGTATTGGAAGACAGCCGTGGCCGCGCGGAGATTGCCGACGGCCTCAACGTCTTCCATGCCGCCCCCTTCGATGGCTTCGAAGCTGATCGTGACTCCCACGAGCGCGGTCAGGGCGCCGGTTTCGCAATCGCGGGCCAAAGAGACTTCGTCCCGGAAATCACAATTGACCCATTGTAAACCGCGCGGCTTGCCGCTTTCGGAGGCGAGTTGCAGGAACTTGGCCTCCAGCCGTTCACGCTGACGGTGAAAAGCCTGCCGGGCAGCGGCCATTTCGGTTCGCTGCTGAGTGGCCTTCTTACTCGCCAGGAAACGTAGTAATGCCATGCACCCTACACCCAATGCGATAGCTGCAGCCAGCGCAATGAGACCAAGCAACAGAGCAGGAAGAGATTCCATAGAATAGATTTCCAGCGTGCCAATGCCACTGCTTGACAGACGCCTACTTCCGTTTTGGTTTCGAGAAATCGTATGGGGCGTCTGTCAAGCAGTGCCACAGGGGAATGAAAATGCCGCCGGGCCAGCACCACCGCTGATTGTACAGCAGCAGACGCCCCCACGGCAAGCAAGTGGCGCCAAGTTGGGTATTTCCCCACAAAAACCGGGTGGTAGCTTGATGAGAACCCATCGGTGCTATTACATTTGGCAAACCCAAACCTGGCCACTGCGGCAGTATGCAACCGAAGCAAACGAGGAATTTTGGATGGCAATCCTTGGCGCCCACATGTCGATCTCCGGGGGACATTTCCGTAGCGTAGAGATCGCCAAGGAGTGCGGCTGTGATTGCGTCCAGCTTTTCACCAAGAACAACAACCAATGGAACGCCCGGGAGATCACCGCCGAAGAAGTCGCTCGGTTTAGCGATTCGCTCAAGGAGCACGGCATCAAGCACCCGATTGCCCACGATTCGTACCTGATCAACCTGGGAAGTCCCGACGATGTCCTGTGGAAGAAGTCCATCGACGCATTTGTCGTTGAATTGCGGCGGGCCGCTCAGTTGGGCATTCCTTTTGTTGTGGCCCATCCGGGAGCCTATACGACCAGCAGCGAAGAGTTGGGATTGAAGCGAATCGCCAAAGGGCTCGATGAGGTCCATCGCCAGACGCGCGGAGTAGAGAGTTGTTGTCTTCTGGAAACCACGGCCGGACAGGGGAGCAATCTTGGCTGGAGGTTCGAGCATCTGGCGGCGATCATCGACAAGGTCAAGGATCCCGAGCGGCTCGGCGTGTGCTTTGATACGTGCCATGTGTTCGCCGCCGGTTATGGCCTGCAGACGGCGGAAGAGTATAAGCAGACGATGCGCGAACTGGATCAGACCGTTGGGGTCAAGCAGGTGAAGGCGTTTCATTTCAATGACAGCAAGCGAGAGCGCGGTTCGCGTGTGGACCGGCACGAGCATATCGGCGAGGGACATTTGGGACTCGAACCGTTTCGGTTTCTGCTTAACGATCGTCGCTTCGCCAAGGTGCCCATGTATCTGGAAACACCCAAGGGGGAAACCAAGGGTGTGCCTTGGGATGTGACGAATCTCAAGAAACTCCGCGGATTGATCGCCAAGCGATGAGCGGCGGGATGATCATTTCAGATCCTGTCCCATGGGTTCCTCGTCCGGTTATTTGGCTTGATCCGGCGTTGCCGCCGCCGGACTTGCGGTCTGTCAGGGTTAGGCCACAGCGGGAAAAAAGATAGCCTCCTAAGTAGATTTTCCGCCGATTCAGGCATAGATGGCGACTCAGGCGAGAAGTCGCTCGGCGGGCAAAAGTTGACCCTGGCCCGTTTGAGCGATAGATTAAATCAGTGTCGCAGCACCGTGGCGACCCAGGGTCCGATGACTTTGCAACCGCAATCCTTCCGTCTGCAGCAGGCGCGACGATGGCATTGACGTACTTCAAGCGCTATCGGATGGAGATCGAGTTGGCCGGCCGCGATCTGGTCGAGCCCGTGCTCCCCGAGGGATACGAATTGCTCGCTTGGCATCCCTCGCTGGTGGATTCTCACGCCGAGGCGAAGTACCAGAGTTTCCGAACCGAGATCGACGCCAACGTGTTTCCCTGCCTTGGCGATGCGGACGGCTGCTACCGCCTGATGGGAGAAATCTCATCGAAGGAAGGCTTTTTGCCGGAGGCTACCTGGCTGCTCGCCTGGCGGGCCGGCCCTGGCGAACCGGTGGAGTATTGCGGCACGATCCAGGGGATTCGCGATCGTCAAGACTGCGGCGCTGTCCAGAACCTAGGGATCACGCCGCCGCACCGCGGCCAGAGGCTTGGGACGATGCTGTTGGCCCAATCGATGGTCGGCTTCCGGCGGAGCGGGTTGGCCCGCGTATGCCTGGAAGTGACCGCCCAAAACGACGGTGCGATTCGGCTTTATCAGCGGATCGGCTTCCGCACGGTTCGAACGGTTTATAAGGCGGTAGACGTCGTTTGTGCTGCCAGCCGGTAAGCGGCTACAATTGCCTGCCATACCCTGCAGCGCAATATCCATAGCGCAATACGTCCCCCACTTTCCCACCTCAAGCGATTGCCAACCCATGCCTGAACCACTTTGGTATTACAGTCACGACGGACGTGAACGCGGCCCGGTGCCGATGGCCAAATTGCTTGAGTTGACGGCAGCCGGCACGGTCAAGCCGAACGACCTCGTCTGGCAGGAAGGCATGGCGGACTGGACGCCGGCCAGCCGAGTTGCGGGTTTGTTCCCGACGGCTCCCCCAGCATCGTCATCGTCCACTGCGCCTCCGAAGTCTGCCCATGGCGCAGGAGATGTTTTCCGCGGCGCACTGGCGGGACTGGTTGGCCCCAACTCGCGAAGAGCCCAGTGGCTATTGATTTCCGGCATCGTGTTGGTCGTGGCCGCCAGGGGATGCGACACGCTCAACCAGCGGAATGTCGGTAGGATGGCAGCCAAGCAGGCCGCAGCACGGCAGCAATTCGACGACCAATGGGAGACCCAGCGATTAGGCATCCAGCAACAAATCGATAAACTGGGAGCCAAGACGCCCATCTCGGCGGACGATCACAAGACCATCGCCGATTTGCGTACCAAGTTGACGGAGCTTCTCAAGCAGCAAGGGGAATCGCGAAAGACATTGACCGAGGGAGAATGGCGCAATCTGGAGATCGCCGCTCGCAACGCCAAGTGGGACTTTGCCATGTGGGCTTATTGGCATGAGATGTTGTTCGTGGTGGGCGCGATCGCGTTTACCGTGGGACTGATTCTTGTCGGCTTCGGCAGCCAGGGTCCGGAGCGGTGGATCGCTTTGGCCATGCTGGCGATTATTGCCTACAGCCTGTTCGTCGAAGGAGCAGCCTGGCCGACGGGGGCAGGGACGCCGTAAGATAGTATCCATCACGCGGAGCGTGAGGAGTACTTTCAGCGCCGCATCCCACTTCGCAGGCGCTCGACGGCCGCTTCGAACGGAAACGAGGCGTAGTGCTTCAACCGGCGGCGCTCGATATTCAGCTTTCCCCGCTCGGCTGGGTCATCGGCCGCTGCCTCTATCTTATTTTTGAAATCGGCCAGTACATCGGCCACACGTTTGCGACCCGCCTGATAGGCACGGTTCGCCGGGTCGCCGGCTCGGACCACGGCCTGGTCGATTTTTTCCAGATCCGAAGCCGGAATCCGCGGATCTTCCGCCGCGGCGAACTCTCGCAGCCGGCCGGCCCATTCCAACTGGCCTTCCACGATGTCATCGACTTGCACCTTTCCGCTTTTGTCCTTCGGCAGATCGGTGACTAACACAGCCAATCCTTTAACCGCACTGACATAATCGCGCCGTTCAAACAGGCTCCACACCATTCCCTCGATGGCCAGCAACTGACTAGGATGCTGTTGCCGGATAGCCTTCAGTTCGGCGACTGCTTCAGGATATTGTCGTGCTTTGAGCAATGCCAAGCCGTACAGCAGTTGGGGCTCCGGTTGTCCTGGCGCCGCGGCCTTTGCCGCTTGATAGAGTTGTTTGGCTTCGGCCGCTTTGGGTTGACCGTCGAGGACTGCGGTGGCGAGACGATCCAAGGCTTTGCGAGCTTCCTCATTCAAGCGAGGAGGAATAACCTTTTGCGGAGCAACCAACAGCGGCGATTGACGCCCTGCCGAAGCCGCTCGGACCGAATCGTTAACGGCCTGATACAACTCGGCCGTCGAAACGCTCCCATTGGCGTCGATGTCCGCTTTGCCCAGCAGGGCATCGACGATCGCTTTGGCTACCAAACCCTGTCCGTCGGAACCAAGCATTCCACGCTGACCCTGTCGGCAACTGACAATCACCGTAGACTTGGTCTGCACAGGAGACGGAGCCTTCTTGAGTGCCGCCATCAACAACTCTTCACTCGAGGGTTCCATCCGCACGTCTACCCCCTCACCCGGCTGACTGGTATCAAGCACCAACACTTTTTCGGCGGCTGGAGATTGATCCAATAACTCCAGTAAGCGGACGAGGGGAAACCCTGTGCCCTTCATGTTGGTCAATTGAAAATCGGCCGGAGCCAGATAGGGCGTCGCATCGGTGTCGAGATAACCGTGTCCCGCCCAGAATACGAGCAAGTTTGCGCCGGCGGCAACGCGGGCCAGTTCTGGCGGCAGCGTAGCTTCCAGCGTCGCCAGATCGGAATCCAATAGCAGCACGGCCTGATCCGGCGCCACGCGGTAGCGCTTCAGCAACACGTCGCGCATCCGTTGGGCGTCCGCGCGCGGGTGCGACAGCGGACTGAGGCGCCCATCGCGATATTGCTGCTCGGCAACAACAATCGCCCAGCGCGAGCGATCGACTTCGCGGCGGGCAGTCATCCGCAAAGCAACCGGCTTGTCTGGATCCGCGGCATCATATCGAACCTGAACATTGTCGCCAGGATGCAGATCGGAGAGTGCCACCGTTTCATCCCCCAGCATCATCTGGGTTTGACCGTTGATGAAAAACAGGCGGGGTTGATCATTGATCTTGATCGTTAAAGAGCGGCCGTCGGCGGCAACGGAAACGAGTGTTCCTTCTCCGGCGGTGACTCGTGTGGCATCGATCGAGACGACGTGCGTATCGTGCTTGAACCGCAGTTCGTCTCCCTCGCGTATATCCGCGGGAGCAATTGGCCGCTCGCCGATAAACTTGCGGCGATTGATGGTCACATCACAGCGGGTTGCCAACGGCCACGATTCGAGCAAGGCCTGCTCACCCGCGCCCAAGGAGACCGTGAGCGTGTTCTTCTGTGTGTCCACGCCGCGGGCGACGGCGCTGAGCTCAACGATTCTTGTGGCAGTCACGGATTGCGCCACGCGGCCCGAATCACCCGGATCGTGCTTCACGGTCACTTTGTCGTCGGGCTTGAGATCGGCAAGTTTCACCTTGCGGCCGTCAAGCGTGTTGCGTCCATTGAATGTCAGCGTGGCGGTATCGGGAACGGTCACTACGAGTTCCTGGGGAGTTCCACGGGCCGGAGTGACCGTGACCGTAAGCGCCCGCTTCTTCGGATCGATGCTGGCGACGCTTCCTTCGCTCGATTGCGGACGGCTGGCACGTACTTCCTGGTAGGGCTTGCCTACCTGGTCCTTCTTCGCTTTAACGTCAAGGCGATCTCCTTCGACGAGATCGTCGAATTTGGAGACTTCGTCATTCAGGTAGACTTGATCTCGAGAGCCAAATTCGATGGTGGAACCCGTCGCATTGTCGAGAACAACTTTTTTCTGGCTGGGAAACTTGTGACGAATGATTCCTTTTGCGTCTTTCAGCGTCAGGACGACGGGTGGCGGCTTGCGCAGCAATTTGTCTCCGGCAATCATGCCGACACACAACAGCAGGCTGATCACCCCGGCGATCATTAAGATCCGGCGGCGTTTCTTGGTTTTCGCGGCCTCGGCGGCTGCCGCTTGGGCGGCCAGTTCCTGCGGCGTCGGAGCGGACGGACCCAGGCCCATGCCGGCACGGATATCGCGCAGCGCCTCATCGGCCGATTGATAGCGCCGGCGGGGATCCTTGGTCGCCAAACGCTGAATGACGTTGGCCAGATCATCCGGCACACCCTGAAGTATTCGTGGAATCTCTGGAAGCTGGCGGTCGGGCGTGGCGTGCCACATCATCCAAGCCATCTGCTTGTCGCGTCCATAGGCCTCAAGCCCAGGAAACAAGGAATCAAAACCCGAGCCGCACATCAGCTCGTACATCGAGAAGCCCAGCGAGTAGAGATCGCTCTGCGGGCCGACGGGACCGAACTGGTCCGACAGCCGCTCAGGCGCCATGTATTTGGTAGTTCCCTTGAGCAAGCTGCCTTGATCGTTGGTGACGCGCTGCGCCAGACCAAAGTCGCCGAGCTTCACCCAGCCGCGCTTGTCCAGCAGCATGTTTGTGGGCTTAATGTCTCCGTGAACAATGCCGTTGTCGTGCAGAAACTTCAAACCCTGTAAGGCGCAGACCAGTGCGACGCGGAGAAAGTTCAGATCCATCGGCTGCCCGGCGGCTCGGTCCCAGAGGCTCCCCTGCATCAGTTCCAGGATGAGCCAGCCGCGATCACGAGCGACATCGTAGATCGTCATGATGTGGGGATGCTCGAGCGACGCCAGCAATTGGGCTTCCTGCCAATAGCGCTCCAGTTGCCGCTGATCCGCCAGAAACTGCGGATGGATCTGCTTGATGGCGACGTCGCGATTGAGCTCTAAATCCTTGCCACGAAATACCGTGGCGAAATCGCCGACGGCGATTTGTTCGAGCACCTGGTAGCGGGGATGGGGCTGCATGGTGAATGAGGTTTTAGCGCTCGCCCAGAACTTTTGAAATCAAATCTTCCAGATCTTCGTCGCTGGGAAGAGTCTTATCCGTGGCTTTCTTTTCCATTCCGGTTAGGTTTCGGCCTAGCGGATGCAGATTTTCATCTCGCAGCATTCCCAACACCTGTAAATAATACTGCCGCTCCGCTTTGCGGTCACCCCGGTCGTGGGCCTGTTGAGCTCGGCGCAAGAGAATCTGATACGGGCGGAGTTCTGTTCCATCATCCCCAAAATAGCGCTTTTCAATCCGGATCCGCGAATCCGTGTCGGTGCTGTTGGACGTAGGAGCAGCACCCGTGTCGATCATAATCATGGCCACGGCGGCCAGCAGGCTGAGTGAAATCAATACTACCGTGGCCCAGGAATTGCCGCCGACCAGAACTTTTCGTTTTCGCGGTCCAGCATTATCAGCATTGAGCTGCAGTTCTGGCAACTTCCCATCCGCTGCGACGGTCAACTGACTTTGAGCCACATCGGCCGTGATGAACTGCGCCACACGACGATTTGAGGCCACGGGCTGCGCTACGGCTGGCGGGGCTTCCACCTGCGTGGGCGCGGCGACAGGAGGTGAGGGCCTACGACCGGAGACTCTGTCTGCCACACTGAACTGAGGAGCCGAAGGGGGAGGCACGCTGGGCAGGGGAGGCAGAGGCGTCGCCACGGATGCTGTCGGCGCCTTCACCGGTGCCATGGGATCGACGGCGTCCGTCGTCGGTGGCATGGGGCGGCCA
>JAIOPX010000079.1 GCA_021413705.1 Planctomycetota bacterium | reverse complement strand
GTTGCCGATGCCCAACTGGGTAACCTGGCGTCGTTTCGCGCGCTCGTCTCCTATTCCAACACGATGATCAAATGGTCCAAAGTTCCCAACCCCTCACGACGCAAGCTCTGCCGCCGGATAGAGCGGCTCAAGAAGTACATGGATGAGCAGGATCCCGACCTGTCCCCTACTCGGCAGAAGCAGGCCGAGATGGCCGAGCAGGCGGCCAAGGAAGCGGGAGAACAGACCGGAGAACACGCGGAGAACATTGGGAGAACAAGCGGCGAACAGAATCAGCAACCTGTTGCCGAGCAACAAGTTGCGGCGGAGAACACGAAGAAGGCTCTAAGCTCTTCGAAGCGGCCCGGTAGCGGCGGTGGATCGGCGGGGATCAACGTGGTGTTGATGATGATTTTGTTGGCATGTTGTGGAATGGTCTCCGCAAGTTGTGACATGGTCTCCGACCATTTCACTGCCACGACCGTAGGTCTCCCTGCGTTGACTAGAGCACAATGTCTGGGGAGACCTGCGGTCGTGGGGATGGGACGGTCGGGAGACCGTCCCATAACTGAGATGATTTTGTTGGCGGCGGCCACAGTAGGTCCAGTCTGCCGGACTGGACCTTTTGGGTTAGGCATAGGCTCAGTTGGCGGCGCTGGTACACGGGTTGGCGCGTCAACGAATCCTCGCGCGTTAGCAAAAGATCCGCCTCGGCAAGGCGGACCTACTGCAAACGCAACCGTTCCATCGTGGCTTTCAAGCAGTGCGGTTCAAGCGGGCTCGGACGGACTGAAGTCTTACGACTTTAGCTACGGGAACTGCTCCCTACAGCCTAATACCTACAGCCTACCGCCTGATATATTCCGCAATGGCCGAGACGACGCGCTGTTGCTGTTCGGGGAGAAGCTCGGCGTAGATCGGCAGCGCCACGGTTTCGGCGGCGGCTCGTTCGCTGTGGGGGAAGTCGCCGATGCGGTGACCGAGATTGGCAAAGCAGCCTTGAACGTGCAGGGGCAACGGGTAATACACTTCCGTGCCGATCTGTTGCTCGGCGAGATGCTTGCGCAGCGGATCGCGCCGCTCGGCAGCCACGCGAATGACAAACTGGTGATAGACATGCCGACAATCGCGGGATTCGATGGGCAAGACAATCTGTCCGGGCTCCGTCGGTCCCGTGGGATCGCTGCTGCGCAGTCCGGTCTCGGAAAATGCCTGGCGATAGAACGCGGCGTGATCGCGGCGGGCTTCGGTCCAGGTTTGCAGATGGGGCAACTTGGCTCGCAGCACGGCAGCTTGCAGGGCGTCGAGGCGAAAATTGCCCCCCAACACCTGGCTGTGATATTTGGGTTGAAAGCCATGGTTGCGGAGCATGACCATGCGTTTGGCCAGCGCCTCGTCACTGGTCAACACCATGCCGCCGTCACCAAACGCACCGAGGTTTTTGGTGGGAAAGAAACTCAGGGCCGCGACATTGCCCAGGCTGCCGGCGGGACGGCCATGATACATCGCTCCGATGGCTTGCGCCGCGTCTTCCAACACCGCCAGTTCGTGCCGCTTTGCGATCGTCACAATGGGATCCATATCGGCGGTCTGGCCGTAGAGATGGACGGGAATGATCGCCTGAGTTCGCGGAGTAATGTTGGCTTCCAGACCGGCAGGATCGAGATTGAAAGTCTGCGGATCGATATCGACAAACACCGGTTTGGCGCCGAGTCGTGCGATGCAACCCGCCGTGGCGAAAAAAGAAAACGGGGTTGTAATGACTTCATCGCCGGGAGCGATATCGAGCCCCATCAAGGCCACGAGCAACGCATCGGTCCCGGAAGAGACGCCGATGGCAAATTGAGACTGCGTCAATTGCGCGATGTCGCGTTCGAGCGCTTCGACTTCCGGCCCCAGAATAAAATGCTGGGATTCAACTACGCGATTGATTGCAGTCAGTACGTCGTCGCGAACGGTGCTGAACTGGGCGTGGAGTTCCAGGAAAGGAACGGCAATCGCCCGAGAGCTGGCAACAGGATCACTCACGCATGAGACTCCACAGCAGACAGCGGTTTGTCTTCGGGCCAATCAAGGCAGGCCAGCAATCCGGCGGCATCCAGGCGATATCTCCACCCGCTGCCGGGGCAGACCATGATGCCATCGGCGGCAGGGGAAGGGAGGCGATAGCCGTGGCGGCTATACCAACCGCGCTGGGCGCCCGGAACGCCGACCATCAGGGCATATTGCGGCACGTCGGCAATCACGACGGCTCCAGCGCCGATCATGGCATAGCGGCCGATAGTAACACCGCAGACGATAGTGGCATTGGCGCCGATGGTGGCCCCCCGCAACACGCGAGTGGGGCGATATTCGCTCTTGCGCACGATTTCGCAGCGTGGGTTCATCAGCACTTTGACGTGATTCCCCAAGACTACGCCCCCTGCGACGAAGACGTTTTGTCCCAAAGAGCAGTCGCCACCGATGCGAGCCCCTGCCATAATATGGCTGAAGTGCCAGATCTTGGTCCCGTCGCCGATTTCGGCGGCCGAGTCAACGCAGGCAGTGGGATGGATATAATTGGCCATCAGAACGGGAAGCAACGAGTTGTTGGCGGCGGTGTAGATCGGCGAAAGATATCGTTCGGCCGTCATGATAGTCAACTCTCCAGGGTGTGGGGAGTAGTCGGCAGGCGAGATTGGCTTAACGCAGTTGCATGACAGTCATGAATCTCAACCACGATCCCCAGATATTGGCCGTCGCTCCGCAGGAAGCACTCCAGGAAGCTTTGGGGCAGTTTCCAGGCATTGTGTGGACCACCGATACTCAATCGGTCATTACATCCGCTTACGGCGCCGGCTTGACCGCGCTGGGGCTGAAGCCGAATCAAACCGTTGGCATGAGTCTGGCGGAGTATTTCCAAACTGACGATCCGCATTTTCCCGTTTTGGCAGCTCACCGCCGCGTCATGCTCGGCGATTTGCGGACCATGAGCATGCAGTGGGAGGGACGCGAATTTGAAACCCGGATGCAGCCTCTTCGCAATGCATCGGGCGCGGTCACCGGCTGCTTGGGTATTGCCTACGACGTAACGGAGCGGAATCGTTCGGCCCGCGTCCTGCCGGAGTACGTGGCCCAGATGCGGGCCGGGGTGGAGCGCGCGCCGGACTTCATTTTTCATGTCGATCGCGCGGGCACGATGACCTATGCCGAATCCAGTCTTCCCGACTATCAGCCGAACCTGGTGATTGGCACCAAGGTTGCGCAATGGCTGCGGCCCGAAACCATGGCCATCGTCGAGCAAGCGATGCAGCGGGTGTTTGTGGATCGTCAGCCGCAGCACATAGAGATACCGGCTCCGGGGGCGGGCTCTCCCGACCGTTGGTATGACGTCCGTTTGCGGCCAGTGCTGGAGAAGGAGCAGGCCGTGGGGTTGGCGGCGGTTGCCTACGACATTACGGAGCGGAAGCTGGTCGAGCTTCGATTGCGTGAACAGGTGGAACTGCTGGCCCAAGTTTTGGCAAATATCCCGCGCGGCGTGTTGTGGAAAGGGCGTGATGGCACCTATTTGGGTTGCAACGAGACATTTACCCGGTTTGTCGGGCTGAATCATCCTCGCGATGTGATCGGCCGCCGCGATGAAGAGTTGCCGGTAGCACAGGGTATGAAGGATTGGTTGAGGGAGAGTGACGAGGAAGTCCTGGAGAAGGAATTTTCGAAGCTGGATATTGAAAAAACCTTCTCTCGGGAGGATGGCGCGGTTGTCACCCTCTCGGCCACCAAAGTGCCGTTGCGCGACTCGGCCGGTAAGACGGTTGGCGTGCTGGGGACGCTGGTCGATGTGACGCAGCGGAAAAAATGGGAGCAGGAGTTGCGCGAGGCCCGCGAGGAGCTTGAGCGGCGCGTCATGCAACGAACCGACGAACTGACAGCGGCCAACAAGCGGCTCCGCGACGAAGAGGGTCGTCTGCAAAGCATTTTGGATAACTCCACCGCCATCGTTTACGTCAAAGACGCTGCCGGCCGTTTTACGTTGGTCAACTCGCAGTTTTGCAAACTGTTTCACATTTCGGCGGAAGAAGTTGTCGGCAAATACGATGCGGAGGTGTTTCCTCCTGAAATCGCCGCCAAATTCCGGGCCAACGATTTGCAGGTGCAGGCGGAGCGACGCGCCATTCAATTCGAGGAGGTGGCGCCGCACGACGAAGGGCCGCATCATTATATCTCGGTGAAGTTTCCGATCGGTGAATCGCCGGACGGATCGTGTTCGGTGTGTGGAATCTCGACCGATATCACCGACCGCAAGGTGTCGGAGGAGCGATTGCGCAACGAAGAGCGCCTGATGCGCCGCTTGTTGGAATTGCGGGAGCGGGAGCGGATGCTCCTGGCCTATGATATTCACGATGGGCTGGTTCAGGACATCGTGGGGGCCAAGATGCTCCTGGAAGGGCAGGGGAGCGAACTGGAAGACGGAGCCCAGCTTGATGCCACCACCTATCAGCAGGTTTTGCATCTGCTGGTGCAGGCGATTGACGAAGGGCGGCGGATGATCAGCGAATTACGCCCCCCCATTTTGGACGAACAAGGAATCATCGGGTCGATCGAATATCTGGTGGCCGAGCAATTGCAGAAAAGCGGCTGCCGGATTCGCTTTCGTCACCATGTGACGTTCGATCGCCTCTCGCCGTTGTTGGAGCAGACGGTGTTTCGCATCGTGCAGGAAGCGCTGAACAATGTTGCTCGACATAGCTCGG
Source organism: Planctomycetota bacterium (assembly GCA_021413705.1). GTDB lineage: Bacteria > Planctomycetota > Planctomycetia > Pirellulales > UBA7805 > JAIOPX01. The sequence goes on along the minus strand of JAIOPX010000079.1, from coordinate 5,598 downwards.
CTCCTGAAGCGGAGGTCAACCTGAGCCAGACGGGTCAACGTATTCGGATTGAGATTCGCGACCGCGGCGTGGGTTTTGATCCGGCAGGAGTTTCGTCGGCTCGATTCGGACTGCGCGGCATCATCGAAAGGGCTCGACTGTTCGGCGGCAACGCCACGATCGACAGCCGGCCAGGTGAAGGAACCTGCATCGTGGTCGAGGTGCCGATCAACCAGGATGGCCCCTCTGAGTAGACGGCTGACGGCGGCGGTTGAATTTGTCCAATCGTCAAAGTTGAGTGGAACAAGGGGGAATCAAGTTGAAAAAGTGTTCGATTTGGGCGCGCCCATGGGCGATTTTGGGCTCATTTAAGGGCTTAATCAGCTTCGTAAGCAGCGGACCCGGGCTTGTTGGCCAAGGGGCATTTCGTACAATAATGGAGAGATTTCCCACCGGGTATCCCGTAGAGACCGGCTTGATGTTCAGGCGATGTCGGCCGGTTCGTGCCAGCAGTTCGGCCCCAAGATCTTCAGGGGGAGCCCCAGAACTCGCCAGCCACGCCTGCCGAGGGCGCCGAGTGTTCGAGACTGCCAATCAGTCTGCATCCACAGATCAAGGAACCTGAAATTTGTCTACCATCTCCACCAATAATCCGATCTCCGAATCCGATCCTGGCAAGGGGCCGCATATTTCCGTGCGAACCTCCAGCGTGCCTCGGGTGCATCATCCTTTGGATGAGGTTGCTCCCGCACCCTCGCCCGATGCGGAAGTCATCAGCGAGCCCGCCGGATTCGGCGATCGAGTGATCATGCTCACGGCGATTGTGGCCCCGTTTATCGGATTTATCGCGGCGGTGTGCTATTGCTGGTATGTGGGTTGGATGGGGTGGCCGTTCCTGACGATGTTCCTCGTGGCCTGGGCGGTCTCGGGCATGGGGGTGACGATCGGTTTTCACCGGCTCCTGACCCACAATTCGTTTGAGACTTACCGACCGATTCGAGCGATGTGGATGTTCTTTGGCGCGCTGAGCGTCGAGGGTTCGCCGCTAGTCTGGTGCGCCGTGCATCGCAAGCACCATGCCCATTCCGATCATATTGGCGATCCGCACTCTCCCCATCTGCACGGCACGGGTTTGTGGAACGCCATGAAGGGCTTTTGGTATGGCCATTGCGGATGGCTATTGACCAAGCACTGGTCGCAGCCGGAATTGCAACGCTATGTGCCCGACCTGTTGCAGGACAAATTGCTGGTGGCGGTGGACAAGGCGTATTACATTTGGGTGATTCTGAGCCTGGTCATTCCTGCCGCGATTGGCGCGCTGATTACGATGAGTTGGCAGGGGGCTCTGCTGGGGCTGCTGTGGGGAGGCTTGGCCCGTATCTTTATCGGCCATCACATCACCTGGTCGATCAATTCAGTCTGCCATGTGTTTGGCAAACGGCACTTTGAAACGACGGATCATTCGACGAACAACCTGATCTGCGCCTTGCTCGGGTGGGGCGAAGGCTGGCACAACAATCATCACGCCTTTCCCACGTCCGCGCGGCACGGGTTGTTCTGGTGGCAATTTGACGCCAGTTGGATGGTGATTCTTGCCATGCAGAAGCTAGGGCTCGCCTGGAACGTAAAGCTGCCCGCGCAGAAAAAGCTGGATGCGCAGCGCATTCGCTAAGTAGGTTCCATTTGCCGGATGGTACCTGGGGGAACAGTAGTTGCGCATGGTTCGTAGCGTGACAAGCGCGGATGACGGCACTGCACAATTAGTAACGCGGTTGTCGTCCGCCGCCCCCTCTCTCACCGCCCCCGCCCCCTCCACCAGCGTAGCCGCCCCCTCCACCACCGTAGCCTCCACGTCCGCCTCCACCGCCGTAACCTCCACCACCCCCTCCGCCGCCATAACCACCGCCCCCTCCGCCACCACCACCATATCCGCCGCGGCCTCGACCACCGCCGCCGCCACCTCCGCCCGTGCGAGGAGTACGCTCGCGAGCTTCATTGACGACTAGCGGGCGACCTTTGAAATCGCTCCCATTGAGGGCATTGATCGCCGCTTCGCTTCCGGCATCGTCGGCCATTTCCACAAACCCAAATCCTCGCGACTGGCCGGTGTCTCGATCGGAGATCACCTCGGCCGAGGCTACGGTGCCATAAGCCGAAAACATCTGCTGCAGCTCGGAGGAAGTAACGGCCCACGGGAGGTTGCCCACATACAATTTCTTCGACATGACACTCGTTCCTTACAATAAGATACTGAAAGCCGTCGCGGGGCGGCCGCGGCAATGCCCTGCCGGCGAAAAATAGTATATCGGGCTCTCATAAAAATGCAAAATATGGGTCGATCGGGTCGGTCTCGGGTTCGCTTGCGAGGGCGGTAAGCCAGCCGCCTTGCCGCCCTCGGGATCTCTTCGCCAAGATGCCTAGTGGCATAATAAGTTACATCAATAATAATGGGGTTCTCTGTTCCCCCGCCCGCCGCAATGGCCAAGCCCGTTGAGAATCCATGAACTTCTGCTTGCCGACTAGGGTCAGAACGATATTCACAACTTGGTGTGGGTTGACGATCGGGTTGATGATCGGCATTTCGCCTGGGGAGGGGCGCGAGGCTCCGCCTGCGATGGTCGCCACACCCGATGGCAAACCGCCCTCGGATGCCGTCGTTATTTTCGACGGCCAGAATACTGACGCCCTGGTCAGCCGCGACGGGAAGGCATGTCGCTGGCCGATTGTGGACGGGGCTTTGGTCGCACAACACGATGGCGGACTGTGGACGAAGTTGCGCTTTCGCGACGCTCAGGTCCATGCGGAGTTTGCTACGCCCAAGCAAGGGGAAGGCAACAGCGGGTTGTATTTTCACGGACTGTTTGAGATGCAGATTTTCAATTCGTATGGTAGCAAGAAAGTCGATACGCATTCCGCAGGCGCGCTTTATGGCATCGCAGCGCCGCTGGTTAATGCCGCCCGGCCCCCTGGCGAATGGCAAACCTATGACGTCATCTACAACGGCCCCCGCCGCGATTCAACCGGCAAGGTGACGCGGCCAGGAACTATTACCGCATTGCTTAACGGCGTGCTGGTACAAAACCAAGTGGAGTTTCGCGAGCATGTTTCTCCGTATACGCCACTGCTGAGACGCCCCAATCCCTATGTGACCGAGATTCGTGCCGAGTTGATGAAAACCGATATTGGGCCACTCCATCTGCAAGACCACGAGGAGCGGGTTCGGTTTCGTAATATCTGGATTCGGCGATTGGACGACGGGAAGTGATGAGCTTCTATTGCCCTTCCGGGTAGACCAGCGAGTACGTCACGGTCACTTGCGTTGACAATGTCTGCTCGCCGGCCGCCACGGGGACCGATGCGTCGGCGGCTGCCATGCCGCGGGCCATCATCTGCATCGGCTGCGGGAACGGGATGCCCATTGATTGTTCCTGGATCAACAATGGACGGCCGACTTTGACTCCGGCAGCGGTCGCGAACTCCTCGGCGCGTGCTTTAGCTTGAACTACCGCTTCTTGCCGAGCCTTGCCTAGCAGCTTTTCCGGCTCGTCCACAGAGAAGGATATGCCATGGACTTGGTTGGCGCCGGTGCGGACCAGCACGTCGAGCAATTCACCAAGCTGAGTCAGCTTGCGAACCCGGACTTGTACCATGTTAGTAACCTGGTAGCCAACCAGCTTGGGCTGCCGCCGGCCTTGGGGATCATACTCATACTTGGGGCCGACGTTGAAGCTGGTCGTCTGCACGTCGCGCTCTTCGATCCCTTTGGCTTTGAGCATCTCGAGCAGGGCGGCCATGTCCTTGTTGTTCTTCGTCAGTGCATCGGATGCCAAGGGAGCGTCGCTCACGACACCCACCTGCACCTGGGCGATGTCCGGTTTGACATTGACCTTGCCGGTGCCGGAAACCGTGATCGAAGGAACCAGCTTGTTGTCCTTTTCGGGGCGCGGCTCCTGGCCGGTGGCTGCGCTAACAAGGCTGAGAATCAAGGTGAGGGCCAAGGCGTGCCGCATCATGAGGTGCTCTCCAAGTAGGGGGAAATAGATCAGGAATCTGACGGTGTCTTCGACGCATCGTGGTTGATTTTGGTTCCAGCCATCCTGAGAGTTCGCTCCAGCAACACGGTGTAAATCGGGCGAGCCCCCAAGCCCTGGGCCACGATCGTCGCTCCCCAGCAGGTCAGGATCAAAGGCAGGATCAGGCCGTAATTCTGTGTCATTTCGATGGTTAGTGCGATCCCCGTCAAGGGAGCGCGGACGGTAGCGGCGAACAGGGCCCCCATGCCGGCAACGGCAAACATGCCGGGATATTTTGCCAGGTCGGGAAACCACTCCTTGGCGGCATTCCCGTAGGCCATGCCAAACAGGGAGGCCAACGCCAGCATCGGAGCGAAGATGCCACCCGGCGCGCCGCAACCATAGCACAGCATTGTGGCTGCGAATCGGGCAGCAAAGATTGCCAACAGCAATCCCACGGTAGACTGCTGCAACACAGCCCAAGGTATGACTTCATACCCTCCACCCGTGACGTGCGGATACTTCCAACTCAAGAAGCCCACCGCCGCGCCAACCAACAAACCGCTCAGGTAATCCAACCGGCCGCGCAACTTGGCAAACAGATCGAGAGTGCTCACCAGCGTGACATTGAAGGCAAAGCCGATGATGCCAAACATGGTGCCCAAGAACAGGAACAAACCTAGCGACTCCAGGGGAGCAGACTCAAAATGATGCATCGTTATGACTGGCGCCTGGCTCGTCATGCACCGCAGCACCAGCGCCGCCGCACCCGAGGCGATCACGACGGATTGTACGGAAAGGAATCCGTATTTGAAGTGTGGTCGCATTTCCTCGATGACAAACAAAATGCCCGCCAGCGGAGCATTGAAGGCTGCGGAGATTCCGGCTCCAGCACCGGCCGCGATGAGGATGTGCAATTGATCCTGCCCTATCCGCAGAGTACGGCCAACCATCTGCCCAAGGTTGCCTCCCATCTGCACGGTTGGCCCCTCTCGCCCCAGGATCATTCCGGCGGAGAGCGACATCACGCCGCCGAAGAACTTAACAGGCAAAACTCGCTCCCAGAGCACCGGTCGCAAGCCGGCTAGCGCTCCTTCGATCTCATGAACACCGCTGCCCGACGCCTCGGGGGCAAACCGCCGCACCAGAAAAATGGCTCCCCAGACCAACATGGCCGATCCTGCGGCCGGCGCCAGCCAACCCGGCAATCCGGCTGCAAGGCTCACTTCTTGCAACCGCCAAAGCAGAAATTGGCCCCAGCCGATACCCCGTTGAAATAAGGTTCCCACCAGACCGGCCAAGAGCCCCACCACAATGCTGCATGTCAGCACGGGCAGCTTGTGCTTCTCGATATCGCTCAGATCGGGTGCGACACTCGCACTTCGATCCGAGGCTGGTCCGTCATTTGGCACGCGAAGCTTCTCCCAGGGCTCTTGGCGACGAAATCATAACGGATTTCATCGATCATGTCCGCGCGAGAATCAATCTTGGTGGCCAGATACACTACTCGATTTCCTCCGTATCCACTACAATCCCGGAACCGGCTTGGAGCTGGGGGTGACGCGGTAGGACGATCCGCGAGGATGGGCGATGTCATGGAAGTCGA
>JAIOPX010000171.1 GCA_021413705.1 Planctomycetota bacterium | reverse complement strand
TATGAACGGCAACACAGTGACGGCCCAGAATATCCAGTTCGCCGGTAACGGGCAGGGTGGCATCACCCGCACGCTGGCAACGGAGACCATGACCGCCACGAACCAGCTCTACGTTGGCGAACGCTCGCAGATTCAGTTGATTGCCGGCGACTCGGCCACGAACATCTATATGGACGGCAGCTTCGATGGCCTGAGCTGGTCCACGCTCTCCACCGCGGCGACTTCGAACGTGACCGACAACGTCCAGAACTATGGCGGCGATCTGACGCTGGGAGCCAACATGGTGCTGGCCAGTCAATTTTCTAACGGCGGCAGCAATGGCCGGACCGGTCTGCTGATCATGAACGGCTTCTCGGTGACGGCGCAAAACATCAACTTTGGCGGCAACGGCGCCGGGGCCAGCGATGGCACGGGGAGCATGTTTGCCAATTCGCTCCAGGTATTTGAAGGAAGCACCGGCCGCGCCCGGGGCGGCGTGATCGATAATTCCATCAATGTCCAGGACGGAGGAAACACGTTCCAGGTGCTTCAGGCCTCGGGGCAGCTCAATGGCTTGACGCTAGACAATGCCAACAACAATGCTCTGAATCTCAATACCTTGGGCGTGCTGAATCTGGCGTTCGACAACGCCTTCGCTGGCGGCGCGCTGGCCGGCGACCCTGCCAACTTTGACTGGGCATTTCGCTGGAAGGGAGATAATGTGGCCACCCTCCAAGGACTCTTCGGAAGCGGCAATCTGACCGTCACCGGAGCGGCGGGCTTCAATCCGCTCTTGCACATTTTTTGGACCGGCAACGGCGGCGGAATCGAGGACGATTACACCTACGTGGGCTTCCTCGCTGCGCAGGAAGAGCCCAATGGAGTTCCCGAGCCGAGCACGTTTGTCCTCGCCGCGCTGGGCCTGGCCGGCCTCGGCCTGCTCGCCAGGCGGTGACGAAGGTAATAGGCAATGTCGATCCTTCCCCACAATCAATGGACCGCGGAATTGAGTACTGTAGTCGCACGAATGATAAGGGGCTCTTCATTGCGGCTGATTTTGAGTGTGACGAATCGCTCACCCTCAAGCCAAAGCGAAGGGAAGTGTCCTATCTCACCAAGCAAGCAAACGCTTGGCGCCAAAGTGGTTGCTACGAATCTCGGAAATAAAATCCGAAAAAGTGTGGGATAAATGCGATCGATGCGGACTTGAGAAGGTGCAGCACTTTTCTACGAGTTTCTCGTGTTGGTTTTGGCAAGGAACCGGCCAATGAGACGTAATCTCACATTGTCGTCCGCCGTCGGAAGCGGCCCCTTGGTTTTCTCGGGCTGGTCAAAGGTCTGTCGCCGGCTGAAAAGAATTTGCTCTGTACGCAGTTTCTTAAAAAAATGCTTGACACCCGGTCGCATTCGTTACTACACTCGTGATAGTGGTGCATGGGAAGAGGCCAGTTGCTCCCCGCAACCCCAAGCATCAACGCTCTTATCGCACATCAGTCGCATTGTGACTCTGAAGCCAGCCCGTGGCGGTTTGGCTTTACCTTGGCATCTGTGCGGCTTGCTTTTTGTACCCAGCCAGACTCTGGCGTTCGGTGCATCACAAACTTCTCGATCATCTGTACTATTCGTTTCTCTATATATGAATCGATCCGACATCAACTAGGAGGTGGCCAGTGTCACAAACATCAAAGTTTCTTCCACTTTCGCTTTCTGTTGCGGTGGCAATCGCTCTCACGATTGTCGCGTCTCCTGCCAGAGCCGTCACTCTGTGGAACTATAACGTCAACGGTCCAAACTTTGTACTTAGCGCCAATGCCTCGGACGGCGCAACGGACTGGGAGAATCAACAAGCGACGCTTGGCGAAGGATGGACAATCCAAGGGAGTTCTACGGCCACGCAAGCTCGGGGTGCCGTTACGGCAAACCCCTATACCATTGGCCCGCTCAATAACATCATCCGGAGCCGCTACGGTCTTTCGGGCAACGGCTATTACGCGAAGGCATGGCATGGCTACGCCACTGGTGGCAGCGGCAATGTGGCTGGCAATATTCAGCCGCTCATCACCGACATGGCTACCGCCGACTTGATCAATTACACCTTCGATGTCAGAACACCCAACGCTGATGTAAGCGGTTCCGGGAATCACACGCAGTGGACGCTCGGGTCATTCAGCGCGCCCGGAAGTTCGGGTAGTGCCGTCTTGTTCAAAATAGGCCGCGAGGATCCGTTCGCTAACCCCGCAGGAGGTAAGTGGAGGCTTTATACTGGTAGCGGGGGGGGCACAGTCACGGAAGCCACTAAGTCATGGGCCTTTGACGAGCATCTGACGGTCGATGTGTTGATTGATCTGGTGCTTAACACCCTCAGTGTCGAATTTAACGGCGTTGCCGATGTTGCATTGACAAACGTGAGTCTCGGCTTGGCTACTCCCCGAACTGCGGATGAGATCTATTTCGACCTTCACGGAGGGGAGATTGTAAGTCTACAGGTTGAGACCAGCATGTACGCTCTTGCAGCAGTACCTGAGCCAAATAGCATAGCGCTGGCTACATTGGCCCTGGCAGGGCTGGGAGTCTGTATGGTCGTTCGTCGATTCAAACGCCGATAAGCAACGATTCCGGCACGCAGATCTAATTGTCGCGGCCCGGAGGTGCTGTTCGTTTCAGTACCTGCCGGGCTCTTTTTTAAGCCGGACTTGGTAGCTAGATTCAAGCTTCAATTGACACGCCATGATTGGGTATTGAGATTTCTGAGGCGGGGGTCCGCCGATGGCGGCCATGGGTATGCTGTCGGCAAGCGTCTCGCGTCGGTTAGAATCCCCCAAAGACATTCGATGACAAGCGAACAACGGTTTTATAAGCGACCGCGTGGGCGAATTCATCGCTCTGTAAATCACACCGCAGATACAGCGATATCGATTTTGCGTAACGCGCTCATCAGCAAAGCTGTTGTTCGCATCGCCCTTCCAGCAGGCTTGATCGGGCTGGCCACGTTCGCGTCGTACATGCCGGCATTGCGAGGCGAGTTTGTTAACGACGACTATCCGCTGCTCGTTGACTCTACTTTGGTCAAGGCCGATGACGGCCTGACGCGGATCTGGTTCAGCAAGGATGCTCCGGATTATTGGCCGTTGTACTACAGCGCACTCTGGTTTGAATGGCATATGTGGGGGGACGATCCGGCCCCCTACCATGCGGTGAATATCGCGCTGCATGCGATGTCTGCCGTTTTGCTGTGGAGGATCCTCGCCAGGCTTCAGATCTCAGGTGCATTTCTGGCTGGCATGATCTTCGCCTTGCATCCAGTGATGGTGGAGTCGGTAGCTTGGATTTCGGAACAGAAGAACACGCTGTCGATGGCCTTGGTGTTAGCATCGCTGCTGGCGTTCCTGCGATTCGAATCAAACGGATGCCGTTACTGTTACGCCATTTCCCTTGCACTATTTGCTTCGGCCTTACTTAGCAAAACCACGGTTGTGGCCCTGGCACCTTCATTGCTGCTCCTGGCTTGGTGGCAGCGGGGTGTCATTGGACGCAAGGATCTCGCGCGTGCGGCACCGTTTTTTTTCTTGGCGCTCGCAGGGGGGCTGAGTACGATATGGTTCGAAGCTAGAAATCTTCACGAATACGGCATGCCAGCGGACTTACCGTTCGTCGATCGCTGTTTGATTGCAGGCAGGGCTACATGGTTCTACCTCTCGAAATTAGCTTGGCCGACGGACTTGCTTTTCATCTACCCTCGCTGGAGCGTAAACGCGATGGAGTGGCGACAATATCTCTATCCCCTCGGCGTCGCGATCCTGCTCGGTGTTCTTTGGGTTATGAGACGCTGGTCGCGCGGACCCCTGGTCGCCATGTTGATATTCTGTGCCGCGATTGCTCCGGCAACGGGATTCTTCAATCAGGCCTTTTTCCGTTATTCCTACGTGGCAGACCATATGGTCTATTTCGGCAGCGCGGCGATTATCAGTTTTGCCGCCGCTGCCATCGCTTTGTTGTTAAGCCGGATTCGCCCTGGGCCGCGCGCTTTAGCATACACGGCTTGTGTCGCCCTGTTATTTGTGTTGGGAATACTGACATGGAGACAGTCTAATCTGTACGCAAACGAATTGGTGTTGTACAGCAGTCTCAAGAAGAACAATCCGCAGTGCTGGATGGCCTGGAATGGAGTCGGCAAGGACTTTCTTGACCGCCGTGACCTTGACAAAGCACTGATGCATTTCCAAGAGGCAGTGAGGCTGAACGCTAAATATTACGAGGCCCACAGCAATTTAGGGGTGGTGCTGGCGATGCAAGGGAAGCTGGACGAGGCCAAGTCCTCGTTTGAACGGAGTCTGGCCATCAAACCGACTTTCGGTTCCGCCCACAAGAACCTGGCGCGGTACTATGAGATCAAGAATGATTTTATGCTGGCAACGAAGCATCTTGAGTACGTGCTTCAATACGACAATGACGATGCGGATGCCCATTTGCAACTGGGTGGGATATACGACCGCAATGCTGAGCGGGCTAAGGCGCTCGCGCAGTACCGGGAGGTACTGCGGATTCGACCTCAGGACCCGGAGGCTCGAAGGCGCATGGATCACTTATACGCTCCCATACCTTAGATATTGTAAGCAGATCACATGGCATTGGCATTGGAAGTGGCAGAAGTGGTTCAGCCCGTTGTTGTGCTACCTCCTATCTCCGTCGTCCTCCCGTCTTACAATGAAAGTCTCTCAGTGGCCGGAGCCTTGCTTAGCGTCGAGAAGTCCCTCGGCGACCAGTTACTGGAAATCCTTGTCGTGGATGACGACAGCCCGGACTTGACCTGGAAGATTGTTGAAGACATGCGACATCCTCGTTGTCGTGTGTTAAGACGCACTGACGACCGCGGACTGGCCGCAGCGTATGCGGCAGGTTTTGCTCAGACAAAAGGAGAGGTGGTTGCATGGCTGGACGTTGATCTAGCCGAATACGCCGAAATTGTTACGCGCCTGGCGGCGTGCCTGGATCATTACGATCTGGCAATTGCCTCGAGGTATGTCGCGGGGGGGGGTGACAACCGAACCCGGGCCAGGGCCTTGATCAGCCGGGTTTTGAATGCGTTCGCGCGCTTGCTGTTGGGAGCTGCGGTGCGTGACTACACTTCGGGTATCGCTGCGGCACGTCGCGACGTACTACTAAGTATTCCCTGGAAACCGCACGGCCATGGAGAATACTTTGTGGAGTTGGTGCATCGTGCGCGGCAAATGGGATTTCGCGTCGTCGAGATTCCGTTCGTTCTTGAGCCTCGGAAGCTCGGAACTTCAAAAACCGACGGTAATGTGGCAACTTTCTTAAGACTTGGGATACAGTATGTGTTCAAAATTATTAAGCTAGCCTTGTGATTGTTTGAATGACATGCAATACCACACTGCAATGGCAAAGGAATCTGGATGCCTATTATCCTATTCCACGCGAAGTAGTTGCCGGGTCTGCGGCACCGCCAGATTAGCGCCAGCCTTTTCTCTCGGGGAGCTTTTCGTCAGCAATTTCGTCGATGCGAATATTGCGGGGGCACAAATCAAGGCTCCGCTTGACTTGGTTTTTTGTGAAGAATGCCGGCTGCTCCAGCTTTTACACACTGCGCCGCAGGAGCTTCTCTATGCTCGCCATTATTGGTACCGTTCCGGCGTGACTGAAACCATGCGCCGCGCGCTGCGGGACATTGCGGTGGATATCGAAGAGAGATTTTCACTGCAGGCCGGCGACGTAGTGTTGGATATCGGCTCTAACGACGGCACGCTGCTGCGATCTTTTACCGGTTCAGAAATTGTGCGCGTGGGCGTGGAGCCCGCTAACAATCTTGCGGAAGAAGGGTCGCGGGGAGTCCAAGTATTTATCCCGGACTTTTGGAGCTATGAAGGATACTGGTTGACAGTGGGACGCCAAGCCCGTGCGATTACCGCTATTGGCATGTTTTACGATCTGGAGGATCCGAATGCTTTCATCGCCGATGTTAGGGCGGCATTGGCCGATGACGGCGTATTTGTCGCCCAATTGATGTGTCTGCGCAATATGCTGGAGTCCAACGACGTCGGCAATATCTGCCATGAGCATCTGGAGTATTATTCATTCGCGTCGCTTGAAGTCCTGCTGGCTCGGCATGGTCTGGAGATTTTCGATGTTGTGATCAATAACGTCAACGGTGGGAGCTACAGGATTTTTGCCCGGCATGCCGGTGGCTCCACCGCGGTGTCCGAAGATGGCTTGCATCGAGTCGCCCGCGTCCGGGAAGATGAAGCCGATCTTCAGTCACTAGTAGCATTTCAGGCGTTCTATTCCCGAGTTCAAAAAAACAAGAGTGAGTGTGTCGCTTTCATCGAAAACGCAGTTGCCACGGGGAAAAAAGTTTGGGTCTATGGAGCCTCCACCAAGGGGAACACGATCTTACAGTACTATGGGCTCGACCACCGAGTGATCGAAGCGGCTGCCGATCGCAGCCCGGAGAAGTGGGGTAAATGCACGGTTGGAACGCGGATTCCCATTGTTTCTGAAGAACAAGCTCGGCAAGCTTCGCCGGATTATTTCTTGGTGCTGCCATACGCATTTATTGCCGAGTTCTATGCGAGAGAAACCCAGTGGCGCGAGTCTGGTGGTAAATTTCTGGTTCCTCTTCCTGAATTTCGGGTCATCGCATGAAGAAAGCCCTCATTTTTGGAATCACCGGCCAGGACGGCAGCTACATGGCGGAGTTGTTACTGGAGAAAGGCTACGAAGTTCACGGAATGTATCGCCGCTCCGCAACGGGAAATACTCGCAATATTGAGCCCATTCTGAATCGAATCGTGCTGCATCGCGGAGATCTCGCCGATGTGACATCCATCTATCGGGTTATTGGCAAGGTGGAGCCTGTCGAGTTGTATAATTTTGCCGATCAGGATCATGTGGGTTGGAGCTACGATCTAATCGATTATGCCTCCGATATCACAGGGTCTGCCGTGGCCAGGATCTTGGAGTGCGTGCAACAAACCCAGCCATCAATTCGAGTGTTACAGCCGGTCTCTTCCAATATCTTTGGGCGTGCGGAAAGTCCTCAAACAGAAGAAACGCCATTGAGACCCCAAAGCCCTTATGGCTGTGCGAAGGCATACGCATTCCTCACTGCCCGTTACTACCGCGATGTCCACAACCTGTTCTGTACGTGCCCAATTTTCTACAATCAAGAGTCTCCACGTCGGCATCATGACTTCGTGACGCGTAAGATTACCACCGCAGTAGCTCGCATCTATCGCGGTCTCCAAGAAGTTCTGTATGTCGGAGATCTGAGTATCCAAATCGACGTAGGTTATGCCAAAGAGTATGTCGAGGCCGCCTGGAGCATGCTGCAATTGCCGCGAGCAGATGATTTCATTATTTGTACAGGTGTCACGCATTCTCTTCAGGCTCTGGCCGAGGAGGCATTCAAAGTAGTCGGTTTGGAAGCCAAAGACTATTTGCGTGTCGATCCAACATTGATGCGGCCGGGAAAGACAGACGTCTTGGTGGGGGATGCGTCAAAGGCGAATCGCACTTTCGGTTTTGCGCCGCGGATCAAAATGCCGGAATTGATGCACATGATGGTGCATCACGACTTGCAACTACTTGATCGCGAACTCGGTTTGCGCGGTACAGAGGGCGCCGGACCTGCGGGCAATATGGGCGTCGGTTAATCTACATGCATGTGCCAGAGTCTCCAATTGTTCCACGATACCATGAACCTAAATGATCAGACTGTGATGGTTGCGGGCGGCGCCGGCTTTGTCGGCTCTGCCGTGGTGCGCGAACTTTTGTCGCGCGACATTCGCACCGTTTCTTACGACAATTATTTGCACGGCGTGCCCGCCAATATCGCCGCGTTGGATGGGGCGTTTCAGGCCGTATGCGGTGATGTATTGGAGCCGTGGCAATTGATCGAGGCGGTTCGATCACATGGCGTGACAACAATCATTCATTGTGTCGGTGATACATTTGTGCCGACGGCATATGAAATGCCGCAGCGGTTCTTCGATATCAATCTTCAAGGAACGCTTAATCTGTTGCGGACGACTAAAATCTGCGGACTGAAGCGACTGGTGTTCGTATCGACGACGGAAGTTTATGGACCCTTAGATGAAGAACGTGCCAACGAGAACACGCGGCTAAATCCGGTTAACACTTATGCGGTTTCCAAACTCGCCGCTGATCGATTATGTTATACGTTTGCTATCGAACACGATGTCCCCGTCATAATTGCCAGGATTTTTAACTGCTATGGACCGCGTGAGACGCAGCCTTACATTATTCCGGAAATTATCGCGCAACTGAATCGGGGATCTCGATTGCGGCTGGGTAATGTCGAAGCGGAACGCGATTTTACGTATGTTCATGACACGGCGCGTGCGTTGATCGCGTTAGCGGAAGCCGACCTTCCGCCTGCAACCGTAGTCAACGTGGGGTCCGATGTGTGCTATAGCGTGGCGTGGCTGGCTCGGCGGCTGGCTGAAATCATGGGCGTCGAAAACATGGCTATCGAACAGGATACTCGTCGCTTGCGCGTCAAGGACATCCCCAGATTTCGTTGCGATAATGCGCTACTGAAGAAGCTTACGGGATGGTCACCGCAGGTAGCCATCGAGGAGGGTCTGCGGCTGACGGTTCAGTGGTTCCGCGAAAATCGTTGCCGTTGGAGTTACGATGATTACGTCGATGACACCACAATCTACCGATAAACCGTCAGATCATGTGCCGGTGGCCAAACCCTATCTGTGGGGCCGAGAAAAAGAGTATCTTTGTGCCGCACTAGACGAAGGTTGGATTTCTTCACACGGTCGCTTCCTCGACGAATTTGAGAAGCGATTCTCCGAAATCGTTGGCGTACGATATGCACTGTCAGCCTCGAGCGGGACAGCAGCCCTGCACTTGGCACTGGATGCCCTCCAGGTGCGGGAGGGCGACGAAGTCATCGTTCCTGACTTCACGATGATGGCCCCCGTCTTCGCGGTCATCTACTGCGGCGCGAAGCCGGTGCCGGTGGACGTGGATGCTACATGGACCCTGGACCCGGAACGAATTGAAGAGGCCATCACACCTCGGACGCGAGGCATCATTGCTGTGCATACGTATGGTCATCCGGCACGCATGGATGTTATTTCCGAAATCGCCAGGCGCAGAGGACTGTTCGTCTTGGAAGACGCAGCGGAATCGCATGGTGCGGAAGTGTTCGGGCGGCAAGTCGGGACGTTTGGGGATGCGGCCGTGTACAGCTTTTATGCCAATAAGATCGTAACCACGGGTGAGGGAGGAATTTTGGTTACCAACCGACAAGACATTCACAACCGTGCGGCAGCCAAGAAAAACATGTGCTTCGGGCCCTCGGCTGAGGCGCGCTTTGACCATACGGACGTAGGTTTCAACTATCGGATGACCAATTTGCAGGCGGCTGTCGGCGTGGCGCAGCTTGAATACTTTGACGCGGCAGTCAAGCAGAAAATCGAGATTGCGGATTGTTATCGACGCGAACTGGCTGACATTGGCGGATTGCAAATGCCCCCCAGCGCCCCTTGGGCAAGAAACGTCTATTGGGTCTTTGGTATTCTGATAGACAAGGCTTTTGGCTGCGACCGCGACACACTCGAGCGTGAGCTAGCCTCCGCTGCCATTGAAACTCGCCGTTTCTTTGTGCCCGTGCATCAACAGCGGTGGATGTCTATGGAACATCGGGCTATTCCGATTGCATCTGATCTCAGTCGCCGTGGCTTATATTTGCCGTCTTTCATCGGCATGGGCGAGGGCACCATTCGCCGTATCGCGGATGCGATTCGTCGAATCGGCGCGCGTTAGTTCAGCGATTGGCGTGCTTCATTGCGATGCATTGCCAACCGAGCACGGTGCTTTGTCCAAAAGAGGTGGGGGTTTGTCCAACTTGCTACACATAGGTGAGCGTATATAATCTCAGCACAGACATAGTTGGAAATATCTAATGCCAAGCTCCCATGTACGGCCTCTAATGAAATCTGCCATGCGGCCATGTTTTGGGAAATAAAATGGAAAGTATTTTACGTCAGAGCAGCCCGGCAGACGCGCAGCCGCGCGATTTACCGTTAGCCAACGGTTTCACCCTCGTTGAACTGTTGGTCGTTATCGCAGTCATCGTGATCCTGGTTGCATTGCTCTTGCCGGCCATCGGCATGGCCAGGGCGAACGCGAGGCAGAAACAGTGTGCCAGCAATCAGCGGCAGGTGCTGGCCGCCATCACGCGGGCCGGGAGCCGAGATCCTGTGCGCGGCGCTCAATGGACACTGCGCACCAGCACATATATAGAGGGTGGCACGGACGTGCTCTTTTGCCCTGACGATACTGAGCGCACGGCGGCTTCCAGTTATGCGTTGAACGACTATGCCTGGCGGTTCTCCGCGCAGGACTCGGGTCGGATCGTGCTGCTGGACTACAAGCAGGTGGAAGCGAGCATCGTTGGCAAGACAGTGGCACAGCTCACGACGGCTTGGCCCGCGCAACAAGCTCCCAGGCATTCCAGCAGGGTAAACGTCGGTTTCTTCGATGGACACGTCGATGGCTACGAGCCACGCAAGATCGATCCAAAGTATTGCGACTACTATGTTCGCTATTGGCGTCCCGCGGCCGACTCCAACATCAACCTTATCGGCTGCGTCAACTCGGGCGATCCGGCACCGGCCGTTCCCGGTGCGACCAGCGGAGCGACTACAATCACGACCGGGGCGCTGAGCACTGGCACCACCACCGCAACGGCGACTACCGCGGGGGGTACCACAACCACAACAACCGGCAGCGCGACCACCGGGGGGACGACGACAGGTGGAACAACCACTACTACAACTGGCGGCACAACGACAACCACGACCACCGGCGGATCCACCACAGGTGGCACGACTACCGGCGGCCCCTCCTGTCCTCCCGCTAACACCAATCCAGCTCCCTGCTACGACCCGAATAGCGGCTTTCCAGAGTTGGCCGACTATTGGATCTGGGAGACGAATCCCTATCGCTGCGACGCCTCGTGCTATTGCACGATTCGCACGACCTACCCTTTGGATCCGATTGACAGCACGAAGGTGCTGCTCATACCCGAGACGTCATCCACCTACCGTCTGGCCTACTTCGACGGCCGAAATCCAGATGCATCGATGAATTTCGTGATTCGCTGCACGCGCCAAGCTAACGGATCGATTCTCATTCAAGCGCTCAATGCGGCCAGCTTTAGCTTCTATACGATTTTTACCTGCGACTCCAGGGCGGGTGGGCAGCCGGTCGGAACCTTGTACCGAGTCAACGACACGCAAGGGCACGGCTGCATGGTCAACCAGACCGCCATTGCCAGCGGCGTCGTGGGCGCCGGCCCCTGCATCCCCTGAAAGCAGCTATCCTAGCCTGCGCTAAGTGAGTGCGCACCTCCTTGAAGCATAATTTCACAAGATGAATCAAAAGCTATCAACTACTCAGCAGAATTGCTTCGCAATGTGGCGATCGATGGCTTCCTGCTTCGGCATCTGCCTGACCATGACGCTGACGGTGGGGTGTGAAAAGGTCGAGCCTCCGGCAGAACTCTCTGGAGTGCCGGCCGGCTCGACGTGGTCCGAGACGAAGGAGAAGTTTGCCTCCTCGGTGGATGCCCAGAAGGCGCCTGTGGGACTGGAAGCCGCGCGAGCAACTGCGGTCGATAGTTCGGCAACTCCAGCCTAGCGTGCGGCCGCCTTGCGAGAATTGGGGCGATTGAAAGACTTTGATAGCGTTCCGACAGTGATTGTCGCGTTGGATGACGAAAGCCGGGAAGTACGCGGCGAAGCCTACCATGCCGCGAAGCAGATTGTCGGCAGCGGAGTCCGTTTTCGCGACTACGACTCGGCGGAGCGGCGTCAGCCAGCCGTAGCCAGCTATCAACGGCTCTTTGAATTAGCCAAGCAGAACAACATTCGCTACTTCATCGACCTCGTTCCGCTTCTGTTGGATCGAATGGATAACGAAAGCGAAACCGTGAGGCGACAGGCAGGAGAGGATGTCGTCAAACTGATGGATTCGTCCTACGACTACGGGGCCGATGCGCCGCGCGAGCAGCGGCTGCGGGCCATCGGGGAATTCCGCCGCGAATGGCGCGAATGGAATGCGCCGGGAAGCCAAATGGTGGAAATCCGCCGTGATCCGGAAAAGTTGCGCGCCTTCAAGGAAAAGCTGTTGCAATCCGTCCGCGACAAGGAAGCCAAGGGCCTTCCCTTCACGACCGACACCAAACAGCGCGACGCCGCCGCGGAGCGATAGTATCCATCACGCTCCGCGTGATGATCTTCTTCACGCGAAGCGTGAAGAGTACTGACTAATTCCCTCACGCGGAGCGTGAGGAGTACTATAATACCTTGGATTTGTGGATAAACTCTCCGGGTCCGAGGTTTGCCTTGGTTGGATTGCGAGCGATATACAATCTCAGGTATTCAAACTTTTCGACGCTTCGGACCAGATGGTCGAAGCCATCCTGCTGCCAGAATCTTCCTTTGCGAGCTAACTGGCGGTTGATTTGTGTTGCGGTATAGTGCTTCCACGATTCGCACTGAGTCAGGAGAGCATCGGCATTCGGAAACGCGGCCAGCACATGTACGTGATTGGGCATGACCACGAGATCGGTCAAGACATAGCGGTCGCCGTCAAAGTGTTCCAGGCTATTGGCCACAATTTGCGATAGCTGGGATTGCCGGAGAACACACGTTCCATGACAAGCGTCGAGTTCTTCATGCCAGCGCTGGGAGAAACGGCGGTGAAACTCCTGCCGTAAACTGCTGGCCAGTTGCTCAAGTTGTTGCCGCCAATTCGCCGACTCCGAGTCGATGCCATGCTGGTGAAGCCAGTCGCTCCGCTCTTGCACCCATCGTTGAACGACTGCTGCCGGCATCGAATCCCATGTGCGGAATGTAATGAACGCGATTGTTCCCGGCTGGGACCAATGTGGCAATTTGCGTTCGACGTGTAGCACGTCGTCCGCAGGGTCAAAGACACGAAACGGGAAGTCGTCCGGCATGGGAAGATCCCAAAGTATTCATCATCCATAGTATCCATCACGCTCCGCGTGATGATCTTGACAGTACGCCTCACGCTCCGCGTGAGGGAAATCATCACGCGGAGCGTGATGGATACTATCATCTCACATGCATATCG
This sequence comes from Planctomycetota bacterium, assembly GCA_021413705.1. GTDB lineage: Bacteria > Planctomycetota > Planctomycetia > Pirellulales > UBA7805 > JAIOPX01. Next base: position 12,084 of record JAIOPX010000171.1, on the reverse strand, counting down.
CAACTCAGTCCCCCCGCTGCCGGCACATAGGCGGATTTCACATAGTCCATCACCATGCGGTGGGAACTGAACCGCCAGGCCAGTGAGCTGATCGAACTCATCATCCGCTGGATCCACTGCCGCGGTAGGCCGTCCACGTCGCGGTCGTAGTAAAGTGGTATGACCTGGAACTCCAGAACGTCCAACAGGCTGAGGCCATCGCGCTCGTCGGTCACATGTTCCTGGGCGTGGCTGCGCCCCTTGCCGATGGCGAAGCCGTTGCTGCCGTCGTAGGCTTCCGCCCACCAGCCGTCGAGCACTGAGAGATTCAGGCCGCCGTTGAGCACAACTTTCTCACCGCTGGTGCCGGATGCTTCCAGGGGACGGCGCGGATTGTTGAGCCATACATCCACGCCCTGCACCATGTGCCGGGCGACATTGATATCGTAATCCTCGACGAACACCACGCGGCCGGCAAAGCGGGGATCGTGCCGCAGGTTGGCCACCTTGCGGATAAACTCCTTGCCCGGCTCGTCGGCCGGATGGGCCTTGCCGGCAAAAATGAACTGCATCGGACGATCAGGGTTGTTGACCAGCCGGGCAATCCGGTCGATATCCGAGAAGACCAGGGCGGCCCGCTTGTAAGTGGCAAACCGCCGAGCGAAGCCGATGGTCAGCACATGCGGATCCAGTACGTTGCGTGCTGCTTCCACCACGTCATCGCTCTCTCCGCGGCGGCGGCATTGGCGGCTGATGCGGCGGCGGACGAACGATAGCAGCAGATTCTTCAAGGAATAGTGGGTTTCCCACAACTCGCCCGGATCGACCTTGTGGATCTCCTGCCACACTTCCGGCTCACCCATGCGATAGATCCAGCCAGCGGGGAAGTTGCGATCGTAAAGCTGTTGCATCTGGTATGCCATCCAACTCGGCAGGTGAACGCCGTTGGTGATGTGGCCGATGGGGATTTCTTCTTCCACTCGCCAGGGCCACAGATGGGCCCACATGCGGCGGCTGATAGCGCCATGCAATGAGCTGACGGCGTTGGCACGTCGCGAGAGCTTCAGCGCCAGCACGGTCATGCAGAACGATTCCCCTTCGTTCTGGGGCTCGACGCGGCCCAGGGCCATCAACTGCTCGTGGGATATGCCCAGCTTGTCGCGCAGCGGGCCGAGATGTTCCTCGATCAGGCCGGCGTCAAAACGATCGTGACCGGCGGGGACTGGGGTATGCGTGGTGAACGTGGTGTGACGGGCCACTTCGCGCAGACTTTCGTCGAAGCTCAGCCCGTCCGTTTCCATGGAGTCGCGAATGGCTTCCAACGGAGCGAACGCGCTGTGACCTTCGTTGAGATGATAGACGCCCGGCGTGATACCCAGGGCTTTGAGAGCTTTGACACCGCCGACGCCCAGCACCAGTTCCTGGCGGATGCGCGTCCGCGTGTCGCCGCCATAGAGCCGGCTGGTCAACTGCCGGTCCTCGGGGCGGTTCCCTTCCACGTCGCAATCCAGCAAGTAAAGATCGACGCGGCCGACACGCATCAGCCATACCTTGGCCAGCAGACGCCCGTTGCGGGTGTCGATTTCCACGGTAATCGGATTGCCATCGGGGCCTAGCGCCGGCTCCATCGGCAGATCCTCGACGCGGACGTTCATGTACTCTTCGTGCTGGTAGCCGTCGATGTCGAGGTGTTGGCGGAAGTAGCCCTGGTCGTAGAACAGTCCCATGGCCACCAAAGGAATCCCCAATCCGCTGGCGCTTTTGACGTGGTCGCCCGAAAGCACGCCAAGGCCGCCAGAGTAGATGGGAACCGATTCGTGAATCCCGAACTCGGCCGAAAAATAGGCCACGGGTTTCGCGCCCAGGACGCCGGCGTTCGTGGTTCCCCAGGTCCGCCGATCGGGGTCCATGTATTCCTTCAGCCGGCGATAGGCGTGGTTGATGCGGCTATAGAGAACCAGTTCCCCGGCCCGCATTTCTAGCCGCTCGGGCGTAAATTCGGCCAGCAGGGCGATGGGGTTGTGGTCCAATTGCCGCCACCGGATGGGGTCCAGGTCGCGAAACAGGTTGACCACGTCGTGGTGCCAAGTCCACCAGAGATTTCGGGCCATCGCCAGACACTTTTCGTAGAGGGTCTCGGCGGAAATCTCGGCCACGGGGGGGAAGCGTTTCACTTGGGCGGGGTCGTCTACTTGAGTCATAATGGCAGATGATATCGCAGGGCGGCGGCGGATGAATGCCGCGATTATACGGTTTTCGCGAGGCTGTAAACACCCTGGTTTGTGGGCACTTCGGAGCGAAATTGTTTCAAATTCTGTACTGAAAGTGGCCTAGCTTCTGCTGTGAGAAGGAGGCCGGATACTACGCTTGGGAGCGGGCGGACTCCAGGAGCGGAGAAAAAATTGCCTAATGCTTGACAGGGCCGTAGGTTCTGGACACGATCAAAGGTCTGGGGCAACGCCCGTTTTCAACCCAAAAACCTCGACGGCTCAGCTAATGCGGAGAATGCTCCATGATGATTAGGCGTGGTTCGTTCTCCGCATTTATCGTTAGCGCAGCGCTGCTTTTGAGCGGCACTTGCTTCACTCCGCCGAGTTCCGCGGAGACACTCCTGAGCCCCGTTGGCGCTCCCGGGGAGTTTCAGTTCGAGGCTCCGGCCGTATCGAGCAATCCCGGCACCTTTACCGGCATCAACATCAACACGTTTCTGGGGGCGAATACATTCTATGGCGCCGGATTCACCGGGCAGAATACGATCGTGACCAACGTCGAGGCGGGACACATCTGGGGAAATACGGCGGCCGCGGGGGGCTCATCCGGGGGACACGAAGCGCTTGCGCACGTCACGAACTTTACGCACGATGCGTCGGCTTGGAATTATGTTGGCACACCGGGAGACCAAGTGACCGATCTTGTGGACCAGCACGCCACCAAGGTGGGCCTGCTCATCGGTGGCCGCAACACGGTCTCCAGTCCAGGGGATCATCAACTTGGGATCGCTTACAACACCGATCTGCGCTCGGCGGCGATGGCTACGAGCTGGGTGAGTTCCTTGACCTTCAACGCCTCGATCCCCAGCATCGTCACGGCTTACAATCAGGCATTCTCCGTTTCCGACGTGGTCAATAGCAGCATCGGCACGACGGATGCTACTGGCACCGGCGTATTTGCCTTGGTTGTTGACGCGCTGGCCCATCAGAACTCGCTCACCACGATGGTCGCCGCGGCCGGCAACGCCGGGCCAAGTTCCAATACGGTGGGAGCGCCCGGTTCAGGATACAACAGCATTACCGTGGCCGCTCTGAATAACGACGGAAATGCATACACTTCGGTGGCCAGCTTCAGCAGCCGAGGGCCGCAGTCTTGGGATGACAATGTGGCTGGCGGCGCCGTGCTCAATGCCCGGGCTCCTGTGGACATTGCCGCTCCGGGTGCTTCGTTGACCAGCGCGCAATATTCAGGAGCAACCGGTGGCAACAACCCTTCGATAGGTGGCTCGGGCGTCGGTGTTCCAACGGCCTATGCGGGTGGGCTCAACGGCACCAGTTTTGCTTCCCCCATCGTGGCGGGCGGGGCTGCACTCATCGACAGTGCCAGCAAGAACACCCCTTCAACGGCCAGCAATGCCAATTCGCGCGATGCTCGTGTCGTTAAGGCCGTGCTGCTCAACAGTGCTGACAAAACTTCCGGCTGGAACAATGGCCAAGTGGCCAACGGGAACGGGGGCGTCACTACCACACAGGCACTCGATTACGCCGTGGGGACAGGCCGGATGAATTTGGACGTGGCCTACGACCAGTATTTTGCCGGCACGAAGGACGTAACGGGCACAGGCAGCGGCAACCTCGGCAGCGTGCAGGCGATCGGCTGGGATTTTGGCCTCGCCACCAATGGTTCGACGAATGAATACTATTTCAATCAGGCGCTAGTCGGCGGAAGCATGTTGACGGTCACACTCGACTGGTTCCGCACGCGGCCGATTATTTCTGGAAACGTCGTCGATGACAGCCAAGCGAACCTCAATCTGCGCATCTTCGACGCCACCGGAGGCAATGTCGGAACCATTATTTCCAGTTCGATCAGCACCTACAATGTCGTGGAGCATCTGCATTTTGCATTGCCCTATACGGGCCTCTTCGGGATTCAAGTGGTCCATGCGGGCAATTTGTTTGATGACTTGTCGGTTCCCGAGTTTGGAGCAACCGTCAACTACGGCCTCGCCTGGTCAGGAGTCGCCGCCGAGGTAGCAGTCCCGGAACCGTCGACTCTGGCGCTGGCCGCAATTGGATTGACGCTGGCGCTCGTCGCCCTGCGAGTAAAAAGAACTCGCGAGCTGACTGAGTACTGAGTACTCGCACTAGGCTCACCGGCCTCGATCGACAATAATAGGGGAATGCTCACCACCCCTTTCGATTCTGCCCTGGATGACTTGTGTTCCGCACTGGCCACCGGCGCCGAACGGGCCGATCAGTTTTGGCCGGCTGAATCGTTGCGGCGATGTGCTGAGCAGGGAGTGCTGCGCTGGTTTCTGCCGGAAGAGCAGGGGGGGCTGGGGTGGAGTGAAGCCGATCTGCTGCGGGGCTACTTGAAACTCAGCGCGGCCTGCCTGACTACGACGTTCATCCTCACGCAGGCCACCGGGGCGCTGAAGCGTTTGGCCTCGGCCGGCAACCCGGAACTTTGCGATGTCTGGTTGCCTCTGCTGCTTACCGGCGAGAAATTTTGCACCCTGGGCATCTCGCATCTGACGACCAGCCGGCGGCACCTCGGCACGCCGGCACTCACGGCTCGCCGCGCTGAGCCAGATGATCCGCAGAGTGACTTCGTGTTGGACGGATACAGTGCCTGGGTGACCGGCGCCCCTCAGGCCGATTTGATGGTCATTGGTGCGCAGCTTGAAGATGGGATGCAGATGCTCTTGGCGCTGCCGACCGATCTGCCAGGTGTGACGACCGAGCCACCGGCGCGCTTGGTGGGACTCTCGGGTAGTGACACCGGGCCAGTGCGGCTCTCTGGCGTGAGAGTATCAAACGCTCATGTGTTGGCAGCGCCCCAGCCCAATGTGATGCAAGGTGCGACGGGTGCCAAGACCGGCGGACTGCAAACGTCTGCCTTGGCGATTGGACTCTCAGGTGCGGCGATTGATCTGCTCGAAACGGAAGCCAAGCGGCGCGGCGAGCTTGGCAATGCGGCCGAAGGCCTGCGCGGCGAACAGCAACAACTAGTCAGCAATCTGCTGGCGTTGGCCGAGGGATTGGAACCATGTGGGGCGGATGAGTTGCGGGCCAGTGCCAATAGCCTTGCCCTGCGATCTACCCAGGCGGCGTTGGCCGCTGCCAAGGGAGCTGGCTACGCCGCCGGTCATCCGGCAGGGCGGTGGTGTCGGCAGGCTCTGTTCTTCTTGGTGTGGAGTTGCCCGGCTCCGGTCATGGCGGCAAATCTTTGTGAACTGGCGGGCATTGGGGAATAAGGGAAAATGTCCAACGAAAGCGGCGGGATTCACTGGCATCAACAGAGCGTCAGCCGGGAGGAGCGCGAGCGGCTTGGCGGCCATCGCGGCTGCGTAGTCTGGCTCACCGGGCTTTCCGGCAGCGGAAAGAGCACGATCGCCAACCTGCTCGATCATCGAATGCACAGCCTAGGTGTGCGGTCCTTTGTGCTGGACGGCGACAATGTGCGGCATGGGCTCAATGCGCCACCTTCGGTCCTGGCGCCGCAGCATGGCGAGGAGTTCGCGAAGCGTTTTGGGCTCGGTTTCTCGGCCATGGATCGGGAGGAGAACATCCGTCGGATCGGCGCCGTGGCGGAACTGCTGGTGGAGGCTGGCCTTGTGACGATCACCGCCTTTGTAAGTCCGTATCGACGCGATCGTGACGCCATCCGGCAGCGGCTGCGGCCGGGAGCCTTCATTGAAGTATTCGTAGACACACCGCTTGCGATCTGTGAAACCCGTGACCCCAAGGGATTGTATAAGCAGGCCCGCGCGGGGCAGATCAAGGGGATGACCGGGATCGACGATCCTTATGAGGCGCCTGATCGGCCAGAACTTGTGCTAGCAGGGGGCGTCAAGGATGCCGCTACGCTTGCGCAAGAAATCGTTGACTATTTGCGCAATGCAGAAGTGATTCTTCCCGAAGTTCGTTAGTTAGAGAATCAATTTTGGCGGGGACTGCCCCAATTTTGCCTCAGTAAAATGGGACTGTCCCCTTGGGTTACGTACATAATGAATGTTTGATGAGTCGCGGCGGCTCGGTATTGACACTCTCCGGCTTACCGTCCTAGATTGACTAGAACCGTGTGGTGGCTAAACGCCGCGCGGGGAGATCGGTTGCTGTGATTCGGCGGGAGCACGGAAGCCTTTGCAGACCTCAAAAAGGTCGGCGCGATTGAACCCATCGCGCGTACACAACGTACTTGCATCACGACGCCTAGAAACAAATTGCAAGGGCTGAAGGAACAACCCATGGAGAAGTTACAGACAGTAGTCGCTGCTCGGGCGGTCCAGGTGATCTCACCGGCGATTGAGAGCGCGACCACTGCGTTGGCCAAGCGAATCGAGCAGGCCGTGCGCCGTGGCAGCGGAGGCCGCATTCACAAGTTGCGAGTGGACGTGCATCACGGTCGAGTAGTGCTGGCGGGCTTTTGTTCCACGTTCTACGCCAAGCAACTCGCGCAGCACTCCGCGATGTCGCTTGTCGAGGGCCGCCGGCTGGAGAACCAGATCGAAGTCTGGTGAGTTATTTGCAGGAATGGGTGCCATGCCCGCGCCCGAGCCCGCATAATTTCATGTGGCGTATCTAGTCGCTGGTAAGGCATCTTGTCATGTTCGCGCGGGCATGGAATCTTGCGGGCAATCGTCGGCCTCCAAACATGCCCACGAGAACCGCCTACTGGAATTCGCCGGTGGCTTAGCACATATCCTGCCCATACCGCTTTGGCTTACGTGGGTATGGCACCCTTACTTGCTGCCACTCTCACGCGGCAGTTCTGGCCAGTTGAGCCAACTGTGCTTCGACGGCGCGGAACACTTCCTGCACTGTCATGTCCTTCATGCACTTGTGATGCCCTAGCGGGCAGAACTTCTTCAGGCAGGGACCGCAAGGAACCTGTCGCTGCAGGTTGATCGCCCGCGTGTAGTGGGTGTCTCCCCAGGCGATGTGCGTCGAACCATAAATCGTCACCACCGGCACGCCGAAGGCATGAGCGAAATGCCGCGGGCCGCTGTCGGTGCTGACCATCAGCCGGCTGCGTCGCACACAAGCCTTCGAGAGGCCGATGCTGAGTGGTTCATTCGCAAGGCTCGTCACCAGTGGGTGGTTGGCTTCCGTGGCGATGCGGGCCGCTGTCTCGCGCTCAGCAGGACCGCACAACACCAACACACCCAGGCCGTGCTGTGTGGCGATCCGTCGGGCGAGCTGACCAAAATATTCGCAGGGCCAGGCTTTGGCTTCCGCCTGACCACCCCAGCCGCCGCCGTTGTGCATCACGACGACGCGATTACCCGGCGGCAGGCCCAAACGCTGCCAGACGTTGTCAGCAGCTTCCTCATCGGCGGGAGAGGTGCCCAGTTGCGGTGGCTGAGTCAGATCGGTACACCCTAGCAGAGCGGCCAGTCGCAGATAGTTATCCATCGCCGATTGCGGCAGCAGTTTCCAGAACCAGGTGCGCATCGCAAGTTTGTCTGTCAACAACGGCCCGCGCAGATTGCGGGCAAAGCCGACGCGCCGCGGGGCACCCGTTGCATAGGCCAACAGCGCGGTTCGCAGCGAGTTGGTAAGCAGCAGCACCATGTCGGGCCGCGCGCGCCGCAATCGTTTCACCATCGCCCAACTTCGCAGATCGTGATTCTTGCTGCGTGGATCGTAGAACTGCACGTCGTCCAACAGACCGCAACTATCGAGCACCTGGGCCACATAAGGTCGCATGACGCCGATCAACTCTACGTCGGGGCCAAAATGGCTCCGCACGGCCGCCAGCGCCGGCGTACACATCACGACGTCGCCGATCCAATTCGGAAGGAAGATGGCAATTTTCATGGTTGAGCAACCTAAGCCGCAATCCGGGCCGGTATATGTCCTACGCTGGAAACTTCGCTGAATATCGCTTCCATATCATCCAGCATCCGCTGAATGCCGAATCGCGCGATGGCCCGCGAGCGGCCGGCGCTGCCGAGCCGGTGGCGCAAAGGCTCGTCGTCGATCAGGCGGCGCAAAGCGTCGGCCAGCGGCTCGACTTGCTTCGGGGGTACCATCAGACCGGTCTGTTGATGGATCACGGCCTCGTCGATCGCGCCGATCGGAGTCGAGACGACCGGCAACTGGCAACTCATCGCCTGTACGATCGCCTGCGGCACTCCCTCGTTGGCATACGACGGCAATGCGAAGATATCCATCGCTTGAAGCCAGGGTACGACATCGCGCTGTTGACCGACGAGCATGGTGCGCGCCGCCAGTCCCGATTCGGCCACCTGACGGGTGACCACGTCGTGAATCGGCCCGTCGCCGACGATCACCAGCGTCAGGTCGCCATGATCGATGCGCCGCACGGCGTCGATCAGGTATTGATGACCTTTCCAAGTGCGGACGGTGGCCACGATGCCGATGATCTTGGCTTCGGCCGGCAAACCCAATTGTTGTCGAGCCGCACTGCGATCCCCAGCGCAGAAGCGCTGCGTATCGATACCGGTCGGCACCGACACAATATGCTCCTCCGGCAGATGAAGTTCGTCCACCAGCGTGTTACGGAGGCGCTCGCCGGTCGTCACCACTTTGTCGGCTCCACGAGCATACAGCCACCGCGAGAGCGGATCGCGCCCCACGGCAGCGGAGATGTGCCGCGTTCGAACGATCGGCAAGCGGCGTCCCACCATGCGGCTGGCTACAGCCGCCAACCAACTATCGGTCGAGCTGTGCGTATTGAGCACATCGGGGCGCTGCGCTTTGAGCCATGCTCGAAAGGCCCGCACGGCCCGCACGGTTCGTCGTCCGATGGGGAGTGCGGTGGCCGGCAAGCCGCGCCGCCGCGCTTCTTCCAAGATCGGAGCCTCGGCCGGGCAGACCAGGTGTACTTCGTGCCCGCGCCGCAGCAGACCGACGGCTTCGGTGAGAATCCGCAACTCCTGGCCTCCCCAGCCGATGGAGCTTTCGGAATGCACGATTTTCATGGGTGTCGTCCAAGGTTTCATGTCAGCAACTTTCGATAGAGTGCGGTGAGTTGGGCCACCATAGCCCCGGGTGTGAGCAGTTCGACGCGCAGCCGTGCCGCGCAGCCGAGGCGCTCCGCCACCTGACGATCGGTAAGTGTTTGCATAGCCCGCACCAGGGCTGCATGGTCGAGTGCGTCGCAAACCAGTCCACACTCGCCATAGTATCCATCACGCTCCGCGTGATGATCTTCCTCACGCGGAGCGTGAGGGATATTTTTTGCGGCGCAGTTCTCGGTTTCCACAATCAACTCAGCCGCGCCGCAGGCCGTGCTAACGATCGAGGGCAGTCCAGTTGCCATGGCTTCGAGCGCCACATTGGGCATCGGATCGTACAAGGTAGGCAGCAGTAGGGCATCCGCCGCGCCATAGCACGGCCCGACATCGCTGCGAACTCCGGCAAAATGCGTCCGCTGGGCCACGCCAAGTTTCTGTGCCAGCCGAACATAATGCGGCGTTTGCTTGTCACCGCCGACCACGAGCAAGTGCGCGCCTGCAACACCTGTCAGGCCTTCGATGGCATAGCGCAGACCCTTACGCTCAAAACCCGAGCCGACAAAGACGAACAGAGTGGCGCTACTCGGAACGCCAAACTCGCTTCGCACAGCCGCGCGATGTTGCTTCAGGTGTGGTCCGAACCGCTGGCAGTCCACGGCGTTATAGATGACGTGCAGCTTGGCCGGGTCCACGCGAAAGTATTTGAGAATCTCCTGCCGGACCATCTGCGAATTGCAGATGACGGCCCGCAGACGCGGATGTTCAAACACGCGCCTTTCGACCCATTGCAGATAGGCATGGTAGGGACTCAAAGCCGAAAAGACCCGCGCAGGCCACGATTGCACTCGACGGCGGTAGACGAGCCATTGCCGATGGACTCCGTCACCCGCGCGATACACGTCGCATCCGGGGACGCGTTCATTGGATTGAACGAGATCAAAGTGATGCTCACGCAATTGTCGATCGACGGACAGTGCAAAACCCCAATCGCGCGACAGCCGACCCATGCGAGGCGGGTTGCAACGAATGGCTGCCACCCCGTCAAGCTCCTGCCACCGCCGGGCCAGCACAGTCACGTCGTAGCGATTCTCACCTAACGCGGCGATCAGGCTGGAAGTAAACCGCTCCGCCCCTCCATCCGCCCGATACTGCTGCCGAACAATAGCCAGCCGCATGGGGCGAGTAGCCGTGGCAGGTTCGTTCTTAATCAACGACCCGCGTTTGACAGACGACAACCCAGCGCATACCGCCGCCGAAGTTGGAGTTGATTCGAAATGGCTGGAAACTTGGGTCATGCTTTCGATTACATAAGGTCGTACTCCGACCTTTGTTCTCATCCCTTTTCTCTGTGCTTCTGTGTCTCTGTGGTTCAACCGTCTTCTGGTTTTGATTCTTATCACGCCGCTCGCTTGCTTCGCCACTTGTCCAGCTTGCGGCGGGTCAGCAACGGCAGGTGCATGGCCAGGGCGTAGGCCCGGTCGAGTCGCGATACTTCCGGTCGCGTGGCGGCCGACACTTTTTGCAGGGCGATCAGTGAATCGGCCTGGCCCACAATCTGAAAATGTGGATGTCCTGCCAGAAAGCGATCGACCGAGAGTTTCACTCCAGGGAACTTCGGCACGCAGTCGTGCAGGCAGATCATGCCGCCGACGTTCAGCAACCGAGTCCAACGCAGATCGGCCATGACGTTGAGTATCTTATGACCCCCGTCCAGCAGGATGAAATCGAACGTGTCGCCGCGCTCCGTTGCCTCGCGAAACGCAGTGGTGCTCATGGCGACTCGGAAATCGACCTTAGCGGGATCCAGGTTGTGTCGCCGCAAGTTGATATCCACGGCTTCCATTTGGTTGGGAAAGTATGTCATCCGGTCCACGACGACAAACTGCGGTCGCGTGGCATCGTCGAAAGCGCGCATCATGACGCACAGCGTGCCGCCAGCCGCGGTGCCCACTTCCAGATGGGCACCTTCGAACTTTTCGCGACGCAAGAGCCCCAGCAGGAACTCATGCTCGGCCTTGGTCATTTCGCCTTCCAAGCTGGTGGCGCATTTTCGCATCGTGGGTGGATTCCTCATGATCAGGCGGCCTCATGCAGGCGGAGACCAATTTGCATTTCCGCTGCGGATTTTTTGGTGAACGAGACAACCATGCCGTCGCACAAGCAGACTTGCGACGACGCCAACAGCCGGAGCCAATCACGTTGTTTGGGTGATTTGCCCAGCGTTTTGAGCCAGGTGTAGGCCTGCACCGCCCAGACGCGCGGCAGGTGAAGATACATTCCCTTGCGGATGGTTACGTCCTGCAGTCGCTCGAACTTCAAGCCATGACGCTCGGCAAATGCGATCAGGAATGACAGATTCACCGGGGTCACATGAATGTGGCTCCCCTCGGGCGGCATGTTGATCAGATGGGGGAAACCATAAAACGTGCCCGACCAATAGTAGCGGCGGCGGCTCTTGATATTCAGCGGGTTGGGCGTGCTGACCAGCAAGGTTCCACCCGGCCGGAGCACACGGGCCGCTTCGCGCAGCACATGGTGATAGTTCTCGATGTGTTCCAGCCCTTCCAGGCAGGCCATGTAGTCGAACTGTTCGTCTTCGTAGGGAAACGGCTGTTGCAAATCGGCGGCACTGAAGCGAGTGATCTGGTGGGTCGCTTCGGGTTCACAGTAGAGGTCGGCGCCGTGATATTCCCACTGCTTGTCCGTCAGCGACGTGCCCAACCAGCCTGTGCCACAGGGAAAATCGAGCACGGCGCCCGGCTTGTTGGCGGCGAAGAATTTCAGAACGGCTTGTTTGATCTCGGGTTGCATATCTACACCTTGATTCCCATGCGGCCTGTGTAGTCGGTGCGTGTCAGCAGCAAGGCGATCCGATGAGCGTCGAGATATTCATCCACGGCCTGGCG
>JAIOPX010000170.1 GCA_021413705.1 Planctomycetota bacterium | reverse complement strand
GCCTGCCGCGGAAAAAAACACCGCTCCAGCCAGCCTTGAAACACGACGCGCAGCAAGAACTCCTCGACCCAGGGAGCGGCGACGACGGCTACCATCACGGTCCAGAACAAGAGCGCCGGTGAGGAATGTTCTCGCACCATCTTTTCCAGCGGATGATTCTCCTTGGAAAACGGCAGCAAGAGCCATTTGATCAAAAATACGACCGGCACCGCGGCAGCAAAACCAGCCAAGCCATAGAATACATCTTGCTTAAGCCAGCGGCTGTCCAGTCCCAGGTCGATCTTCGTCGCGCCTGCCGCCGTTACCAACGCCAACAGCGTAAGCACGGTGGATATGGCTCCCGCCACAGCCGTCGATGCCAACAGCGGCGTTAGCTCCTGAGTGGTTTGCGGCTCAACAACGATCGGACCTCCGCCAGTAGCGAACCGCATCAGCACCAGGGTCGCTATGGACACCAAGATATAGAGCAGAAAGGCAGCCAATGTGAACAACCACGACCAAGGAACCGCTCGTCTGGGCCATAACGGCATGAGTGGTTCGTGACGCACGAGACGCATGATGATCGCCACCCAGACAATCAGCGACATGCCGATGATCGTCAGCACGAGAGTCGTGGCAAACAGAGATGCTTCGGCTTCGGGTGTAGCAGCGGCCAGCAAGCAATTCACTTTGACAAGTCCCAAAGCCCAAAGTAGGTCAGGCTATTGCCTGACGCATTCCCGCCAATTCTGCCTGTCAGCTCGCATCGCCGTTTTTCGTCAGGCAATAGCCTGACCTACGACTGACCTACGACCTACGAGCGCTGTAACATCTTCGCGGCGGCTACTACATAACCGACGCCGGAGTACACGGTGATGGCCACGGATGCCCAGAGTAAGACGACCAATGCAACCCGCAGTTCCTCCGGTGCGCCGTGAGCCGGAAACAAACTTAGCACACCGAGACTGGTCCCCGCCGCCACGCACTGGAGAACCATTTTGATTTTACCGGCCCATTTGGCGGAAAAATCCATGCCCTTCTCTTCCACCTGACCGCGCAGGGCTGTCACCAGCAGTTCCCGGCTGACGATGAGTACCGTCATCCAACCCGTGACTTCAGAGCCAGGGCTGGCCACCAGGAAAATGAACGTGCCACAGACAATGACTTTGTCCACGAAGGGATCAAAGATTCGTCCCACCTGAGTCACCTGGCCGTATTTGCGAGCCCAGTAGCCATCCACCCAGTCGGTGGCGGCGGCCACGATAAACACAACCGTGGCGACGCCGTAGATCCAGCTAACGGATTCGTCGCTGGCGGACGCGAGAGCCCGGCTTTGGGCCCAGCCGATCAGCGCAAAAACCACGATCGCCAGGATCAGGCGCGCGGCGGTCACATAATTCGGAACATTGAACACCGTCGGTCGCGACGGGTTGGCCTGGTTGCTGCTCATTGAGGGGTTCCGACCGCCACTCCCACCAGATCGTAACCCTGGCAGGCAACGATTTCACACGACACGAATTGACCGGGCCGCAATCCTTCGCCGGTTACGAAGACCAAGGAATCGATGTCAGGCGCGTCGGCATAGCTGCGGCCTACAAAGGCTTCCGCCTCGCCGGGCACGGGTCGATCGATCAATACTTCCAGAGTCTTGCCTACCTGTCCTTCGTTGAACTCAAACGCCACCTGTTGCTGCACGGCCATCAACTGCTCGCGACGCTCGGCTTTTAACTCTTCCGGCAGGTGGTCCGGCAGCTTGGCCGCCGGAGTATCGGGCTCGAACGAATAGGTGAACACACCCAGCCGCTCGAAGCGTTGCTGGGCGATGAAGTCGGCCACTTCCTCGAATTGCTGATCGGTTTCGCCGGGGAAGCCGGTGATCATCGTCGTTCGCATCGCCAGCCCCGGAATGCGGTCCCGCATCTTGGCGATCAATTGCTCCGTATCATGCCGATTGACGCGGCGCTGCATCCGCCGCAGCATGGTGTCATTAATGTGCTGAAGCGGCATATCGAGATACGGCACGATCTTGGAACTTTGCCCGATCGTGTCGATCAACTTGTCGCTCACATACATAGGATAGAAATAGAGCAAACGAATCCAGCGTAGTTCGTCGATCTGCTCCAACTCGCTGAGCAATTCGGCCAGCCGAGGTTCGCCATACAGGTCCATGCCATAGTAGGGCGTGTCCTGGGCGACGATGTTCAGCTCGCGTACGCCATCGGCGGCCAGTTGGCGGGCCTCCTTGATGACCTCCTCCATCGGCTTGGTGACGTGCTTGCCGCGCATCTTGGGGATCGCGCAGAACGTGCAGAGCCGGTCGCAGCCTTCGGAGACTTTAAGATAGGCAAAATGCCGGGGCGTGATCCGCAGCCGGTCGGTGTCGCTTAGGGCTCGAACCGGCGCGGGTCGGAACACGGTTCGTTGTTCGGTCTGCGCCCCCATCAGGCGATCGGCCACCTTGGTCACTTCATCGCGGCCGAAGACGCCGACGATCTGATCCACTTCTGGGCACTTGGACAGTAGGGCTTCCTTTTCTCGTTCGGCCAAGCAACCGGAAACAATAATTCCGCGCAGCTTCCCCGCCCGCTTTAGCACTGCCATTTCTTCAATCGAGGCGTAGGACTCTGCCCTGGCACTCTCGATGAACCCGCAAGTGTTGACGACGGCAAAATCGGCGCCCGACGGTTCGTGGACCAGATCGTATCCATCCAGCCTCAGCAGGCCCAACATCCGCTCGCTATCGACCAGGGCTTTGGGACAGCCCAGGCTGACGAAGGCGTAGGTGCCCTTCGCCATAGCGGATGTAGTAGCTGGGAGCGGAGTGGATTCGAGTTCAATGATGGGTAGCTGTGGCATGTTGATAGGTAGAAACGACTTAAACGATGACCGCGATGCGCTGTGAATCCTTAACACTCCTATCCTACTCGATTGGTCATTCGGAGACGAGGCACTGGCGTAGGCTTCGGCAAGCTATTCCACAGGCACGCTCCCGCCGTTCGTTTTCGCCACGCTTGCGTAACCGGACGCAAAAGAATAGTATACAGACATCCACTAAAGGTGCAGCATGTTGCCTAAAATCGCTATCGAAGAATGGTCCAAAGCACTAGATGGGTGCGTGATCAATATGCTTGTCCAGCAGGGAATGGAAGGCCCGCCCATCGATGCCATCCAGCTTGCCGCAGGGTTGGGGATGGATATAGCCTGGGACGCCGCCCAACCGGGGCGGGCGCGGATTGTGAAACTCTCCCGCGCCACGGGAGGCACGGCTCAACATGCCGTGTTGGTTCGCCCCGAGCCGCGGCCGGAGCGGATCCAATGGGCCGTGGCCCATGAAATTGGCGAGTCTCTGGCTAATCAGGTTTTCACAGAACTGGGCGTCGATCCTCGGGAGGCACGAGCCGATGCCCGGGAACAGGTGGCCAATCAACTGGCTGTGCGAATATTACTTCCTGGAGCCTGGTTCGTTGCCGATGCCGCCGAGTGTAACTGCGATCTGCCGAAGCTCAAGGAGCGCTATTTCACGGCCAGCCATGAGTTGATTGCGCGGCGGATGCTCGACTTTCCTAGCGCCGCCGTGATTACGATTTACGATCAAGGAGAAGTGAAGTTTCACCGCGCAGCAGTCGGAAGTCGTTGTGGAGCGCTACGGCCGATCGAATCGACCTGCTGGCGCATGGTCCACGAGTCAGGTCGGTATGCACAACGGAGCGATGCTTCGTGTGTCGTTCGTGGTTGGCCGATTCACGAACCCGAGTGGAAGCGAGAGATTCTGCGACTGGAGTGGAGGGAGGATCTCGAAGAACTTTAGGAGAAGAGAAGGAACACTAATCCTCGCTAATCTACGCTAATCTGATTAGCGTAGATTAGCGTTTATTAGTGTTCCCATACTTCCTCGTTGCTTGTCTTCGGTTCTGCCGGGCTGCGTGACTGTGGTGAGAAATGTGAGTTAAGCGACTCGTTGCCTCGCAGTCTGTGTCCTGTCCAATCGGTCGAGATGCCAGAACAGGCAATCCCAGGGCATCGGCCGGCCCAATACAGCGACTGCACCGGCCTCTGTGGCGCGGCGGACGTCGTCGGCTCGGGGAAAGTCGATCAAGGCCACCATCGGGGCCGATGACTGGTGGTGCATTTCCGATAATTCCGACAAGCGGTTGGCGTCGCCGTCCCATACAATAGCCGTGGGTCGGCCGATTCGAACGAGGTCTTCGCCACCCGATAGCCAGACTGTCGAATATCCTTGCTTGCCGCAGACTGCACTATACAGTTCCGCCGTCTCAAATTGGCGGCTGGCGATGGCGATCAGGCCGCTGCTGGGCGGCCGGTGTCGAGTTGAGCGAGCTAGCAGTCGCTCTTCGTCCCCCGTCGTCTCCGGCAAGCACCAGGAGGGCAATTGCTTCATATTGCGTGCCTGAAATTCAGCGGCCCAACTCGCGGTCCACTGGTGCCACACCGTGCGAATCAATCCAGGAATGATCTCTCCGCTGCGCCCTTCCCCTTCACACCACGAGCCGAGAACAGCCAACTGCCTTGCAAGTGGAGCTGCTCTCCGCAATCGATGGATCTCCCAAGCAGAGAATGCCCCAGGGTAGGGCCAAGCAAGCACGATAGCATCCACGGACAGATCGCCCGCTGCAAGCTGCATAATCGCATCGGCAAGGTTAGTCGCGAATTGAATGCGACAACTTTCAGTCAGCGTCTCAACAACAGGCGCAAATTCAGCGCCAGCGAAATCTCCGATCAACAACGTCCGCAAACGGTCCACCTGTCTCAACTCCGTCTCAAAGCCCCGAAATGCCGGCGTATCTTTCGCCGAATTAGCTGGCGTTGTCCAGGGCGACTTGGCCGTAGCTTGCGCACATTTCGTGCTAGCACTGCCGCAATTCGAAACCGTATTGACACCGATGGGGATTTGCTCACAATTCCCCACACATTGGTGAGTGTCGCGGAAACGGCAAGGATGCCGGCTCAACCGCAACCACAAAGCATTGCTTCCGCGGGCCACGGGCCTCGCGGGACAGTGCAAAGCCAGGCAAGGAGGCCTAGCATGAGCATGTCAGCGCAGTCCCCGGCGGTTGGGGTCAGCTTGAAGAACTTGTTGCCACGCGCCCGTTTCTTCGGCGCCGACGACATTCATGTCACATCGTGCAGCAATCATTCTCTCTCGTGTCAGCCCGGCGATTTGTTTGTCGCCATGCTTGGTGCGGAACATGACGGCCACGACCACATTGCGGCGGCCATTACTCAAGGCGCCCGGGCCATTTTGGCGGAACAATGGATCCCCAGTGGCGACATACCATTCTGTATCGTCGAAGACAGCCGCGAAGCGCTCGGCCATGTCTGCCATGCACTGGCCGGCCACCCTGCCGAGCGTGTGCCGGTCATCGGCGTAACGGGTACCAACGGCAAGACGACGACCAGTTGCCTGATCGCCTCGATTTTGCACGAAGCGGGGCAATTGCCGGCGGTGGCCGGAACCTTGGGCTATTGTGACGGTCGCCGCACCATGCCCGCGCCGTTGACGACCCCCCCTGCCCCATTGCTGGCCGATTGGCTCGCTCGGAGCGAAGCGAGAGGAGCGACGCACGCCGTGTTAGAGGTGTCGAGCCACGCGCTGGCTCAGCGACGGACGGCCGGATTCGAGATCGATGTGGCGTGCGTAACCAACGTGCGACGTGACCATCTCGACTTTCATGGCACGCTTGCCAACTATAAGGCGGCAAAAGCACGGCTGTTTAGCCAGCTTCGCGAGGGTGGCGTAGCTGTACTGAATCTAGATGACGCGGCATGTCGCGAGTTCTTGCCCACCCTCCAAGGACCTGTACTCACCTATGGCATGAACTCTGACGCGGAAGTGACGGCCACGGTCATCGAACGGCATCGCAGCGAACAGACATTTCTGCTGACGATCGGCAGCGACACCGTGCCGGTTCGTACGGCCATCATCGGCGATCATCATGTTTCCAACTGCCTGGCTGCGGCCACGGTGGGACTCGTTTACGGTATCGACATCAGCACGATCGTCCGAGGCATCGAACGCATCACGACGATGCCGGGCCGATTGGAACGGATCGAATGCGGCCAGCCTTTCTCGGCGTTCGTGGACTATGCTCATACCCCGGATGCTTTGGAGCAGGTGCTGGGCACTTTGCGGCAAGTTTGCACGGGACGTCTGATTTGCGTCTTCGGCGCCGGCGGCGATCGCGACCGGGCCAAGCGTCCGTTGATGGGGCGGGCCGTCGAAAAAGCGGCCGATCTGGCGATTGTCACCGACGACAATCCGCGACGCGAAAAGCCAACGACGATCGCCAGCCAGATTCTGCGAGGATTCAAACGCCCTGGCAGTGTGGTCGTGATTCACGATCGCACGACAGCCATTCAAACTGCCCTGGCCGCAGCTGAGCCTGGCGACTGCGTGTTGGTGGCTGGCAAAGGACATGAGTCGGTACAAATCGTCGGTACGCGGCGGTATGAGTTCGACGATCGCGACGTGGTGCGGCAGTGGCTATATGCGACTGATGCCGATTGGGCCACCATGCCTGTCTTGCGGAGGGCGGCCTAGATGGAAATCTCGATCGCAGAACTTCAGAACGTATTGAGTGGCGAATTGCGATTTGGTTCGCCTCCGCCGCGCGACGGTCACCATGCGCTGGCCGGTTCGATTGTCACCGATAGCCGCCGAGTTCAACCTGGCGACGTGTTCTGGGCGCTGAGCGGCGAGCACCGCGACGGCGCGGACTTTGCCGACGATGCTCTGCGGCGTGGCGCCCAAGGCGTGGTCGTATCGCAACGGCGCATTGAACCCTGGGCAGGCACCTTTGTGCTCGACGTGGCAGAATCGAAGCTCGCCCTGTGGCAATTGGCCGACTGGAATCGCCGCCGCTGCGAGGCATCGGTTATTGCCGTGACCGGCAGCGTCGGCAAGACCACAACGCGGCAGATGATCGACGCGGTCTTAAATCCGGCAGGCGACGGCGTCACCAGCCCCCGCAATTATAACAACGATATTGGCGTACCGCTCAGTCTCCTGCAGTTACTCCCCGAGCACGATTACGCCGTGATTGAATTAGCGGCAACCGCCCGTGGCGAGATCGACTCGCTGGCCCGGCTGGCGGCTCCTCAAATCGGCGTGATTACGCGAATCGGCGACGCCCATCTCGGCAAGTTCGGCAGTCAGGCAGACATCGCCGCCGCCAAAGGTGAACTGCTGGGTGTGCTGGGGCGCAACGGCCAAGCCGTGTTGTGTGGCGACGATCCATGGCAGCGTCGGCTGGCGGCCATGTCGCCGGTAAGCGCGCTGTGGTACGGCCGCAATGGCGATTGCGATGTTTCGGCCGTTGACGTTCAACATGGCGGCGGCCAATTGGCGTTTCGCGTCGAGCGACAAAACTTCTGCTTGCCTGTGTGGGGCCGGCATCATCTGGAGCCAGCGTTGGCCGCCATCGCGGTTGGCCTGCTCTACGGCCGCAGTCTGGCAGAGACGGCCGAAGCATTGGCAGAGTTCCAGTCCGTCGAGATGCGCTGTCAGGTTTTCCAACATCATGGCGTGACGATCATTAACGATGCTTACAATTCCAGTCCGCTGGCCGCGGAGGCCGCTCTTAAGTTGTTGAGCGAATACCCTGCCGCGGGACGGCGGATGGCACTGCTCGGCGACATGGGCGACCTCGGAGTTCATGGTCCGCGTTTGCACGACGAACTGGGCCGCCGCACGGTGACCACGGTCGGCCTGGACACGCTCTGGGCTTGCGGGCAATTTGCTGGCAATGTT
Organism: Planctomycetota bacterium; assembly: GCA_021413705.1. Classification (GTDB taxonomy): domain Bacteria; phylum Planctomycetota; class Planctomycetia; order Pirellulales; family UBA7805; genus JAIOPX01. The sequence continues at coordinate 21,147 of JAIOPX010000170.1, read as the reverse complement.
GTAGCGGGCGCAGTGGCAGCCGGGATGCGCGAAGATCGAACGATGGTCGCTGCCGATCCGTTGGATTGCATCGCACCACTTCGGCAGTCGTTGCAACATGGCGATGTACTGTTGGTTAAAGGATGCAGGGCACTTGAACTGGAACGAGTGATCGAATCCCTGTATGAAGTGCCACAAGCACGAGCGGCATAAAGTAGGGTACGCGCAGCGTACCAATGACTGGACAACGAAAAAACACATTGCAACGAGAACGTGAAAGGAACAGAACGGGTACGCTGCACATACCCTGAAGTTGAACAATATCTTGGGGGCTCCGTCGTTAGCGTATTGGGTTGCGGGGCCTGATCGCTTACCCCCCTGGGTAGGAGCATACAAGCTGTCGGACACGCGGTTACTGGGTCAATCGCACTGACAGTCGCTTCACGATGGAGCTCATGCTGAGCGCCGGAGTGGCCTGTGGGCCGCTCCGGCGTCTCAGGGAACACGCCCCGGCGGTACCGGTCGAACCACGACCGGTCCCGCCGGTTGGCATTTTTGAATCAGCCGAAGGGCGCTAGCCCCCGGTCGTCGTAGTTGACGTGACTGCGCAGGAGACCGGACGCTAGCGCGTGGCGGCTGATATTCAATCCACGGAGCAATGTTTTCCTTGGTAGAGTGGTTCACAACAAATCTGATCGATGGCAACATCATTGCATCAGCCTCCTGGCAACCGATCACACTGCGCGCCGCGATTGCCGTGGCAGCGAGCTTTGCCCTTGCGCTGGCCCTGGGCAAACCGCTGATCCGCATCCTCGGCCGACACCTGCGCGAGCGTATCGTCTCCGACTCCCCCACACTGGCACGGTTGCATCAACACAAGGAAGCCACACCGACGATGGGTGGCCTGTTCGTCGTGTCGGCCATCGTCTTTGTAATTCTGTTGCTAGGAGATTGGAACCACGGCCCTCTCCCTGCTGTGGCGCTGCTGCTTGTCGGGCTCACTCTGACCGGCGCGTGCGATGATCTGCTGAAAATGCGTTGCGGAAAGGGGCTTAGCCCCAAAGCAAAATTGATCGCGCAAACAGTCATAGCCACTGCTGCCGTAAGCATGACTCACTGGTCTCAAACATACACACCATCTGCCACTCAGCTTCTCCTCCCCGGCATCGGCGGTGTGGAACTGGGCCTGGGTATCATCCCACTAGGTGTCCTGGTGGTCGTGGGTTCCTCGAACGCTGTGAATCTGACGGACGGCCTCGACGGCCTGGCCGGCGGCTGTCTGGCGTTCTCCTTCGCTGCTATCGGTGCTGTCTGTTATGTGGTGGGAGACGCGAACCTGGCGGCAATCTGCGGTGTCTTGCATGTGCCAGCAGCGAGGGAAATGACCATCGTGTGCGGCGCGGCTGAGGGGGCGGTACTGGGCTTTCTCTGGTACAATCGCCATCCCGCGCGGGTGTTTCTCGGTGACACGGGATCGCTCCCGCTCGGCGGTTTGCTGGGATTGTTGGCGGTCATTGCGCGTCAGGAACTGTTGTTGATCGTGATCGCAGGCGTCTTCGTGGCGGAAGCCGCCAGCGTCATGTTGCAGGTTGGCTATTACAAACTGCGGCAGCGGCGAATCCTGCTGTGCGCACCTTTGCATCATCATTTTCAATTCCTCGGCTGGCCCGAATCGAAAATCGTGAATCGATTCTGGATGGCCGCGGCGTTGTGTGCGTTCTTGGGCCTGACCGCTCTGGCCTTGGGATCGCGAGGCACACATCACATGGTCGAAGTTGCAGGCGAACATACGCCGAACGACCTTTCTTATTCATTTGTTGGGGCAATGGAACGATGAACGCTTACTATTTACAACATGCAGTACAGTCCGAATCGTCTGACGGCCCCCCTGCGCATATCGTGTTCGCGGGAGGGGGGACGGCGGGGCATTTGTTCCCCGGCTTGGCCGTGGCCGAGCAATTGCGCCAAGTCGCACCCGAAACCAGGATCACCTTCGCCGGAACGGGCAAAGATTTCGAGCGTCGGCACGTCAGCCGCGCGGGTTTTGACTATCTCGCCCTGCCGTGCCAGCCGTTGCCGAAATCGCCCGGCCAGCTTTGGCGATTCATCGCCGATAATTTTGCCGGCGCCCGGGCCGCAGCCAGCTTTTTGAGCGAACAGAACGTCTCGCTGGTCGTAGGACTCGGTAGCTACGCCAGCGCGCCGATGGGGCGCGCGGCAGTTCGACATCGCATCCCGCTGTTGTTGCTAGAGCAGAATGCCTACCCTGGCCGGGCCACGCGACATTTGGCCCACAAGGCCGATGTGGTCTGCCTGGCTCTGGCAAAAGCCAAGTTGCATCTCCGCACGCGCGGCCGGGTCTATATCACCGGCAATCCGGTCCGAGCCGAGTTTGTCCGTAGCATGGGCTTCCAGCCCGTGCCTGCAGAGTTGGAACACGGGCTGGAAGCCCATGCTACCACCCATCGCCTGGTCGTCCTCGGCGGCAGCGGCGGTTCGTCGCAGCTCAACAGCATTGTGCCCAAGGCATTGCACAAGGTGCGATCGCTCTTGGACGGCTGGGAGATTGTGCATCAGTCGGGCAAGGACAATCGCATCGAGACAGAAACTCTTTATGCCAAGCTGGGCCTGTCGGCAAGCGTTGTGCCTTTCGTGGTCAACATGTCGCAGGTGTTGAGCTGCACCGACCTGGTGATCGGCCGCGCCGGCGGCACCACGCTGGCGGAACTGGCTGTGATCGGCGTGCCGGCCGTGCTGGTCCCCTGGGCCGAAGCGGTCGGAGATCATCAACGCCGCAACGCCGAAGTCTTCACGCGGATGGGCGCTGCCGCCACGCTGGATGTGGCCGCAGCCATCGGCCGCCTCGACGACGCCCTGGCCGAATTGCTTGTGATGCCCCTGACGCACGTTGAAACTCGCGAAGCGATGGCCGCCGCCATGCGCCGCATGGCTCGTCCTGAAGCTACGGCCGAAGTCGTGGAGCGGATTCAGGAGTTGCTGGCCGAGCACCTGCAGACGGCCGCGGCGTAATGTCGCCCCTTGTTCGCACATGATTCATCACGGTGTCGGAGGCGCGGGCACGGGTGGCGGTGCCGGATCGCGCCGCGGCGCAGGGGCCGGCACCGGTGGCGGCAATTCTTCCACCAGCGGCAACTCTTCAATCTGCGGCGTGATCTCCACGGGCGGCGGCAGAGGGGCGTCTTGCTTCGCGCCGCCGAGCCAGGAGAACCCGGGTAGCACAAATCCACCACCCGCTGCGGCCGGTTTGTGTTGCAGGCCGATCTCGGCGTGCAGGTCGATCCGCTGCTGCCCGCTGATCCGCATGTCCATGTCCAGGCCGCGGAACCATTGCATGGCCGGGGCGACAAAATCGGCCGGGACCTTGGCGATCGCCTGCTGCTTGTCGCCGGACCAGGCGGTCGAAGCCCAGGCCTGCGACGAGTTGGGATCCTTCAACTGCACATAGGTTCCACCGAGCGGGCAGGCCAGCTTCGCGCCAACCAGCGTTTCTGCCACCGCCAGCGCCTGTTCGCGCGGCACATGCAACTGTCGCACCAGCGACTGCAACATCTCCGCATTGCCGACCGAAATGTCCATGCCTCGCTGATAGGCCAACGAGTTGAGCGATCCCGCCAGTTTCGTGTTCGACAGATCGGGCGCCGTGACGCGAAGCTGCGCCGGCTTCGCGCCCCCTTGCAACATCATCCCAGGCGTAACTCGCTCCAAAATCTCCCGTTTGAAGGAAACGATCTGCATCCCAGGTGCGCTTCGTTGCCAGAGTCCGCCCGTGTGGCGCGCATACCCAGCCGCATCGGGGGGCGATGTCAGGCCGCCTTGGGTCAGCGAAATCAACGATTCAAACATTCCCAGCGTGGGTGAGCCGCCGAGATAGCCGCTCACCATGTTGAGCGCAGGCAGCCCTAATCGGATGCGGCCGTTGCTTAGCGCGGCCGGCACATTAATGTCCTGGATGCCGAGAAAGATGTAATTGCCGCCTCGGCCGGAACCTTCGATCCGCACCAAGTCCTCAGCCCGGGTGGCGAGTTTCTTATCGCTGGGCTCACCCAGGTATTGCATCAGCCAGGCATATTGTCCCCCCAGCGGCGTCATCGAGAGATCAATCTGCACGCGCTCCAGCCCTGGCGTCTTGGTGCGAAATCGCTTCACGGCCGCGACAATCGGATCGAGCCGGGCAGCCTCGTCGCGCCAGTCCCGGGCGAACTGCTGATAGGCGGTTGCCTCGGCGGCCGTGACCTGATCGACCTTCATATCGGGCACCGGCACGAACAGCCCTGGCGTTCCTCGTTGCGAATCGACGATCCGGTCGCGTTCAATCTCCAGCTTGCTGCCGTCGGCGCGGCGGCCAAAACCTTGCGGAAGCATATCCGCCGCCACGAGTTCCTCGATCGTGCTGGCCGGCTTCTTCTCGGCCGCTGCCGCCAGCCGCGCCAGTCGCACGCAATCGATCTCGACGGCCGAGCGGAGCCGCCGGGCCATCTCGATCCGATAGTGCGGCCCGGCAATCCGACGCAGGAACGGCTCGGAGAGATAGACAAACAACGTGTCGTCGCGCGTCAGCGGCATGCGTGCCCTGGCCGCCTTGAACTCGACGCTGTCACCCAGCGAGCCGCGTCCCTCAGCCTTGCCGATCTCGATGAATCGCCGCGTGATGGCTTCCGAAGTTGTCACCAGATGATAATTGCCCACGATGCTATAGTACGACCGCACTTCGCCATCGGGCGTGGAGAGGAGCTGTACTTTCTGCCCGGCGATTTCCACCACGCGTTGGATGCCACGCCCCTTCTCGGCGGTCATCGCTTCTGCGCGCTGTTGGGTGAGACTTTTCTCCAACAACAGATTGTTGCGGGCCTCAAACAGCATTCCGTAAGCGGCCCCTTCGCGGAAGAACGGATCGGCGCCGATGATGGCCACGTCGGAGATAAGCGTGCCGCCGAACGTCCGGCTAAGCACAGTGAACTTCAGCCCCAGTTGCCGCTCGTTGTGTTTGGTCATTTCATAATCGAGCCCGCGCTGGCTGATGAGGTTGCGCAGATCGCCTCCCCACTCATCGAGCGTGGAGCGAAACCAGACATAGTTGGCATAGGTCCCGCACCGCAGATAGAAGCAGTCGTCCGGCACATGCCGAGCGATCGGCTCGATCTTCACATCGGCCGGCGGGGCCGCCACCTGGGCCGCCGCCAACGGCACTTCCTCAGGCAAGTGTTGCACGGCATCGCCGACCCCCGCGGCCCGACCGGACAACGCGTCCTGCCCGATCCGCATCCGCATCGATTCGGTCCCCATCAACAAGCCCAACCCTTGATCGGTCCGCCCGCGAAGCAGGCCACCTTCCAAGCGCGGCGCCGGCAGCGACAGCCGCCGGGCGAGCGTCTGGGCCAGATAGATCTCCACGAGAGCTGGGTATTCCCCATCGCGATGATGCCGTTCGGCCGTGCGAGAAAAATCGCGCCACCAGGCGTTCATCAGCACATTGAAGCGTTGCGGCCGCGCGTTGATCGGCGTAACGCGTTGCGTCCTCGGTTGCGGCGTGTGGACGGTCACATCCAGCGGAGCCCGTCCCGTGAACAGATACAGGATGGTCATCGACGGGGGGGCATCGATGAACTCCCGCAGAAGTTTGCGCACCGGGCCGGTAGCGTGGACAGGATACATGATCCTCCCCTCGCGATCGGTAACGTCGACCCGCCCATCCGCCCAGGCGTCACCGCCGGTTGCATCCGAGATCGGAATGATCACCTGGCCCACGCCGAACGGCTCGCCGGCCAGCAGCTCGATTTGCTGAGCTGGTGCTGTGGCTGCAAAACCGGCGATCAACGCCGACGCCAGCACGAAGATCCCCCAGGGACGCAAAGAACGCATAAGTCATCTCCTATGTTGAAATTCTGCCCACCGTGGCTATGTCGCACCATTGTGTCCCTAGGGGCAAAGCGATGGCAAGGGTGTTGACGTGGAGAACGCATCGGCAATGAGTGATGGTGTGGCCGGGGACTGTTTACTAATCCCGGCGCGCCGGGGTTCCAATTTTGCCTCAACACAGTCATTTTGGCTTGCGGAGCAAGCGTGGCACTGTCCCCCTATGCTCAAGCTTGTGCGCGGCATTCCGCTAAATTGGCTATAATCTTGAGGTGCAAAAGCGGTATCGTCGGGAAGAACATCCATCCTTCGAGCAGGGGTAATTGTCACATGGCCAAAATGCAGTGGATTCGACAGGCGTTGAGCAAGGCATTGAGCATGGGTGCGGTCAGTGCGTTGTTGCTTGGCGCTAGCATATTGCAGTCTCCGGCCGCCGAGCCGGCCAAGAGTGGTAAGGAGAGCGGCAAGGTGGCAACCGTCACCCTCGTCGTCGGCGGTACCAACGAATGCCCGTATTGCCTCCAGGTGAAAAAGCGGCTGGCGGCGGACCCCGCGCTCAAGGAGCTCGTAAAGCATTACCGGATCGCGTTTGTGGACATCTCCACCCAGCAGGCCAAGTCCGCTTTTTTGAAGCGCTTTCAGGTGGACAAGGTCAGCGAGCCAACGCTGGTCTTTCAACATCCTGACGGCTCGAACATTCGAGTCGTGCATGGATCGCCCCAGGGTGACGCACTGCAGGACTTCATGGAAGACGCCCTCCTGACTGCGTCTGGCGTGACCCTGCCTCCAGCGGTGGCCGCCAAGAATGTAGGGCAGTCCATCGTCAAACGGCCCCATGCGCTGATTGAAGAACTGCTGAAGAACGGCACGCAGGCCGCCGGCAAAAAGGATGGTAAGCCTGGCGTAGCCGATGCCAAGAAGGACAAAAAAGAGAAGAAGCAGCAGTCGGGCTCAGGCTCAGCAGACACCGCGAACCGCGTTGCGGCTGCGCGCGACGCCCGCAAGTTGCTCCGCGAACAAAAGGTGGCCGAGGCGGTGGTGGCGGTTGCCGACTTCGTCGGGCAGGAGCCGGACAACGATCCGCTGGCGAAGTTGATAGAATCCCTGACGCGCGACGGCAAGAAAGCGATCGACGCGGCGAGCGTCAAGCTGAAAAACGAAGAAACGCGTCCGATTGCCGCGGTCGCCTTGGTCAAGGCGAAGCGCCAGTACGGCAAGCTATCGTCCCTCGACGGTGACTTCGATGTCGCGTTTACCACCCTGGGAAAATCTCCCGACGGCGACAAGCTCAAACAGCAGGCCGAGGCGGTGGACAAGGGACGCACCCTGGACGAAGCAGGGGACAAGGAAGCGGCCCTGAAAGTATATCGGCAAGTGATCGCCGACTTCGCCGGGACGCCCGTCGCCAAATTGGCCGCCACCCGGGTTAAGCAATTGACGCAGTAGGCTCTCACCGATCAGCCGCCGGGCGCTAGCCCCCGGTCTCTGCGTTGTTGTACTCTCCCCGTTGTGGCAAGGTCTCCCGACCGTACCACTCCCACGACCGAAGGTCTCCTCTTCCCTAACTTGATCCAGAAATACACCCTCTCCGTGAGCGTCAACGCCAGGTCCGTTTCGGCAAAACGGACCTACTTTCGTGGACCTACGATCGTGCCGCTTGCCGGCAGTTCTGGCCGGTTGTAAAGTGTGGCTTCTACGTCGCTGACGCATCGGGTTGGTAAGACCGGCGGCGAGCGGCGATGAGCGGGCGTGGGGCTAACGGGAACTTGGGGAAACCGGAAACTTGGCGAAACGGGGGCTAGCGCCCATCCGCTCACACGCTTGTTGGGGCGCTCATCTTTTTCAGGAGCAGGCTGAAGCCTGGACTCCAACGCAAAAGGAACTCCTATCGTGGCACGACTGACGGATCAGGAGCGGCAGGAGATCATTCGGTTCGTCGAGGCCGATAAGCCGCTGCCGGAGAAGTATCGCTTTCTGCTGTTCGCGGACAAGCGCGAAGTGGAACTGGTCTGGAACGGCAAGACCAGCGAAGTCTGCAACATCGTACTCCCCTTCCAGGTGATCGAGCAGGTGGACGAGCCCCGGGCGGAGAAGCCGGAGGACACCGCCGCCCAGGGCTTGCTGTTCGACGAGCGGGGCCGGCAACTGAAGGGTTGGACCAACAAGCTGATCTGGGGGGACAACAAGCTGATCCTCTCGTCGCTCAAAAACGGCCCGCTCCGCGAGGAGATCGAAAAGCAGGGGGGACTGAAGCTGATCTACATCGACCCGCCCTTCGACGTGGGGGCCGATTTTTCGATGGATATCGAGATCGGTGAGGAAACTTTCACCAAGAACCCAAACATTCTCGAAGAGATTGCATACCGCGATACCTGGGGCAAGGGCGCGGATTCATTCATCGCCATGATATACGAACGCATGGCTCTGATGCACGATTTACTGGCTGACGATGGCAGCATATATGTGCATTGTGATTGGAGACTGAATAGCTACATCAGGCTAGTGTTAGATGAAGTATTTGGTTTTGAAAATCAATTAAACCAAATTACCTGGAGGCGTTCTACGCCGACTGGCGGCAAAACAAAGTCCAAGATGTTTCCGAGAGACTACGATGTCATACTTTCCTACAAGAAAATGTGCGAACCGAGGTTTACCAACATTTATCTGCCATATTCAGAGGACTACATAAGAAACTTCTTTACACATACAGACTCTGACGGGAGGAGATGGGCATCGCAGACGCTAGGCGACTATTCCGAGGAGTCGATAAAGCGATTTGAGAAGGACGGTCGGATTGTCAAAACTAAATCGGGAGCCAAGCGACTCAAATACTACCTCGACGAAGCCAAAGGAATTCTTGCAGATGACATTTGGACAGACATTCGCAACGTAAGGCAAGAAGCTGTACGGAATATTGGAAAGGGTGACACAGAAATTCTTGGCTATCCTACTCAAAAACCCGAAGCTTTGCTGGAGCGTATTATCGAGGCCTCTTCAAAAGAAGGCGATCTGGTCGCCGACTTCTTCTGTGGCTCTGGAACCACGGCGGCCGTTGCGGAAAAATTGGGCCGAAGGTGGATCACCAGCGACCTGGGCAAGTTCGCCATCCACACCACGCGCAAGCGTTTGATCGGCGTCCAGCGGCAACTCAAGGCCGAAGGGAAGGACTATCGCGCGTTTGAAATCCTCAACCTGGGCAAATACGAGCGGCAGCACTATATCGGCGTCAATCCGAACCTCCGCGAGGCGGAGCAGCAGAAGCAACTGGCGGAAAAGGAAGCCGCCTTTCTCGATCTCATTCTGCGGGCCTATCGCGCCGAGAAGACCGACGGCTTTGCCTCCTTTCACGGCAAGAAGGCCGGGCGGCTGGTGGCCGTCGGACCGGTCAATATGCCCGTTACCCGGCTGTTTGTCGAAGAGGTGATCCTGGAATGCCGCCGGAAGCACATCACCAGGGTGGACATCCTGGGCTTCGAGTTCGAGATGGGCCTGTTCCCCAACGTGCTGGACGAAGCCCGGGCGAAGGGGATCGACATTGCCCCGAAATACATTCCCGCGGAAGTCTTCGACAAGCGGGCGGTGGAAAAGAACCAGGTGGTGTTCCACGACGTGGCGGCGATCGAAGTCAAGCCGCATGTGAAGGCGCCAACCAAGAAGCAACCGGGGAGCGTGGCGATCGAGCTGACCGATTTTTCGGTCTTCTACTCGCAGGACTCGATCGCCAGCGCCGAGGCCACGCTCAAGGACAAAGGGAGCAAGATCGTGGTGGAGAAGGGGCAGATCGTGAAGGTGAGCAAGAACGCCAAGGGAGTGGTCAGCCGCGAGACGCTGACCACCAAGTGGACCGACTGGATCGACTATTGGGCGGTGGATTTTAATTTTGAGAGCAAGCGCGAAATCGTCCGCGTGAAGAACGAGGAGAGCGGCGAGTGGGAAGAGCGGTGGACCGGCGATTACATCTTCGAGAACGAGTGGCAATCGTTCCGCACCAAGAAAGACCGCTCGTTGGAACTGAAGAGCGTGCAGCACGAGTGCCCGCCGGGAAGGCGCAAGCTGGCGGTGAAGGTGGTGGACATATTTGGGAACGACACGATGACGATCGTGGAGGTGAGCGTGGGGGGGAAGAGGTAAGTTGGGCGAATTCGCCAAAATTAGAAGTCAGGCTTGTTAAACCCCTCGAAATCGAGGGGTTTAGAAGACAGGCTGAAATTGGAAAGGAGGTTTTGCAGCGATGAGCAAAGAAATTGCGAAAACCACCGAAGGTCATATTTCGCCCTTCGAGCAAATCAAACGCGAGAACGATGCCGGGATGGAGTATTGGTCGAGCCGCGACTTTGCCAAAGTGCTGGACTATGGCGATTACCGCAATTTCGAGGGGGTGATCGAGAAGGCCAAATTGGCCTGTTTTAACAGTGGACACCGCCTTGAGGATCATTTCGTTGACGTCACCGAAATGATCGAGATCGGCAAGGGGGGACAACGGCCAGTCAAAACCGTACTTCTTTCGCGCTATGCTTGCTATTTGGCTATCCAAAACGCCGATCCCTCGAAGGAAATAGTGGCCCAAGGACAGACTTATTTTGCCATTCAGACGCGGCGGCAGGAACTAGGGGATGAGCGCATCGAGGAAGAGAGGCGGCTTCTCTTGCGCGAAGAGATGCGCCGTCACAACGCCCAACTGGCCGACGCGGCCAAGGGGGCCGGCGTCGTGAAACCGATCGACTACGCCGTTTTTCAGAATCATGGATACATGGGACTCTACGGCGGCTTGAAGATGGAGGATATCCACCGCCGCAAGCAATTGAAAAAGAGCCAGAAGATTTTGGATCACATGGGTAGCACGGAGTTGGCCGCGAACCTGTTCCGGGCAACCCAGGCGGAGGAAAAATTGCGCCGCGACAAAGTGCAGGGAAAGGCCGCCGCAAACAAGGCGCACCACGAAGTAGGAGCAAAGGTGCGACAGACCATCCAGGAGTTGGGCGGCACCATGCCGGAGAATCTCCCGGTGGCCGATGGCATTAAGAAGTTTGAAGCCCAAAAGCAGAAGCGAATCGGTAACAAAGATGCGGCGAAGAAGAAAGAGAAGTAAGACATTATGGCGCTGCATAAAGACTTCCCCGAATCGCCCTTCACCATTCTCGACCCGGCCGTCCGTTGGTTTCCGGCGGATGAGGCATTGCGGGAATCGAGCGCTGAGAAGCTGATGCCGCCGCTGGTTCCGCAATTGCGCAAGAAGGTGAAGGAGTGGCGCGATAGCGGCTATGTGGGTGCGACCGACACGAGCAAGAGCTTGTTGAACTATTGGTTCAACACGCCGCACCTGATGCCCCAGTCATATCTCCCCTCGCCCTCTGGGAGAGGGGCCGGGGGAGAGGGCATGGCCGAGTTTCAGTATTACTTCGCCCAGCGCGAAGCGATGGAAACGATCGTCTACCTGTACGACGTAGTGGGGGTGCAGGATAAGTACGACCTGATGCGATTCGACAGCGGCGGGGGAATATCGGCGGGGATGTTCGATGAGACGTGGCGGCGGTTCGTGGTCAAGATGGCCACCGGCAGCGGCAAGACCAAGGTGCTGAGCCTGGTCCTGGCCTGGAGCTTTTTCCACAAGCTGTATGAACCGGACTCGCAACTGGCCCGCAACTTTCTCGTGATTGCGCCGAACATCATCGTGCTGGACCGCATCTACAAGGATTTCCAGGGTCTGCGGATCTTCCTCAAGGACGACCCGGTCTTGCCGGACAACGGAGTGGACGGGCGCAATTGGCGCGACGATTTTCAACTCACCCTGCATGTGCAGGACGAAGTGCGCATCACCCGCCCCACGGGCAATATCTTCCTGACCAATATCCACCGCGTGTATGCCGGAGACGACCTACCCGCGTCGCCGGATGACGAAGACACGATGGATTATTTTCTCGGCAAGCGGCCCAGCGGCGCGACCACCGACTCGAAGGTGGACCTGGGGATGATTGTGCGGGACATCGACGAGCTGGTGGTACTCAACGACGAGGCGCACCATATCCACGACCCGCGGATGGCCTGGTTCAAGTCGATCGAGGACATTCACAACCGGCTGAGGCAAAAAGGGGCCTCACTCTCGTTGCAAGTGGACGTGACCGCCACGCCGCGGCACAACAACGGGGCGATCTTCGTGCAGACGGTGGCCGATTATCCGCTGGTGGAAGCGATCCAGCAAAACGTGGTCAAGCATCCGGTCCTGCCCGACGCACCCAGCCGCGCCAAACTGGTCGAGCGGCAGAGCGTCAAATATACGGAAAAATACACCGACTACATTCACCTGGGGGTGATCGAGTGGCGGAAGGCGTATGCCGAACACGCCAAGATGAGAAAGAAGGCCATCCTGTTCGTGATGACCGACGACACGCGCAACTGCGACGACGTGGCTGAATATCTGGAGGGCCATTATGCCGATCTGCAAGGGGCCGTGCTGGTAATCCACACCAAGAGCAACGGCGAGATTTCGGAATCGACCTCGGGCAAGAGCAAAGAAGAGTTGGAAAAGCTGCGCGAGCAGGCCAATGCGATCGATAGCCTGGAGAGTCCGTACAAGGCCATCATTTCCGTCATGGTGCTCAAGGAGGGGTGGGATGTGCGCAATGTGACCACGATCGTGGGCTTGCGCGCTTATTCGGCCAAGAGCAACATCCTGCCGGAGCAGACTCTGGGGAGGGGGTTGCGCAAGATGTACCCTGGCGGGATGGAGGAGTATGTCAGCGTGGTGGGCACGAGCGCCTTCATGGAGTTTGTGGAATCGATTCAGGCGGAAGGGGTGGTGCTGGAGCGGCAGCCGATGGGAGAGGGGACGGCGGCCAAGACTCCACTGGTGGTGGAGGTGGACAAGGAGAACGAGAAGAAAGACCTCGACGCGCTGGATATTGAGATTCCCCTGCTGACGCCCCGTGTGTATCGGGAGTATAAAAACCTGGTTTCGCTGGAAGTGGGGGAGCTAGTGGGAGGTCAGCGCGTGGCCTATCAGCAGTTCAGCGAAGAGCAGCAGCGGGAGATTGTCTTTAAGGACGTCACCAGCGGCGAGGTGGCCCATACGACGATCCTGGACACGGCGGGCGTTGCCGACTATCGCAGCGCGATCGGCTACTTCGCGCAGACGATGATGAAAGACTTGCGGCTGGTCAGTGGCTATGACGTGCTGTACGGCAAGGTCAAGGCGTTTATTCAGGACCAGTTGTTCGACCAGCCGGTGGACCTAGAAAGCCCCAACACGTTGCGCAACCTTTCGGAACCGGCCGCCAGTAGGACGCTGCTGGAAACCTTCAAGAAGGCCATCAACGCGCTCACCGTGCAATACCACGGGGACGCCGAAATACGCGACACCATCAAACTGCGGCAGACGCGCCCCTTTGTTGCCAAGGAACAGGGCTATCTGATTCCCAAAAAGAGTGTCTTTAACCGGATCATCGGCGACAGCCCGTTGGAACTGCTCTTCGCCCGTTTTCTGGAAGACTGCGACGATGTGATTTCCTACGCCAAGAATTATCTGGCGGTGCATTTCAAGTTGGATTACGTCAACGAGGACGGAGATATTTCCAACTATTACCCTGACTTCGTGGTGAAGCTGACCGACGGGCGGATTTTCGTCGTGGAAACCAAAGGCCAGGAGGAGCTAGACGTGCCGCACAAGATGCAGCGCCTGCGTCAATGGTGCGAAGACATCAACCGCGTCCAGAGCGGCGTGGGCTATGACTTCGTCTATGTGGATCAGGATAGTTTTGAGAAGTACCGGCCCGGCTCCTTTCGGCAATTGGAGGAGGCATTCAGGGAATATAAACAGTAATAGTTCCGCCTCGGCAAGGCGGACCTACCGGGCTTCGACATCAGGGCGACCACGCCGGTAGTCGTGCGATCAAAGTGGCACGAAAGAGCCAGGCATTCGTAGCGTCAGAAGCTATTATTCTCGCGGATTACCGGCTCTGCGCAAAAACGCTTTCAAATGGCCTGAAATCTGCTGCCCCTTATCCCAGGGATGGGCGCATGTTGCGGCCGTTCGGCAGACCAGGGATTTTTGGGAAAGCGATGGAGGTTGATCATGAAGACTGCATTGAAGATCGGTGCCATGGTGGCGGTGATGTTTCTCGCCCGTGCGGCCAGCGCGGCGGATGATATTGCTGCCGGAAAAGTGAAAGGCGTGGACGCAGACAAACAACAGTTTGTGCTGACGGACGCCGCAGGCAAAGAATGGACATTCAAGTTCGGCGACAAGTTCGTCGTCAACCGAGGAGGCCAGGAGAGCCAGGGTGCTTTGAAGCCTGGCGACGCAATTCTGGTTCACTATGACAATGGAGTCATCAACCGGAGTGCCAAGTACATCCTGGTGCAGGAAGGGGATAGTATGCACTGGACAATGGCGCACGGCAACTTTAAGGGTTATGATGCCGGCACCAAGCAGTTCACCTTTACGGACCCCAATGGCAAGGACTTTTCCTATCCGATGGGGGACGCCGCAGTAAAACTGAACCATGAGAAGAGCACCATCAACGACATCAAGATTGGGGACCACGTCCTCGCCGTGATGGATGCCACCGGGAATCCGGCCAGCTTGAAGTTGTTGTGTGCGCACAGGGATTAACCGTGTAGTGCGATTAATGGCAGCGGAGAAGAGGTTTTGCGAGCAAGGACGTAGGCGCCGTGGCTTAACAGCCATGCAAGAGTTGGCATCCTTCTTTAGAGGGATGCCAGCCGGGCGACTGCGTCCTTTTTTGAATTCCACATGTTCGCAAGACGTAACCTCGGCAGCCTCGCTACGCAGAAGCCCGGCGAGGGAAACCCTGATTTCACCTCGCAAACTGCGGAACTTTTCCGGTTGGGGGGCCGTGAAACGCGAAAGGGAGCTTGCGGGAGCCTGGGAGAAAAAAATTTGGAAATACTACTTACCATAGCCTTGCCAAGGAGATTTTTGCGCGCATAATACAAGCGTCGGGAACAGTTCGCTGTTCCTGGCCCGCCCTTCACCGGTACTGCCCCACTGGTGAAGGGCTCTTTTTTTGCGCGGTGTGTTGGAGTCCAGCCTTCAGGCTGCTGTCAGCTTTGGAAGCAGGCTAAAGCCTGTACTCCAACTTCAGGCCACGCCCGGCATGCGAGGGCTACTTTGGAACGGGCTGGGAAGCCCATCCTACATTCGCGGAACTAGTCGATCCGCTTACGCAGCAGCAAGAGGCTGTTGGCAACCACGGCCACGCTGGCTATCGTCGTGGCCGCGGCCGCGATCACGCCGGGTAACCCCGCGGCGGCCAGGGGAATCAACAGCGCGTTGTAGACTACGGCGAAACCCAGGTTCGTGCGGATCGTGCCGAAGATGGCACGCGAGAGCAATATCGCTCGACCCACGCCGCGGAGATCGCCTGGCAAGATGATGTCGGCCGAGTCAATCGTCACGTTGCCTTCAGCGTCGAGCGCGATACCCAGGTCGGCCGCGGCCAAAGATGCTTCGTCGCCAACACCCGTGCCGACCATGGCCACTTGGGCTCCCGGCGCGCGCAATTGAGCGATGATCGCCGGCTTGCGATCGGGACTGACACCGGAGATCACCTGGTCGAAGGTGACTTCACGAGTCGCGGCGGCTGTGATGGCGGGTGAATCGGCGGAAAGGAGCACCACGCGCAGTCCCATGGCGCGGAGTTGGCCCACGGCCTGCCTGCTGTAGGGTGCGACAACGTCGGCAGCGACCAAGGCGCCAAAGAGCCGAGTGCCGACGGACACTACATAAGCAGATTGGCCAGCGGCACGGATGGCCGACAATCTGCCTGCCAGCGGCGAGACATCGACCTGCATCATGGCCAGCCAGGTGTCGAGCCCCAGCATGGTTTCTCCCGTGAGAGTGCGGGCGCAGATGCCCTGGCCGGGGACAATGCTGTGGCTGCGCGTGCGGGGCATGCGCAGTCCGCGCCGCTTCGCTTCGGCGTGAATGCAGACCGAGAGAGGATCGTCGCCGAACTGAGCGGCGCCGGCCGCGGTGGCCAGGAGTTCGTCGCGGCGGACCCCGTCGTACGGAATCAGTTCGACAACGGCCGGCAGCCCTGGCGTAATCGACGCCGCTTTGTCCAGTGCGATCGTCGTCACCAGCGTGGCATTTTCCGCCGCCGCGCCGCTCCCGATCAGCACGCCTTGCCGCGCGCCTTGGGCACAGCCGACCTGAAGGGCAGCCCTTGCGCTTAAGGCGAGTGAACTGGCGCTGGCGGAAAGGAGCACGGCAATCGTGGCCTGCAGCGCGTCGTGGCGGTTGCCCCACAGCAGCCAGGCTCCGCAGGTGATGACCGCGGCAATGGGAACCATGATGAGCAGGCTGCTGGCCAGTTGATCGGTACGGCGTTCGATGGCCGACCCCTTGGCATCCAGGCGACAAGTGCGAAGATTTCGGAGTCGGGACCGCAATCGACTGGGCGCGGCTCGCCAGTGAGCCATGCCTGGTCGATCTGTGAAGTGCCGGACAACACCCTGGCGTCGAGGGGAATGCGCTGCCCAGGGCGAATCAAGATCGTTTCGCCGACGCAAACTTCTTGGGTGGAAACCAAAACTTGCTGCCCCTCGCGCACGCAGATGGTGTTTTCAGGCGGCAGTTCCAGGAGTTCGCGCAGCGGGGCAGTGGTTCTCTCCAGCGCCGCCGCTTGCAAGTATTTTCCCAAGGCGATGAAGGTCAGCATCAGCGTGGCGTCCACGAATAGAGTCCCGTGGATCGCCAAGGCGGGCATGTCCTTCCCTTCGATCACCTGACGAAGGAACTGGCTGAATTGCCAAAGCCCGACGGCATAAGCCAGGGTGACGCCGGCCGCCAGCAGCAGGTCGCCCCGGTGAGTGGGATGGCGGAAGGAACGCAAACCCGCGCGGAGCAGCGGCCAGCCGATGGCAACGTAGACCGGCGTGGCCAACAGCAGACCGAGCCAGGTAGCAACGCCGATGGGCCAGGCGGAAGAATTGACGACCCAGGTCAGCGGCACCAGCAGGACGGTTCCCAACAGGAGCCGCCACAGCCAGTGCCGCACTTCGGCCCGCAGGGCGGCGGCTTCGAGTTCGACGCTGAGTGCATCGTACCGGGGATTTTGGGAGGAAGCGTCCATCCGCTCAGTTTAACGTGCGGGGCGGTGTGAAAGTTGCGAATCGCCGCCTCACCGCCAATTCAACACTCGAAACAGCCCCTCGCGGCGGGATATCCGCCCTGGCAATTCCAGCAGCCGGTCGCGGTAGATGCTCAGGCCGATGCCGCAGGCGAAGAGCAACCCGCCGCCGATGGTAAGATAGATTCCCACCGCCACCTGGTTGCGCCAGCCGAGCGATACCACGACCAGCATCAGGTACAGGATCAGCACGGCTCCTCCGAAGAAGGTCGTCGATTTGACCTGCCAACTCAGTCCCGTAATCAACAGCACGACCGTGATGGCGATAAGGGCCAACTCATTGATGCCCGAGATATCGTGGCTCGGCGCGCGGTGATAGATCGTGGCGACTAACACCGGTATCGTGGCCATCACACTCCCCAGCCACAGGGCCAACGTGACTCCGTCGCTCTCCTTGTCTCCGGCCTCGCGGAAGCGGCCTGCATAGCCAATGACAACTAACAGCAACCCAACGATGGTTGAGAAGATTTCGAACTTCTGTCCCGTCGTCAGTTCCAGCCGCATCTGCACCGTGATGAACAGGATCGCACCGAGCGCGATGGCCGCAGTCACATAGAAACGCCGCCAAACCCGTTGAGGCACTATGACGCTGGCCAGCAGGCTGATCACGATCAACACCACGAGGCCCGTCAGGGCGATCCAGTCGGCCTTGACGCTGCTCATAATCGCTATGCCCTGCATCAGGATCATCGCCATCACGGCGATGGTCAAAATGGCGTTGCCGGCTTGAAACGCCGCCCTCCCCTTCCCTTCCAAAGCCCGCCGCTTCGAACCTTCCTCGTTGTAGACGGTGGCTTCGTTGGCACCCAGCGCTCGTCCCGCCACGAGCAGCACAAATCCCAACAACGCGTAGACAAGTGTTTGATACCCTGGATGCACATCGAAGTAACCCAGCAGTTGCCAGAGCGCTCCGCAGGCCGCGGCAGCCGCCAGATGAACATTGATGCTGCGGCGGCGCACGACGGACGCCACGATGTAGAACACCATCGCCTCGGCGAAAATCAATGCCAGCAGCAGGCGGACAGCGTCTGTATATTGTGCGACCAGGTCCAGGCCCGACACTCTCCAGGCCGACATCAGCGATCCGGCGAGGATGAGCGCCGTAGCCGCATGCGCCACTTGGCCCAGCGGTTTCTCGGGATCCTTACCGCGCCACAAGTAAGCTGCCATCATGTAGCCGATCGCCAACAACATCAGCACGGGCGCTTGGTTGAGCCAAATCTCCAAACCAAATTCTCGCAGGATGCCCGCCGCGGCGATCAACATGGCCGCCGCGCTGGCGAAGAAATAACCCGGCGACCAATGCGTTCCCCGCAGCAACCAAGCCGATACGCGGTTCGCCACTGCCGCCACCAACATCACGCCCACGAACTTCCAGCCGGCGTCGTATCTCCAACTCACGGGTATTGCCATGTTCGTCGCGCGGACGTGAAGCAGGATGCCTAGAAGAATTGCCAGGAAGCTGGCGATAAACGCGATCGGCCGCACGGCACGGTGCAGCCGGTCTTCGCCGGAAGCACGGCAGGAAATAAGATTGATCGCCAGACCGGCCACTGCGAATCCGGCAATCAGCCACTGGCTTCCCACGTCGAGTCCGACCGCCGTCAGCGCTCCCATTAGAATGCAAATCGCGGCCAGATAGACATACACCCCTACGCGCCGCACGACGATGTCCGAATAGAGATAGGCATAGGCGCCGGCCATCCAAAGCGCGCTGGCCAACAGACTCGACTCCGTCAGCAGATTTCCCTTCCAGTCAGCCTGAACGAAAGCTCGGGCGGGATCGATCAGCCACCCAAACACTTGGGTGCCTGCCAGGAGCAACAGCGCCGCCGCCACTTGGACCTGACCCGACCAGAACAGCGGCATCCCGAACCGCCGCCGGCTGAAACATTCGGCTTCGGCCGGAAAGATCCGCTCGGCGTGGATCGATACCAGGCCCAGGGCCATGAGCAAGCCGGCCAGGTAAGTGGTGTCGGCAGCATGTTGCCACTCCGCCAGAAACAGCCCTGCCGTGAGCGTGACGCCCGCTTCCACGATATACATAAAAAGCGGATCGCGCAGGACGAGGACGGTGGCCAGATAGAGCAAACAGCAAACGACGCCGCCGATCCACAGGTTGTCTTGCAGCGTCAGCAAACCCTGGGAGTGGTAGAACCAGAGATTCAGTGGTGCGACGAGGCAGCCGAGCATCGTGAGCGCCCGCCCTGCCGTTTGGTAGCGCGTTTTGAGCACCAGCCACCAGCCGGCGGCGATCACGGCCGCCGTGCCGATGCCCATGGCCACGGCCAGCACCAGCTTGTTCTCGAAAATCCCTAGGCTGCCGAGCCAGATGAGCAGTCCCAATACGCCCAGCGCTCCGCCAATGGCGAGCATCCATTGGATGCTGCGTGGGTCCAACAGAGCCTCGAACATCTTGCCCCACGAGATCGTTCGCTTGGGTTTTGGCGGGATGGGCTTCTTCGGCGGCTCGCGATATTCGGGGATCGGATGGGCGCGATGCTCTGCTTGTGCGGCTTCCGGCGAGCTCGGCTCGACGACTTCGGCCATCACCGGCGGCTCAGACGCTGGCGGATACGACGCTTGGATCGTCAGCAATTTGCCGCAGAACGGGCAATTGGCCTGGGTGCCAATGAACGCGCTCGATGCCTTAAGCCGCCGCCCGCACAAGCACTCTATGAACACATCCATCGAAGCCCCCAAGAAAAATGAAAAGTAGTATCGGACCTGGATAAGATCAGGCCATAGACTATCCTTGCCGCGGCCTCGCGTCCAGCTATCTATCTCCGCCCTGCTTCAGTCTATGAGCCAGTAGTGGCTCACGGCAACAAGATAACTGACGCCGATTCCCGCAAGCACGAACACGAAACGGGGAGCGGTGGGCCGAAAACATGCTGCAATGAAAGATGTCGGCACGGCCAAGAGCGGAACATTCATAGCGGAGTGGACCCACAACTCAACTTCAGGCAGGTGATCCCACGGGCCATCAAGCCCCCGCTTTCCCTGAAACGGATAGTAGTCGAGTTGCCACGCACGAAACCAAGCAATAGACAACGCCAACGCTGGGTATACGAGGATCGCAAGCGAACATACGGTCAGCCAATGCGCGATCGTAGTTCGCGCGCCGGGCGGCGATTGTGAAGCCGGTTCCATGTTTTCCGGCGGATCGTACGGATTCGCTTCCATCGACCATCACCTCGTTCTCGGACATGTTGAGAAACATCCATTTCGAAAGTGGGTGTCCACAGAGAAACGTCCTACGAAAAAAAACATCCGAGCGATTATTTTCGCACGGCGCCATAGTTAGAGCAAATCCCTGTGAACTTCCTCCACCTCCCATGGAATGCTTCTCTTATTTGTTTCTTCCTTGATCAGATCTGCAAGTTCAACATGCCTCTTTATCGTGGTGCCGCTAAATCCAAATGTATCTCCGTGCCGTCGAATGATCACAAAGCTTCGGCTCATCAATTTGGGTAACGCATATTTCGCTATACCCTTCAGTAACGGCGGACGCTCATAGAGTCGGGTCTCCTCGACGAATGTGATTTCATCCCAGTGAAATACGTCATTTGCATTTCGCTCCGAGACACAAAATCCGGTAGTACCCACCCACACAGTAATCCTGGAAAGTGTTTGAATCCATCGAATAAGAAGGCTTCCTGAGAGGATCAACACAATCGCCAAACCTCCGAACAACCCCAGAGATACCCAGCACCAATCCTTCTCTGTCCAAAACGCGAGATTGCCACGACTTTCAATTAATCCTTTGCTCCCAAAGTACAGAATGGTGCATCCGCCAGTGATCATCATTAGTCCAATGATCATTCCGGCCACAAGGTTGGCACGCCCCGGCCGAAACTCGCTTTTTATCTCGCCAATTTCGAAGGCGGCCATGACTTTACTTTCTGTACTTTTGTGTCACCGAAGTGGCGACCTGAAAATAGCTGACTCTCCGAGAGGGTCAATGAAAACCAGGTGAAAACCGATCCGCAGGTGTGGTAATTGAGGTGGACCCCATTTCTTGTACCACGAAACGGGTTGTATCTGTTAAGGGTTGCGTAGTCGTTTAAGGTTGTCTTCGTCTGCCTTCGCCTCCCCCGCGGGGGAGGCGAAAAATCGCCCAGTCCACGCCGTCTTCCTCGTT
>JAIOPX010000169.1 GCA_021413705.1 Planctomycetota bacterium | reverse complement strand
CGAAACGACGCCAGGTTACCCAGTTGGGCATCGGCAACCACCGGACCGACCGTCTGACGCAGCAGGCTCTCGCATTCAGCTCGAGTATCGGACGGAAAGTGTTCGTAGTGCTCGTTCTCGGCAATCATGAACGTCTGCGCGCGGGCATAGGCGGCCGAGACCGAGATGCCCAGCAGCGCGGCCATCTGGCGATAGGTCTTGCCCCGAGCCCGGAGCCCAAAGGCCTGCTCACAGAGGATATATTCCCGCTCGGGAGTCATCTTGGGCTTCGGCACATGGGGATTCCTTTGGATATGGAACGTATCCATGTGAGGCATATCGGGCATTTCCTTCGGATCGCGAATAGGTCCGTGCGGTATCATGGCATCCCCCCGGGATTGGCACTGATTAGTGTTCCAATAATTTTCGACGAAGAAGGTAGGGAACGCTAATCAACGCTGATCTGTGGGGAGGGCATCCCCAGCGCGCACTCTCAGCGCAGGCTCTCCGCTCCTCGGATTAACGGATATTAGCGTTCCTTACCTCTTCCTTTTCCTTTCGTGTTTTCGCCTTTTTCGCTTTTTCGTGATCGCCTTTCTTCTTTGCGCATCTTTGCCCCTTCGCGTCTTTGCGTCGAAAAAGAGCCTTAACAAAGCAGGCTAAAGCCTGTACTCCAACGAAAAGAGCCCGCCCCACGACGCGGTTAGGCGTTTTGGGGCGGGCTCTTCTGATACCTGATCCTGAAGTTTTTTACGCTTCAGCCCAAGCTCTGATAGGATACCTCGCACATGCCAGGCGTTTCGCACTTCGAGGAGCGAATACCGCCGTTTGACACGTAAATCACCTTATCAGATTTGCTCCAAAAATCAAGTAGGTAAAAAAAGCCACCTGCGATTTTTCATGCTTCCAAATGACCGTGTGGATGGGCAATCGTTTATCGGGCGTTCCAATCTGTCGCAAGTCGATCTGCGGCTAAAGGAACCGAGACCAAGAAGAAACAGAAGTCGCAATTCCTCGGCGGAGAGGGCGGGGAGATTGTGCGATTCATCCGCACTCCCAACCCGGGTTCCAACGTCCGATAATGTTTGCGATAAACGCTGACACGGAAAGGACTTAGGAACAAAATCGGAAAATTTGTTGCAATTGGCATCGGATTTCGTGGGTTGCCAACGGCAGAATATGCCGCTAGAAAGAGCGTTGCACATGGCGATTCCTTAATCCGTTCGCTGTGTGAGGAGTCGAGCGGTTCCAACGCTGCGACCCAAGGCCGATCCGAGCTAACCCCTCGAATCGGCCTTCTTTATAGGTAAACTAAAGCAACTCCATGTCGGCACGTCAATAGTAATTTCACTAGCACGGCCTGCTTTCACTCCACAAAGGGCGATCTACGATGACCCGATTTGCCATTCTTGCCATGCTTTTGGTGTGCACCGGATGCTCCCACCGCACCACCGAGAAGGTATGGAGATCGGCGCTGAGCGGTCTCACAAAACCGGCTACCAAGGCAGAGCAAAAAAGACGTGAGAAGACGTTGAACGACTTCGACGCCGTGGACGCGAAATTGAAGCGCGGCATAGCGAACGAGCACAAGAAGCGCCTCACGCCCCGCGCCGCAGAGTAGTCGGGACGATGCCGAATCGTTCGCAGTAGAGCCGCTCGGCCTCTTCGATGAGGTTCAGGACTTCTTCGCGGCGCTCTGCCGGCCGCTGTCGTGCTGCTTGGAGAAGGAAGCCGACAAAGCTGCTGAAGGACACGCCGAGTAATTCGGCTTCTTTGCTACACCAGCTCACGGTGTCGAGATCGACACGGGCCGTGCATTTTTCCTTGAAACGCCCATAGGCGTAGGTGCGGAGATTCCTATTCACTCTTCTGCCTCCTCATGGTGAAACGCTTTTCGCATTCTGCCGCTACGGGGTCAAACACGATGGGGCCCGCCTGCCTTCGAAAATCGCTGCCCCAGTGACCGAGTACGGTTCCGATTTTCGAGGCAGCCCATCGTGTTTGATCCCCTTCGCTACACGAACACGCATGGCAAAACATCAACTTACGTTATGGTTTCCGAGCTCAGCCAGGCATCGCCGGCGATCGGGAACCTGGCCAGCTCGATCGTTACTACCTTAATCGCACATTTGGAAATGCCGTTACGACTGAATCAACATCAGTTTTGTACCGTATTCCACGGGTTGAAATCGCCCTCGATCTCCCCCGCCGGCGAGATGCTTTGGACAATACCTAATCCGTTGGTTGGTATCGGTAGGCACTCCGGGCCGTAGGGCTGTTTCGCCATGTCTTCGTAACCTTTGAGAATCTTCGCAGACACTACGTCGCGGCGGGCTTCCGCTCGACGTTCACGCACACGCCGCAGCGTGTCGCCGGCCTTCCACCAGAAAGCGCCGGCCAGGCCTAACAAAATAGCCGCTCCCCAGAAGTGACGCGCGGCGGCTAGGCCCGCCGAGGCCCACATCACGAGGCTTACACTGTTGAGAACGAAGGTCCAGTTCATCGCGTGGTATCCTTTCCTAAAAATGTTGCAATCCACGGTTCTGACTCCGATTCGCCAGGAATCGGACTACTCTGCCAAAATGGCATCTCTAGGATTGCGCCTGTTGCACGATCGTCACCCCGTTCGAC
Organism: Planctomycetota bacterium; assembly: GCA_021413705.1. Taxonomy (GTDB): domain Bacteria; phylum Planctomycetota; class Planctomycetia; order Pirellulales; family UBA7805; genus JAIOPX01. Next base: position 14,041 of record JAIOPX010000169.1, on the reverse strand, counting down.
CTGGGAGACCTGGCTTTTCGGCACCTGGGTGGCTTGCTCGGTCGGCTCCTTGCTGCGCTGCGTCGCCTCCCTCGCCGCGCCGCCGCTGACTCTCATCACACGGCACCAGAGTTGGAAGCGGTTGTGCCGCTCTTGCGATGATGCTCCCCAACGCAGAAAGCCGGTCTGACCTGCGGACTTATCCGCTTGCTCGAGCGCACCGAGCAAATACACTCCGCCGCTTTCCACTTCCTGCGTTCCCTCAAGGGCCGCCTGTGAGGTGAGTGGCAGCCCGTCGTCGGAGATGCTGTCCACAGCAGAAAGTGTCACGCTGACGGTCAGGGCACACCTAACGGGCGTCACTTCGCGGACGCTGGCATGTATAACGAGGCCGGTTTGCAAGAATTCGTAGCCCGTGGTGGTCACGGTTCCCTGATCACTGACGGTTTTTTGGGCGATTGGAACCCGCTGGCCACGGGAGAAGTCGGCCGTGGATCCGTCCCGCAGCAAAAGCAATGGTTCGGCAACCACAGATCCATTTTCCGAAGACCTGGCAGCGTGCAAAACTGCGTTCAAACCGAAATTGAGGTTTGCCGCCGAGACGGCCGCAGCGTTGGAGGCAAGGGCATAGGTGGCCGCAAGGTCAATGGCTGGCGCGGCATCAACACCAAGGTCCGAAAGGAAAGCATCGGACGCAGAGATCAGATAGAGCTGGACGCACCATTGCGCGGATTGTGAAGAGGCTCGTTCGGCTTCATCGAGCATACTCGTGATCCGTTGAAGGACTTCCACGCGATCCGAGATAACCACGACGCCGGCCGAAAGGACACGGCTTTGACCGTCTTGAGATTTCACCGCATCAATCACGCCGGTCAGTTCCTCCGAAGTAAGGGCCCTCACGCGCCGCACCAGATACCCGCGATCTTGAGGGCGAAGCTTGCCGACGTAGAACAGCCGCCCAGCTCGGGACATGTCCACACCCAAACGCCTGGCTATGACCGCGAGAGCCTCGGGGACGGGCATATCAACGATGTTGAGGCTGACCACCTGGCCCTCGAGCGCCGCATCCCAGACGATCGAGCAATTGGCCTCCCTGGCCAGGTCTTGGAGCACTACGGGCACGGGGCTATTTTGTAGCGCTCGATCGACTCGGGGCCATTCTTCCCGCTCGACTCGGGCTTGTGGCTTGGTCTGCGCTTGGAGCTGGTGGTAGTGATCCACGAAAGCTACCCGGGCTTGTTCCGCCGCTCGCCGTTGGGGCATCAGCGCCGACAAGTGGCCGCACCCGGTCAGGATCGAAGCGCATACGGACAGTGCGACCAGAGCGCATGAGGACGACACGACGCCACCAATCAATGGCCGTGGGTACTTCGCCCTTGAGTACGCCGTCGGGGATTTCCTCACCAAGTCTAATTGTGTCACCATTTTTGAAACCTATAGCTTCCTTGCTCAGGTAAACAATTGCCCATTCTTCGTTGAAGCGATCACGCCAGGCCTGATTCTCAGACTCGACAACACGCACAGCTTCGGCCACTTCGTTCAATTGCTTGCGCACGGCCGGGGACTCGATGGCGGCGGCCTGCGCCGTGCCCACCACGCTGGACGCCTGGCTGTGGGCCTTGCGACGGGTTTTGCCGATGCCGGCCTCGCGGATTGCGTCTTGCATCCAGTGAAACGTGCCGGCGATGAGCTTTTCGGTACCGCCGCCCACCGTCAACCACATGGCCGCAAAGTAGATTACCGTTGCTATGATCCAGGCGTGCAGGTTTTTGCGGAAAAACCACCAATGAACTCCCAAGAATGAGCGCTTTTCCCATTCGTGGGGCTCTTCCTTACCTCCCTTTCCCCCGCCCGATCCGGCCGCGTGGGAGTTGTAAAGATGGTTGTAACGTGGGCAGACAAAGAATTTGTCGGTGGCCACGCACTCCCACTTCTTGTTGATCTGGGAATACTCCCGAACGTGAACCCGTCGCCAATAGCCCCGGAGGTATGCGCCGGCGAGCTCGTAAAAGTCGGCCAGGACAATGCCGACGTATGGAGGGAAGCGCAATTGAGTGCGGCTATGGAACTCGTATTTACAGGTGACGAGGCCCAAATACTCGGAGGCGATTTGCTTTTCGCCTTGGGTCATGCCCTCAGAGGTTGCGCCATAATGCCGCAGAAGGGCCAGGAAGCCACGCCACTTCGCACGATGTTCCTTGGGCTTGTCTGGTCCGCAATAGTCCTGAAGCTCGTCGAAGACGATCCGAGCGCCGGCCAGGTTCATCGCGTGCGGATAAATTACGATGCCTTGCTCTTCTTCGTCGCGTTCTCCGTTTTCCTGATACCACTCCCATGTATTGCCGGACGCATCGACGTATTCAGCGTCTTCTTTGTAGCTCGTGGGCTCAAATCCACAGAAGTAATGCCACGGGCCGGATCGGCCTTCCTTCCAGGCTTGATGGACCTTTGGCGGAATACGCTTGATACGGCGGGCGTAATCTTCGGCCTTAGCTTCGCCGCCGCACTCTTTTGCAATTGCATCCGAGTCGAGAGGCAGGTTGTGGATATAGTCGCCTTCGTGCTTCGGCAACCACTCCTCAAAGAGGAAACGGATTCCACGATATTGCGTTTTGCCGACGCCAGGCGGGCCGACGGTCAGAGTGTGGATTGCTTCGCGATTGTGAACAAAAGCCATGTTTTCGGTCCGCTACGATGAGAATTCGACCCTGTTTCTTCGCTGGGGGTAGGGGTCCAGCGTCAATCATCCCGCTTGGTATGCCACCAGCGGACGGCACGACGCGCACGACTGCCCGGCGTGAACATGCCGATTCGGTAGAGCAGCTCTAGCATCCAGAAGCGCATGACTTCTCCTTTCAGATAATAAAGGGCAGGAATCGGCACGGAGTTCGACGGGCATACTCCCGCCAATCCGAGAAGCGCCGCAAAAACTTTTCTTCCATCAAACAGGCCACGACGATCGTTGTCGTGAGGACACCGCCAACAAAGAAGTTCCACGCACAGGCGTGCTGAAATATGAAGCCCCACCGCATGTAGAGATTTGCTGCCGCCTGTGGATGCCGAACGTGTTCGTATGGGCCTGAATCTCGGACCCTGACCCAGGCGGGGCGCCCGCACGAATAACTCGTGCCGAGCGACCACAGCGACCAGAGAAGAAGAGCGCAGCCCTCGAGCTGAATGACCAGGCCCCAGCCGGCCGACCCGACCCGGACGGGAGAGATCAGAACGCCGGCGAGGTACAGGAGAGGGACAACAGCACCGGCTACGCCGGGGCTGATTTCCTTGGCCTTCAAAGTGTTCACAACGGCCATAGAACTCATGAGGCTTTCCGTGACGCCGAACAGACACAAGGAGAAGTCACCACGTACTATGCCCGTGAAGAGCCAGGAGAAGCCCGCACTCAAGCGGACGATAGACACCAGCAGATTGAATGCCCTCATGACAATTTGACTCCCATCATGGACAGCGCCGCCTTGCCGGCCGCCCAGATCAATTCCCAGGCGAGGTAGGCAATGAGGAGATCGAACATGTAATCGAGCGGCAGCCAGGCGTTGGCTATCTCTAGCCAGGTGCGGACAGTTTCAGCGGACGTTTGCCAGCCGCTCGGCAATGTGCCCAGAAGACTTTGGAGGAGCGTCATTGCCGCGACCTTCAAGCCGTCCATGATGTAATTCCAGGTATTGTTAAGCGCCTGGAAAATCCAATCGACCATGATCAGCCTCCGAAGATGCGGGAGAAGAAGGCCCACGTTCGCCAAAGCGAAATCATCCATTTGACCAGATCACGGATCGTAGTACGCCAAGTATTAAGGAACTCCCAGAGACCACCGCCGAGTGTGGAGATCGGACCGCCTGATGTAGGGATGAGCTCGAAAGGTAGTGTCCAGGAGAATCCAATCGTAGAATCCTCGAGGTGGATACTCTGGGAATAGTTTTGCTGACCGAGAGTGAGTGGCAAATTGTGATCTAGTGGGTTTGTCAGTTCTCCCGGCTCGGGTGTATAAAGGCCCGTGGTTCCGCCGCTGGTTGTCCCGCCCGTGGTTGTCCCGCCCGTTGTCGAGCCACCCGAGAAGCTGTTCTGCAATCGGGCTAGGGCTTCCAGCATCAATCGAGTGTCCGAGGAAATCGCCGGGGCGTCTTGCCAAACGTCATCGCGTACCGTGCCGCCCGTTGCTTCACGGAGTGTAAAGCCCACAGGGAGGACGTAAAGGGTTTTGAGGCCCATTGAGCCCGGTTCCCACTCGGAGGGTTCGCCGGTGCGAGTGATTTGCCAAGCGAGAGTGACTACATTGGGGCCGACGAAGCCAGAGGCCCAATTGTCGATGTGCTCGGTGCGCAACCCGTAACCGGCTGTAAACCATCCTTCGTCGTTCTCACAGCCACCGTCATCGCCGAGATGAATCCAGTTTGCGCCAGGATCGGCAACACCAGAAATTGCGCCAGTGGCTCCAACCGTTTCAGACGTGGCCGCATTGCCGCCTGGGGCTCGGGTCATGTAGCGGAGAATGTCAGTGGTTCCCCAACAGGTAATCACTGCATTGATTCGATAGGCTTGCCCGGGGATCACCGGGATTGCCGTTCGGAAACTGCCCACGGCCTCACCCACTTTCCGGGTAATGATGCCTCCCGTATCCTCCCACGTCACCCCGTGATCACCGGCGTCATCGATGTAGCTGCCTATGGCAAAGTGGTCCACGCCGCCACCAGAGTAGCCGACGTACTTGCGGCCGACACACTCAAGGAGGTACGCCGAGCCGCCACCCGTGAGGGCAAGGCTCTCACTGTCCGCCGGCTGCGTGATCGTGCCGCAATATTTCCACATCACCGAGCCGACACGGATCGTGCCGGAGCCGAGTACGAGCGACGTAGGCGCCTGGCTCGATCCTGTCCACGTCGCCTCGACCGTGGCGGTCTCTGTCGTCGCAGGCAGCCAGACGCGGTAACTGTAGCCCGCCTGACGTGGGAGGTTGTCTACGGCTCCTGCCGTTTCAATGCACGGACCCAGCGGGCCGTGAGTTGCACCGGCCACGGCCTGGTTAGAAGGGATAATCCCGCTCACCACCAGACAGGAACACGCGACAAAGCAGACAGCCCGAAATGCAGCAGCCGCTGATCGCGAGCGTTTCCAGAAGTTTGACGATGTAGGCACCATTTTGCGTCGTCCATGACATGAAGGCCAAGAGGATATCGATTTGCTCGGGACTCATTCGCCGGCCCGATCCTTCCGCCGCTTTTCTAGAAGAATCGGTTGCAGGTCGAACTTCTCAGTAAACGCGCTTGCGTCGGCGACTTCGTGGTAGGCTCCGTCTTCGCCGTAACCGTGCTCGATTCTCATGTGCAGCCACATGCCGCGAGCAGTGGTCCGGTACTCTCCGCATCGGTGGCACTCGATCATGGTTCACCCCTTAAAATGGTAAGGATGCATCGTTAAGGTCTCGCTTATCTCGCGAGATTCCTACGTCACTATTTCCAGCCGAGCGAGTCGCTTCGATGGCTTCGGAGACCATCCCGTACGCTTCCGATACGCCGGTCTTATGTTCCCTCTCTATGTGAAAGAAAAGGCCAGACGCAGTTTTCCGCCAGTCTCCGCAGATCGGACATTCGAGACCACTCATGGACTTTCCTTCCAGTGAAGAAAGGGCAGGGGGGCGACTGCGCCAAACAGCCGCCCCCCTTGCCACAACAGTTAGCGAGCCGTTTTACGGAACGACCCAAACAGGTAAGCGACCAAGATTCCTACCACGGCAATCGCCGCGATCACGAGCAGGATATCGCTCCAGCTCGCTCCCAGCTTCGTGCCCATCGCAACGGCGATGCCGCCCACGTCGATCGAGCCGCCGAGCTCGTCCAGCTCCAGCGGGGGCGGATCGGTGGCCATGGCACTCTGCGTCATGACTCCAACAGAGCCAACGGCAAGGGTAACCGCACAGATCGCCATGGTGGCGTGCCGGCGACAAGCGCTGACAGCCGACCGAGCGAAATGCCCGCACTTTTCAAGAAACTTCATAATTCACCCTCCTTGGGAATCCCCCGGGAAACATTCACCGCAACTGGGGGAACGTCGCGGCTATGGTTTCATGTATTGCTTCATCCACTTGATCGGCCAGCGGAGCGACCAACACCAGCCGAGCAGACGCAGAAAAAACGCCAGTGTCATAAATTTGAAGGTCACGATTGCCCAGAACTCGAATACGCTCATTACGATGCCTCGCCGGTGAACAATCGCAATTGCATTTTCTCGCGGCGCTTCAATTGCTCGGCAAGAAGACGCAATCGGTCTGATCGCCGCTTCACGGCCTTAGTCAACGCGGCCACGTCCACGGCCGGGCAATCGCCTCTAGCCAGGTCGATCAGCTCGAGCGCCTCGCGTTGGAGGTCTTCAGCCAGTTCTTCGATCTTGATTCGGAGGACGATTCCGATGTGCATTATTTGGTCCTCCGAGTAGCGAAAGGGCTGCCGTGTTCAAACTCCCAACGAGAGTCGGAACGCAGGTCCACGTCTACAAAAACTCCGTCGAGGTATTGCCAGCAGGTCTCCTCGAACGGCAGGTTTTGGAATTGCTTCACGTCGTCGGTGTACTTCTGGATTTCTTTGCAGCCGCGCAGAATTCCGAAAGATCGAACAAGACGCTTGCCGAACAGTGCGAGACACGCGGCCCAGCGATCGGCCGGTTTCAGGCCCGCTGGTTTCATCGCGTACTTGAAAACTTCGCAGAGATCGTGGGTCAGGGTGTCCTTGGCCTGCATTGCTTCCCCACCGCTGTCCAGAATCACATTGGCATTCAGCGGCTTAAGATCACAATTCGCATCGTAGCCGAGCAGGTTGGACCAGGCCTCCGACAACGGTCCTCGAGCGTAGTCCCGATTTCCGAAGGGCTCACGCCAATAAATTCCTCCCGGACCAGTGAGGTCACGTTTACCGAGAACGACCGCGTGCAGGTGGATATGCCAGAGCTTGGATTCCTTGCCGCGCTTGACTTCGCAGGACATAACGCCGCCGACGAAATCAGCCCACACCGAAAGGGCATGACGGCCCCGGCCAGAATGTCGCCGCTCCTGCATAACTCGACGGTAAGCGGCCATCAGTTCGCGATAGGATTCCTGGATCGTCTCGCGATTCTTGCAGGTCAGCGTCAGGAGGTACGGCCGCAGCTCGCCGTCTCGATCGAGGCAGGCCAGAACCTTTGGCACAGTCCGACCGATCGAGACGGCGGCACGTCGCGACGCACAAAAAGGACAGGCCAACGGACGGCGGCAAAAGTAGCCTGCCGTGAGCTTCGTTGGCTGGTCCTCGTGGGTGTAAAACTGGCGGAACCAGAGATGGGAGGCACAACGGCTCAATTCGTCGCCCCAAGCCCTCGCACGGTCGTCTAGCGGGTGTTTTATGAGCCATTCCGCGAAACGACGTGTATTTCGCACCCGCTTTCCGTAGGATTCCCTGCGTTTTGCGAGTGTGCACGCTTTACTTCTTAGTATCAAGAAAGAGGAGAGAATTTCGGGAGCGATCATACTCGCACCCCCTTTGCCCCAGGGGCGGCGGGGCTGCCCCAGCCCGCCGCCCCAGCGGTTTCACCTACGCCGATCGACGAGCCGTTGCGGCTGTCTGAGGCGGTGCCAGTTCGCCGCCGACCAGCTTGCATCCGATCCGATTCCGGCTTTTGCCGTTCCGATCGGCAAACGCTTCCACCGTCAATTCGAGATCGACGTTGCACACAACCGGATTCTCTTCCGTCGGCTTGAGCGGCACGAGCTGGGCGCCGAGATCGTCCGGGAGGATGAATTCGCCGGAGTTGAACCGGCCGAAGGCCAGAACGCCAAAAAAGAATTGGCCGGTTTCGGACTTGTCCGACGACACACGCTTGACGCCGATGCAGGCAATTTGGGCACGAGATTTCACAGCACGATCCTCCTGAAAACAACAACGAAAAAAGCCGCGTGGAACGTCCACCGCGGCTAGGAAATAACGCATGTGCGGAACGCAGATGCGTTGATACGTCAATAGGGAAGTGGCCGTATCCAACGTCCGATAATGTTTGTTATGTTCGTTTCGGCCTTCGGTTTTCCCGGGGAATTCGGGGTGCGGCTGGAAATCGCATCTCCCCTGCGTCGTTGAATCACGCTGTCTTCGATTGGACAGAAGCAACTCGCAAGGTTCCAAGCATGGGTGACACGAACAACTCGAACACAAGGATGGCCAGGATGACAACCGCACTCGCCCAGAGTGCTGTCCGGCGATTGAATCCGATCCACAATCCGGTGACGGTTTCCTCGCCAACAAGCCTGGCACCAGGGGTCGCAGGTCCGGCTTGATGTAGCAACACCGCGACTCGTACAGCGGCACCAAAAAGCGCGACGCCCAAAACGATCATGACGACGCCCGCAATCTTTCGCCAAATCGGAAGTTTTCCGAGTCGTCCGCCAGAGCCTGACTCGAACTCAGGACTCGCGTAAGGATTGGAACGCATTTCCTCAGGCTGTTCCATTGGCTTCAGCGGCCGGAGCAGACTCCAGGAACACGCCAATCCTGCGGAACTTGTCGTAGCGCTGAGTTAGCAGTTCATCCGTCGGCAGTTTGACTAGTTTTTGTAGCGCTCGCGTCAGGTACACCTTCAGCCGGCCGGCCATCTGGTGATGATCCCGATGGGCGCCTCCCAGCGGCTCCTCGATCACATCGTCCACGGCGCCGAGTCGCAACAGGTCTTTGGAGGTGAGCTTCAGCGCGCTGGCTGCCTGCTCGGCGAACTCGCCGCTCTTCCAGAGAATGCCGGCGCAGCCTTCCGGGCTGATCACGGAATAATAGGCGTGCTCAAGAATCGCCACCCGATCGCCGACGCCGATGCCTAGGGCGCCGCCGGAACCTCCTTCGCCGATCACTACGCAGATGATGGGCGTTCGCAGCCGACTCATCTCCAACATGTTTTCGGCGATCACCTGGGCCTGGCCGCGCTCTTCGGCGCCCACGCCAGGATAGGCGCCGGGCGTATCGATGAAGCAGATCACCGGCAGGCCATACTTGGCCGCCATGTGCATCTTGCCGAGCGCCTTGCGATATCCTTCCGGATGGGCACAGCCGAAGTAGCAGGCTTTGCGCTCGGCCAGCGTCTTGCCTTTCTGGTGGCCGATGACGACTACTTTGTATTGATCGAGCTTGGCGAATCCGGCACGGATGGCGCGGTCGTCGCCAAAAAACTTATCGCCGTGGAGTTCGACAAACTCGTCGAACACCAAGTCGATATAATCGGTTGTCATCGGCCGCTCGGGATGCCGCGCCACCTGGACGGTTTGCCAAGGGGCCAACTCGCTATAGATTTTCTTCCGCAGGTCGGCCAGTTCGCGTTTCACTCCGCGGATCTCCTCGCGCAGCTCGGGACTGTCGCCGCCGCGGGCTTCCAGTTCGGCAATCTGTTTTTCAAGTTGTTGCAGCGGGCGTTCAAACGCCAAGCGATGATTGGAGGCGGCCATGGGATTTATGATTTCAGATTGATGATTTCAGATTGGGTACGCTACGTTATCATTCACTTCTGACCCCCGGGCGGAGCCCGGGGCTATGATGCTGCGAACATTGGTCCGAAGCGCAGCTCGCGGAGGACTTCCGCCATATCGTTGGGCCGCTCGCGCGGCTGCTTGGCTAGCATCCGCCTCACCAGTGCCGCGAAACGATCGCTCACGTTGCTGTTGGCGGCCTTGAGCGAAGGTGGCGCGGCTCGCAAATGTTTAGTCAGTAAATCCTGCGCGCTTTCTCCGGTAAACGGCAATCGGCCGCTGGCCAATTCATAAAATACACAACCTAGGCTGTAAATGTCCGATCGCTGGTCCTGGGGCCGGCGGCGGATTTGTTCCGGCGACATATAACTCCGCGTTCCCTCGGCGGGCGGCGCCGTGGTGAGATATCGCGTCCGTGAATCCAACCCTGGGTATGGACGTAGGCCAGCGCGGCGGCGGCATTTTCGGCGGCCTTGGGAGCCAGCTTCAACCAGGTGTCCCCCCCCTGCCGAATCAGTTGCTTGATATTGGGGGCGGCGAAATGTTCCATGGCCAAGTATCCGATCCCCTGCTGCACTCCGAAGTCGTCCACCCTGATCACGCCGGCGTGACTCAGTCGACGGCCGACGCTGAACTCCTGCCGCAGCAAGGCGATCTGCGATTTCTGATTCCGCTGCGAGGGCAACATGACCTTCAAGGCGTGACGGCTCCCTTGCGGCTCCCGAGCCGCTTCCCAGATTTCGCAGGTCTGGCTAATGGCAATCCGGTTCAACAACCGGAACGGGCCAACCGCCGCCTGCGGAGCGTACTTGTCGCGGAGCGCTGAACTCAAGGTGATGACTCAGACTGGGAAACATCGGTAGTTACGGCGCGATTCCTGTTCCGCTTTCCAAGTACCCAGTTTAGCAGGTTGAGGCGGTGTGGGGAAACCGCGATTGGGTAGGCGCGAGAGAGGGCTCAGCCAGGAGGGCCGTTGAGAACCGCGGTTTAACCCTGGCTCGTTACTTGAGCAAAATTGGCTCGAATGTACTCGTCGGCATCGTCCTCGCTGCCGAAGGTCTTGGCCTGGGTCATCTGTGCAGACCAAGCTTCCCCGCTGGCGTGTCATAATTCCCATGTTGGCTCTCTTTCTTGCGCTAGGTAGTGTTTCGTATCAGTAAGATCGGCATTCTTGGGCTGCAAGGCGCTGACCAAATGGATGCTCGCGGGTTGATTGGTGGGGAATATTCTTTACGAGAAAAACCAGTGACGGCTATGTCCTCTTTTTTTGCGCCCTACCCTGCCCCGACCACACTCTCGTGGACCAAGGCTCCCTGAAACGCCAAGTATGTGGTCGAAGCGATGGATTGCTTTGGTCCACCGTACCCGGAATCGAAGTACAATGATCGCTGACAGTTCTTGCTTGTAAGGTGGCCGTGATGGAGATGATTCTCAGGAAGTTGTCGAAGTGACCGAAAGCAGGTGGAGTATGAAGCGATCAAGGATGCGAAGATGGCTGGCGACAATCGCCTTGCTCTGCGTGACTATGCTGGCTTCGATTCCTCCCAGCCAAGGAGCGGAACGGCGTCTGCTCTACGTGGCCACGCCCGGCATTCGCGATCAATTGGAGTATGGCGGGCATGGCTTGTTGGTGTTCGACATCGATCACGGTCACCGCTTCGTGGAGCGAATCCCCACAGGAGGCATGACAGCCGGCGGCAAGCCGATCAACGTCAAGGGAATTTGCGCGTCAGCCAGGACTAAGCGAATCCACATCAGTACTTTGACGTCGCTGATGTGTCTCGACATGACGAGCAAGAAACTGCTCTGGGAGCGCAAATATGACCAGGGTTGCGACCGGATGGCTTTGTCCCCTAATGGCAAGCTCATCTATCAACCGTCGTTCGAGAGAGATCCGTGGTATGTGCTGGATGCGCTGACCGGTGACGAAATCAGCCGTATCTCTCCCCGCTCCAAGGCGCACAACACGGTGTACGGTCTAGATGGAAAACGGTGTTACCTGGCTGGACTCGGATCTCCCCTGCTCACCGTCGCCGACACCACAACGCATACAGCCCGGCAGACCGTCGGCCCCTTTGCGCAGAACATTCGCCCGTTTACGGTCAACGGCAAGCAGACGCTGGTGTTCGTCTGCGTCAACGACTGTCTCGGCTTCGAAGTGGGAGACATCACGACGGGCAAAAAGCTGCACCGCGTGGAAGTCCAGGGCTTTGCCAAGGGGAAGGTCCAGCGCCACGGCTGTCCCTCCCACGGTATTGGTATGACGCCCGACGAAAGGGAAATCTGGGTCTGTGATGCGCCTAATCGGCGGATGCATGTGTTCGATGCCACGGTCATGCCGCCCCGGCAGGTGGCCAGCATTGCGTGTCGAGATGAGCCCGGCTGGATCACCTTTAGCATCGACGGCACGCTGGCCTACCCGTCGTCGGGGGATGTGATTGACGTGAAGACCCGCCAGGTGGTTGCTCGACTGACCGATGATCAGGGGCGATCCGTCGGCAGCGAGAAGATGCTGGAGATCGACTGGGACGGGGAGAGGCCAATTCGCGCGGGGAATCAATTTGGCGTGGGGCATGTGACCGAGTGAGTGGGACTGCCGCGACGCCTGTCCCTGCAATCTTGCAGTTGTGGTTTTCCGCAACTCAGAAATTGCACCTTTTCACTATCAATTGATTGATTGCAACTTGCTTTCCCAGCAATGCTAGATCCGCAAGCTGTAAACATCTCGCCCAGGACTCATCGGAGTTTCCTGTTCGGTGTCATTGTGCGCAACCTAGGCGGGTTTGATTCTCCCTCTCATGAGGGTCGCACGGCTCTCTGGGGTGGTTTTCGATCTCGCGTGCTTCTCTAGAATCAAGAGCACATTGGTGGTCCGTACCGCGGACAACACCAGTGCGGAACAAGAGATCTTGTCTGGGCGGTCCACGTGAGTGGGTACACGCCAGGCTTTCCCAAGCCGTGCCCAGGCCTACCCCACATTTAACCACGGAGGTGTTTCTATGCGCGCATGCGTATCTTCGTCGCCGTTTTGAGACCTGGCTCTCACAACGAAAGTTTACTCAGGGGCTCCCCAATAAGGAGCGAAGCGATGAAACTTTTTCTTGTGTTGAGCGGGTTGGCAGTGCTGATGTGTACTACTGCCCAGGCACAGACGATGAACGAGCGAGAGGCGGCGATTCAGACGTTTATCAATGATAACTCTGGCCGCATTGCGACTGTCGAAAACGCTTTGAACGCGACCTACGCCGGGTGGAACGGCACGACGCCCCCTCCCACAGCGCCCACCGGACGGACGTTGATTTTTTCGACCACGCATGAGACCGGTTCTCTGAGTTCGTGGAACTTCGGCCGCACCGCTGCTTACAACAGCGGCAACGGAAAAACCTGGATTGCCGAATTGTCCAACGCCAAGAGCGGGCGCTACGCGCTGGCTCAAAGCATCACCGCCGATGAAACCAGCGGAGCGCGATGTTTCATCACGGCCGACAAGGACAACAAGGGGATCCCGCATGAGTTGTATGCGACGACCTATTTGTACTTGCCAACCAACTTCCCCTGGCAGAAGGTAGGCTCCTGGTACAACATCCAGCAGTACAAAGAGCGCCAGACGGTGGGAGCTTCGAGCTTTGTTGATCCTACGTTGATCATCAACATCGGCAAGGACAGCAATGGCGCGTATCTCTACCTTTACAATTGGATTGTGGGACAGCGTGTTTCCTACAACCAGTCGGGCACGAAGAAATACTTGCCGCTGGGCAAGTGGATCAAGCTCGAATGGTATGTCAAATCGTCGGTCAGCGGAGGCGCAACGTGGCTGAAGCAGGACGACGTGCAGATCATATCCAAGACCGGGATCAAGACCATCAGCAATGACAACTACGTGCTGAATTGGTCGGTGGATAACTACGCCGGCACTGGGCCGGGAGCGACCACCATCTATTGGGACGATTGCTCATTGGAAGCACCCAAGTAGTCGTTTCAATGTGCCTCGCCGGCTCGACGGAATGATGCCGGCGAGGCATTTTTTTATTCTTTCACAGATGCTCCTCGATAAAGATACCCATGTGTCCGCGGGGTGTGTTCCGCATAGAAGTTATCTACTTCGATCGACCGAAACGGCTGTGAGGCAACGACCGCTCGCACGTCGAGATCGAGCCGGCAGCCGCCAGCACATAGTCTTTGCAGCCAGTTCAAGCGGTGCTGCCACTTTTGCACCTTGGCATCCGGGCTCAGTCCGTGTTCCAAGAACAGATAGCGACCGCCGGGTTTAAGCACGCGAAACACTTCGGCAAGTGCCTGCTGCACGTCGGGGATGCTGCACAAGGTCATCGTGCTGACGACGCAATCGAACGTGGCCTCGTCGAAGGAGAGACTCTCGCCACTGAGCACGCGTTGATCGACTTTGATCCCAAGCTCTTCGATCCGTTTCCTCAGCCGCTTGTTCATGCCGGCATTCGGATCGACAGTGGTGAGCTTGCGAACCTGGCCAGGGTAGTGTGGCAGGTTGAGCCCCGTGCCGACGCCGATCTCCAGCACCTCGCCATAAGCGCCGGCCAGCAATTCCTTGCGATAGCGGATCCA
>JAIOPX010000283.1 GCA_021413705.1 Planctomycetota bacterium | reverse complement strand
ATCGCGATAGCCGCCGCTGCCACTCGGCCAGCTTCTTTCGATCCACACCACGTCCCATGAACTGCCTCCGTTGCCGATGGAAAAGGTCCACCGGCCGAGGCTATCAGGGGGTTCAAGTGTGGTTGTGGTGGGCGCACACGACCACTCAGCCTTCGGTGTCGTGAATGGCTCGGCACTGCACCCATCGATCGCCCATCACGGGGCACGCGATTGTGGACATACCGTTGACCGTCCTATCTTTGTCGCTATTTCTTCTCGTGCAATTCAAGCTGCACGCCGCCAGTCGGTGAGTGCCCATAGCGCACACTAACGTATTCACTCCACGCGAGCGGAACGGTTGTGGGCCACTGACTCTTCTTAATCGTCGGTGTGTTTTCCAGGATCCCTTCGGGCAGCTCCATGATCCAGTGCTTGGTATTTGCCCGTACGACAAATGCCGCCAGGGGGATCGGATAGAGCGTGTCAGCGGTGCTAGCCTCTGCTTCGAGGATCATGACCGCATACATTATCCGAGCCCTTTGCGGAGCGATACCAAAGTCGTTGATATAACCGAGCTTGTCGCCACGGGCATTGTGAATAGGAATGTCGCCCAACGTCGAGAACAGCACCACGCGGCTCGTGTCATCGGGATCACTGGGGGAAGAAAGTGCCGACGGCGTACCAGGTTGCGTATTTACGACAATGTCGCCGCCTGCGTTGGTCCATTGCAGCTTGGTGATAGGCATGGAAAGCGATTCAGGTTTGCCGCCGAGCGGTGTTGTTGGTAACACGTGGATTGCGGCCACGGTTCCTCGGCCAATATCCAGGCTAATATCGTTAATCCTGCCAAACTCTTCGCCGCCACGCGTCTTCACGACGGCGCCTATCAGCGCGAGGGCCGAATGCACGGGTCCCGACTCCAGGTCGCTTTTACCCTTGCCAGCATTTTCAGCGGTCGCAGGTTTCGCCGGTTCAGCAGCCCGCGCCGGGGTTGTGTGGGCGTCCAAGGCTATCGCAATCAGCAATGCCATGCCGTAAGCAAAATCGAAAGCAGCCTTGCGATTCCACGTCGATGCGGCACCCACCAGGAACCAAATGAAGAACACGGTCATCATGGCGGAAAGCATTTTCAAATCTCCCTTTGTTACCTGGCGAAACCCGCTTTTTGGCAGTCGGTAGGCAAGTCATGATGGGATTGCTACGGCATCGTTTCGTCGAACCCCAGCGCTAGCCGTTGGCTTGCCAGAATTTTCAGCCCCAGAACTAGCGACGTCGGGAATCTTGATCCCTAGTGCGGTTGCCAGGGCTACCTGGTGGTCTTGCTCCTGCACCAGAATGTCACGGATCTGCTCGGCCACCGCGAATTCGCCCAGCGCTTCGCACTGGCCTACTCTGGCCCGATAACGGCGAATCGTCTCATTCTCGTTTTCCAGGTCGAAGCGGAGCATGTCTTCGGCATTGGCCGATGTTTTGACCGGCTTCGCTGAAACAATGGGCGTGCCGCCGAGATAGTCGATCTGGCCGGCAATGATCAGCGCGTGCTGAAGTTCTTCGGCAGCATGTATTTTCAATTCCGCGGCGATATTCATGTACTGGGCGCCCTTGAGTACCTGTGAATAGACCACATAGGAGATGATCGCCTGGTATTCGCCGGCGAGGTCCTCGTTGAGGAGGTCAACAAGCGCAGCTCGCGTAATTACCGGTGCTTGGTCGCAATGTGAATTCTGAATGGACATGTCGTGGTCCTCGATTGTCGTGTGTGATTTACTGGTGAACAGAACTGTGGTGTTTAGCGGTGCAGGTTACCGACCCAGCAATTGGTTCTTCGGGGAATTTCGTGGCTTGAACCGGCCAGTCCGAGGGACGCGACGATTCGGTAGAGTGCCGAGATGGAAACACTCTCATCGCATTACGCCCGTTTGCTTGGCCTCAATGACTCCTGGCGGGTGGAGTCTGTTG
>JAIOPX010000282.1 GCA_021413705.1 Planctomycetota bacterium | reverse complement strand
GTAACACTTTAGCCGTTTGGCGTGGAGCTTGGGGGCAAAGGGGGCAGTTGGCCTGTTTTCAGATATATCCCTAACGCGTTATAGACGGTGTTAATCGGATTGTGTCCGCGTTTTTTCAGGGTGAAGAAGATGCTCATCAGGATGGCTTGAATGTCGGCGCCTTGTTCGCTGCGGTTGCCGTAGCTGTTCTTGCGGATGATCACTGCCGGACGAATGGCACGCTCGGCGAGATTGTTGTCGAAGGGAACTCCGGGTTGATTCAGGAACGTAAACAGATCCGCGCGATGTCGCTTCAGACGCTTGATCAGGCGGCGCGCTTCGGCCGCCTTCCACGGCCTTTCCATCAAAGCCTCCAGGCGTGCCGTCAGCCGCTGACGACGCGAGGCATAGGTCTCGGCCGACAGTTCGTCCCGCGCGCGCCACAGCCGGATCGCATCTCCGACCAGACGCCGCAGCAACTTCGCAAATTCCGGCCAGTGGGAACCGGGCGATTTGTATTTCTCCGTGTGTTCCAGATCGCGCAGCAAATGCACCAGGCAGGTCTGCCGCAGCGCGCAGGCGACCGCGTTGTAAGCGCCCCAGAAGTCGCTCACCAAAGTCCCGCCGAATTCTTGCGTGAAGAACTTCGCCAAGGCCGGAGAGCCGCGCGACCGGTCGATCAGGAAGTAACTCAGGTGACTGTGAGCAAAGCACCACAACCAGTGCGTTTTACCATTCACCCGCCATCCACTTTCATCTGCATGCAGCACACCCGACTTCAACGCTTCTTGCTGCAACTGCTCGTACCACGGCTGCAGAATTTCCGCCAGACGGTACCACATCCACAACAGGCCACCGGACGTGATCCGCATTTGCAGATGGAAATCGAACACTTCCACGATCTGCGAGAGCGTATTGCCCAAGCCATAGTGCAACCAAGCCGTGAAAATCAGGACGCGATTTCCCATCATCGAGCCCGGCAAGGCCGTGGTCAGGGGCGGTTCGACCTTCTTCTTGCAACTCGGGCACCAGTCACGATGAATCGTGTGCTCGGTGACGACGGGCTGCATGTAGGGAATTTCTTCGACGTAACGCGTGCGCGTTTCGGCGCAGCGGCACAACGGACCACCACACTGGGGACACGCTTTCGCTCGATGTTCCTCACGAGCATCGATCCGTTGCGGTGGGGAACGTCGACTTCCCAGATGTCCGATCTTGCGTCCCGGCCGCTTCTTGCCGCGAGTCTTAACCGTGGGTTTGGTGAAGATGGGCTTCATTCCCGAAGGGGTAGCCGGCGTGTCGTGAGACGTGGCCGCAGCCTGAGCGGTCTTCGCCGCCAGTTGCACGGCCAATTGCAACAGAGCAAAGACGACCGCTTCTTCGCCTTGCGCGTAGATCTCTCGCGCTTGCTGTTCCGTCAGCGCCGGTCCGATCGAAACTGGTGGGGATGTCGCTAGCATGGCGTCCTTGCTGATTCAACAACGCCATACTCATACAAAATCCTCAACTGTGCACCAAGATCAACTGCAGTCGGCTAAAGTGTTAC
>JAIOPX010000202.1 GCA_021413705.1 Planctomycetota bacterium | reverse complement strand
ATCGTAGCGATCGACCTTGAATGTATCGGTGTACGTGCTGGAGCCTGTCGTCACCACGTACACGATGTACAAGACGTCGTCCACCATGTCGGCCTGAAGTGTATACGGCGCCCAATGGTAGGGTGATGTGGCATACTCGATTGCCGAGCCGACAGCGGCGCCCGTCACAAAATTGAATCGCTTCGCGGCTCCGTCGGCCGAACTATTTCCTTCCTTAGCCACATATCCATCTCGCAAAGTGCGGGTGGACTACACTGTGCGTTCGAGTGAGGAGAAATAGCCCCGCCCCAGATGACAGTGCCGCCAACCTGCCCCAAGCGGGTTTTGCAACCCGGATGAGTAGCCGCCAAGATATCCGAGGCGGGAAAGAAGTCTATAGTTATTTCAACTATGAACGATAATTTTGTCCTCGACTGAGGACTACCGAGACCAATTCTTCACGTGACTTTAGTCCGAGCTTCTTCTGGACCGAATTGATCTGATTTCGAACCGTCTGAACCGATCTGCCGAGTCGGGCGGCGGTCTCTTTGTCGTTCAGCAGGGCCAAAAATTCGACAACGACCGTCCTTTCCCGTTGGGTTAGTGGAAGTTGCGAGACGAACTCATTCAGACCGTTGAGCGAAGGGGAGGAGTTACGCCACAAGAGCAGCCTCTCAACCTGAGACTGGAGATCGCTGACGCGTTGTTCAAGTTCAATAATTCTTTGTTGTAGGTCGCAAGTAGTTGAGTTCAAAGGAGTTTAGCCCTCTTCGATAAAGATTCTCACTTTGGCCAGTCGCGCATTATTGAGCACAAGATAGCGTGAGCGAATTATTAAGCGCGAAACAGGACACGAACCGGACATCCAGCATAAAGTTTTCGGCGGAAGTTAATTTTCCAATTTGGAGAATCGATTTCGATTATCGCCCATCGAGAAACTTTGGAAATCTGGGCTGCGGATCTTGCAATTCCAATGGACTGCGGTATCTTGAGTTACTCGTCTCACGCAAGGGCAATTCTCATTCGCAATCACCGTGTCTCCAGACCATTTCTTCACGCAAGGGGTCTCAGAATGTCCGAAGTAATCGAACACGATCCACTCTCTACGATTGAAAACGGCAAGTCTCACAGTTCCCGCTCTCCGATGCCACAGCCAACACCCATGGAAGCGGACGATAGCCAGATAGCGGCTACTTACACCAACTTCTGTCGAGTTACGGGAACTCCCGAGGAGTTGATCGTCGATTTCGGACTCAACACGCAAGGCGCGGCGACTCCCACGCAGCCGATCAAACTGACACAGCGAACCGTGATGAATTACTACACGGCCAAGCGATTGCTGGGCGCGCTGCAGATGTCGATCGTCCGGCACGAACAAGCGTTCGGCGTGTTGGAGACCGACGTGCAGAAACGGGTAAGCGGGCGGCCGCGGTAGTTCATTCGCTGGCGCTCGTGGTTGATACGTCCCTCGCTGGCGCTTCGGGCTAGCGAGGGCGTGATGTGCGCGTCTCAGGCTTGCGCTTCAGGCTAGGGAAGAAAGGCAGACTGAAATACCTGCCCTCACCTGATAGCGCATTCTCTGCTGGCATGGCGGGCTATTTCCGCCTTGGAGTTGGGCTTTTCTTGGCTCGGCTGTTTCTCTATGATCCCGCCCTCCTCGCCGGTCGCACCGCTGCGGCCCGGGGTGCTTGTCTTGCGAATCGAGTCCATCGCGCTCGCGCGGTCCCGTCGGACCTCGCACGGAGGCCGCAGCCTAGGGGCGCGGCGCCGGCGCTTTCGACATATCCATGAGGGTTTCCGTCATGCTTCTGCACAAGAGATTTCGTTGCTTGCTGGTGGCCGCAACTTCGGCGGGAATGTTGTTGTCGAATTCCATCGTGTGGGCCGAAGGGCCGGCGCCCGCCCCTTCTTCCGTTCTGGCCGCTCCCCAGATGACTGACGTCGAACTGCAAGCCGGCGGAATACTGGCCGGGCGGGTTGTCGACGCCAAGGGAACAGGACTGAGCAAAACCGCAGTCGCACTGCGAAACGGCAATACCGTTGTCGCCGAGACCACGACCGATCCGGCAGGCAATTTCCGGTTCGATTCCGTTCGCGGCGGCACTTATCACGTCAGTAGTGGCGGCAAGTCGGCCATGTACCGTGTGTGGGCCAACCGCACTGCGCCTCCGGGTGCATCGCAGGGCATTTTGATGGTGCCGAGCCAGGATGTCGTCGTCGGGCAGTACAACCCCATGAAATACTGGCTGGCCGATCCACTGGTCATCGGCGGCATCATTGCCGTGGGTGCAGGCGTGCCGATCATTCTCGCCCAGCAGAATAACGACAGCGGAAGCTGACAGCAGCGCGAGCGGAACAGCTTGCCGATACGAGTGACGTTGACTGCTGTGCAAAGAGTTTGGTACTAACCGCTGCCTTGTTGCGGGCTTTTCTTCGCTTTCCCTGATTCCAGCCAAACGTCTCCGTCGAGGCGGTGGCATTGCGCAGAGATTCTATGCCCTGTTTTCTGCCTCATGACTCTGGACAGCCGACCTCAAGAGGTAGCCACTGGCACACAGGAGGAACGCGCAAGGCGAGATCGATGGGCCAACTGGTTTTGAAATTTTCGGCGATTCTGTTGATCCTTGGCCCGATGGGATGCGTTCGCAATGTCATCCGCGCCCACCGCTTGCCCACGGTTTACCAAGCGCCGCCGGTTGCCAATGTTCAGGAACTCGATCTTTCCCGCCTGGCGGGAGACACCGTCAGCAGTGAGCTGATCGAACGGGGAGACGTGTTGCAGGTGACCGTCGGCTCTGGAGTGGCCAACGACGAAATGGTGACCGTGCCGCTTCGCGTTGCCGAAGACGGCATGGCCAATGTTCCGCTCGTCGGAAACATTCCGGTGGCAGGGTTGGAGCTCGAGGGAAGCGAACAGGCGATTCGAGCCGCC
>JAIOPX010000201.1 GCA_021413705.1 Planctomycetota bacterium | reverse complement strand
CGTCGAATCGCGGCTGCTCGAACTTCGGGCGACTTTGCACCGTCAGCGAGAGCCACGGGATCAAGCATGGCTTTTGAGGCTAACTCGATCGTCAGGGTCTGCACACCCGAGTCCGAATCGAGAAGCGCAGCGGCGACATTTGTTCGATCGCATTTTCCCGCCGCTGCAAGTGCCATGACAGCCGTCGCGCGGACCCGTGGATCGGAACCGCTACGAATCTGCTCGTTCAGCACGGCAATACCCGGCGCGCCCTGGGCAATGAGTTTCCTTGCCGCCGTTTCGCGCAATCTCCGGTCAGCCGACAGGAGGGCAGATTTTGGCTCTGATGGGCGCTCTGCCACCGCCGGCTTCGCCGCCCTCAAATGCCAGATGCGTCCTTTACCGTGCAGCGCGTATGAAGCCTCTACCCAGTCCGTGATGTAGATCGAACCGTCCGGCGCGGTGGCAATCCCCACCGGCCGGAAGCGGTCGTTGCCGACAACCACCTGCTGCGCCACACTTTGGAAAGTCGCTCCGCGAGGTTGCAGGTGAAACCGCTCGATATCGTGGTCGCCCCATGACGTTACTAGCAGGTCACCTCGATACTCTGCCGGTAGGTTGTCCGATTCATACGCCAGGATACCGCTGGGAGCCTCGCCTGTGCCGGCCACGATCCCCAGCGTTCCAGGCAATGTGCCGAACCAGGACGTAAACGGATGCAGTCCCTGCCGGCCGTTGCGCATGCGGTATCCATAGTCGCCGTGCTCGACGATGTGCAACAACCGGCACGGGGGCCGGCTATCGGGGTCGTTGTCGACCGCCAGCAAACGCCCGAACGCATCAAACGTCAAATGAAACGGGTTCCAAAAACCGCTGGCCCAGCGTTCCAGTCCGCTGCCATCAGGGCGAAGGCGAAAGATGCTTCCGCCGTCCCCTTCGCCCGAGAGAGCGTGGTCGTCGCTCCCTACGACGCGAAATGGCTTTCCGAGATTTTCACCCATGCCAAGGTAAATGTTCCCCAATGCGTCAACCGCCACGCCACTGAGCCCGTTATGAGGGTAGATTTCTTTGGTATCGAGCTTCGCCAGCGAGGTCTTCTTTTGCTCCTTGGCATCGCCATCGGCAGCGGACAAACGGAACAACTCTCCGCGAGTGGCAACCAGGAGCGACCCCGATGGCTCAAGCGCCAGACCCATCGTGGCTACCGAGCCTTCATACAAGGTCTCGAACCGGTCGGCTTTTCCATCACCGTCAGTATCCTCCAGGCGTCGGATGCGGTCGGCCGGTGGGCCAGCGTAGCCTGGTGGGCGAAAGTGCGTGTGGCTTTCGATCACCAGCACCCGGCCGCGAGAATCGACTACGATCCCCACGGGAGTGACAATCTGTGGCTCCTGGGCGAACAGTTCAATCTTCAGTCGCGGATCGAGGACCTTGGGAGTCGGTGCGACCGGAATTTGGCCGGATGCCAGACCCCAAGAAGTGATGGCGAACCAGGCAACGCACAAGGCCGCCGTGATTGGCAGGCTGCCTACTGTAGTGTGCAAGCATTTGCGATGGTCTGCAGCATGGACTGGGCAGGTTTTCATCAGGTTTTTCACGGGAAGGATCAACTGAGTCCGGTTCGTTACACTCACCCATGCGAGCGGCTACAATGAAAACTTAAACATTGTCCCGTTGCCAGAGCATTGGCGACATTTCGAAGTGGAAAAGTCCGCATGAAACTATTGTGGTTGATTGTAGCACTGATTGCCACCTGCGCTGGTACTGCCTTTGGCACTGAATCTGTAGGCGGCTATCAGACAAAACAGATCGACGGCTGGACGGTGCATGTCAGTAAGGCGCTGCTGAAAACCGAGGCCGCCGCCACCGAAACGGCTTTGAAGCTTTTGGAACGGCAACTGGCCGAGATTGTACGTGTCGTGCCGGCCGGCGCTGTATCGAAGTTGCGTGAGGTGCCGTTGTGGATTTCACCAGAATACCCTGGCGTGCAGCCGCGTGCTGAATATCATCCCGACGCTGGCTGGCTGCGCGAAAATGGGCGAAACCCGGCGATGGCCAAATGCGTGGAGTTCACCAATGTGCGCATCTTCGAGAAAGAAACGAAGCGCATGCCCAACTTTGCGCTGCATGAACTGGCGCATGCCTATCACGATCGGGTGCTGGGCTTTGAGCAGCCCGATATTGTGGCCGCCTATGAACGTGCCAAGGCGGGCAAGTCTTATGAAAACGTCGAACGCACCTGGGGGGACGGCCGGCCTAACCGCAAAGAACAGGCCTATGGCATGACCAATGCCAGAGAATATTTCGCCGAATCGACGGAAGCCTTTTTCTCGCGCAACGATTTCTTCCCATTTGATCGAGGCGAACTGCACACTCACGATCCGCATATGGAGCACATGCTAGACCGGGTGTGGGGCGTCGATCCGCAACCGCTGCACGGGTTGAAAGAAGTCCCGCACGAGCAGGTTCAGGTGATTGGCGGGTTTTGGGGGCCACGCCTGAAGATCAACAGCGCCGTAACGATTCCGCATGCGCTCGACGAACTTGAGAAGGATGGACACGTCACTAATTTCGACAAGGCGGCTGGCCGCTTCGATGGACCGCTACGGGGGCATCATGCCTTTGACTCGGATTTGTACAAGGCTCTGGAGGGGGCGATCGTTTCATTGGCTCACTACCCTAACCAGGCATTGAGCCGGCGCGTCGATAATATCGTGGACCGCATTCTCGCCGCTCAACAGAAGGACGGTTTCCTCATCTCCTATTTCATCGTCAACGGGCTCGACAAGCGCTGGGATGACCTGCGTTTGGAACACCAGATGTATAACGCGGGGCATTTCTTTGAGATGGCCGTTGAGCAGAACCGCCTCAGCGGCGATCCCAAGGCGATCAACGCGGCGAAGCGTTTTGCGGATCACATCGATTCCGTCTTCGGCCCTTCCAAACGCTATGACGTGGATGGGCATCAGGAAGTGGAACTGGCGCTGGTTAAACTCTATCGCGCCACAGGTGAGCAAAGATATTTCGACTTGTCAAAGTTTTTCCTCGACGAACGTGGCTGTCAGCATGGAACCGAGCGCAAACCGCTAGATCCCGCCACCGTCGTCCCGCCCCGCAAGCCGGAAGGGGAACTCACTGCGGACCAGCGCCGCGCCCATTTTCGTGCCCAACTGAGGTGGCGCAACGGCCGGATGCAGGACCACAAGCCCGTCGTGGACCAACACGAGGCCATTGGCCATGCCGTGCGGGCGGGGTACATGTATTCCGCGATGGCCGACGTCACTCGATTCTCCAATACTACGGATTACATGAAGTCGCTCGATTCAATCTTCAATGACGTCGTGGGCCGAAAAATCTATGTCACAGGAGGCGTCGGCACAGGACAGCATGACGACGAAGGATTTGGCGATCCTTATCTGTTGCCCAATGAATCCGCCTATTGTGAATCGTGTGCCGCTATCGCCAATGTGCTCTGGCAACATCGGATGGCACTACTCAAAGGAGAAGCGAAGTACGCCGATGTGTTAGAGCTGTCCCTCTACAACGGCGTACTCTCGGGGCAGTCTCTGTCCGGGGATCGGTTCTTCTATCAAAACCCGCTGGCCACCCGAACGGGTCATTCGCGCAAGTCATGGATTGGCCTCTCCTGCTGTCCGACGAACCTCTGCCGCATCATTCCGCAAATCGGGGGCCTGGTCTATGCGCAGGGCAAGCGGAAGATTCTGGTAAATCTGTATGTTGCTGGCGAAGCCAAACTCAAGTTGGCGGACGGCACTGCGGTGAAACTCATTCAGCAGTCCGAGTATCCTTGGGACGGAAGCATTCGCCTCAACATTACGCCTGAGGCAGCGTCGGAATTCGCACTCTGCCTGCGGATTCCAGGTTGGGTACAAGGAAAACCTGTTCCTAGCGATCTCTATCGCACCGCGGATTCCAAGCCGCAAAAGATAGGACTGAAGGTCAATGGTGCAGAAATCGATGCCGCGCCGGAAAAGGATGGCTACGTCCACCTCCAGCGCCGCTGGCAAGCTGGCGACGTAGTCGAACTGGAACTGCCGATGCCAATCCAGCGTGTGTACGCACATGACAAAGTCAAGGAGAACCAGGGGAAGGTAGCGCTGATGCGCGGCCCGCTCGTGTATTGCGTCGAGGCGTCGGATCAGCCGGGTGTCGATCTCTTTCGGCTGGCGGTGTCCAGCAAGGCCGGACTTCGTGCTATGTCTCGCCCAGACTTCCTCGGTGGCGTCACCGTCCTTCAGGGCTCGGCTCTCGCCGAAGGGAAAACCCCCGTGGAGATGACGGCCATCCCCTACTTTGCCTGGGCAAATCGGAACAAGGGAGCCATGACGGTTTGGGTCAAGGAAACTTCAGACAGGTAATGCCATGAAAAACGCCCCAGCTTTCATTTTTCTCGTCGTAGCGGCCATTGCCCCGCTTCTCGCCGATCGGTGCGAAGCAGCTCCTCCAGAAAGTGCGGGGGGCAAAGCTGCCAGCGCGCCCGCCTACTTCATACTCTCAACGGATAGCCTTCATCGCTACTTCAACCGGTTCAACCAGGACGACGACGAACTTTACATCAATTTGTTCCCCAACAGCAAAGCTGAAGAGTTCCTGGCGGGGAATATCCCGCTGTTTGAATGTCCTGACAAGAACATGGAAGAAACCTACTACTTCCGTTGGTGGACCTATCGCAAGCACATCAAGAAGACGCCAGACGGCTTTGTGGTGACGGAGTTTCTGCCGAAAGTCAGTTGGTCGGGTAAGTACAACACGATTAATTGTCCGGCAGGGCACCATCTCTACGAGGGGCGCTGGCTCCACGATCCAAAAGTTCTAGACGACTATTCCATCTTCTGGTTTCGCAAAGGGGGAAAGCCGCGGGACTACAGCTTTTGGGCGGCCGACTCGATCTGGGCACGTTCCAAGGTGACTGGCAACACGGCCTTGGCGACGAACTTGCTGCCCGATCTGGTCCGCAATTATGAGGGGTGGGAACGAGAACGACTCGATCCTTGCGGTCTCTTTTGGCAGGATGACGGCGCAGACGGCATGGAAGTGTCGATCGGCGGCAGCGGCCTGCGGGCCACGATCAACAGCTATATGTATGGAGACGCTCTAGCCATCGCTCAGATGGCGGAATTCGCTGAAATGCCCGACCTCGCCAAGAAGTATCGCTCGAAGGGGACTGCCCTCAAGCAACTGGTGCAATCGAAACTCTGGGATCCCGAGGCGAAATTCTTCAAAGTTCTCGGCCGAGCGAAGGACAATCGCGGCAAGTTCAAACTCGCTGATAAGCTGGCGGACGTGAGAGAGGAACATGGGCTGACCCCTTGGTATTTCAATCTCCCGGACGAAAAACAGGGATATGAAGAAGCCTGGCGTCAGCTTATGGATCCACAGGGTTTCCTGGCTCCCTTCGGCCCGACGAGCGCGGAACAGCGACACCCCGGATTTAAGCTCAACTACACCGGGCACGAATGTCAGTGGAATGGGCCGAGTTGGCCGTATGCCACCAGCGTCACGCTCACGGCGATGGCCAACGTGCTGAATAACTATGAGCAACAAGCAATTAACAAGCGCGATTACTTCGAGATCTTGTCGCGCTACACCCAATCACATCGACGCACGCGCGAGGACGGCAAGATTGTTCCGTGGATTGACGAAAACCTCAACCCGGTCACGGGCGACTGGCTGTCGCGAACCCGGCTCAAGACATGGAATCGAGGCACTTGGGACTCCGGCAAAGGAGGGCGCGAGCGCGGCAAGGACTACAATCATTCCACCTATAACGATCTGATTATCACCGGATTGGTTGGCCTGCGACCCGATCACGGCGACCAAGTCATCGTCAATCCTCTCGTTCCCGAAGACCAATGGGATTACTTTTGTCTCGATCACGTACTCTATCATGGCCACATTCTGACCATCCTCTGGGACAAAACAGGCGACAAATATGGCAAAGGCCAGGGTCTGCGGGTGTTTGCCGACAAGCAGCAAATCGCGAGTACACCCAAGCTCACGAAACTTTCCGGACAACTTCCCAAGTGAATGCATCCGTTGAGAGGCCCAAGGTCGAAATCCGAATGACGAATGAGCATGTATTGCTCGAGCTTCGTCATTCACACTTCGACATGCGTCATTCTGCCCGCCTC
Source organism: Planctomycetota bacterium (assembly GCA_021413705.1). Classification (GTDB taxonomy): domain Bacteria; phylum Planctomycetota; class Planctomycetia; order Pirellulales; family UBA7805; genus JAIOPX01. Next base: position 16,984 of record JAIOPX010000201.1, on the reverse strand, counting down.
TGTGTCCTCCGTGCCTCTGTGGTTCAACTTTCTTGCCTTGCGGCTATTCCCGTCTACACGAAAAATCCCTTGCTGCCAAACGCCTTCAGCGCCCGTTCTTCGTCGGAGTGGATATCGAGGATTTTATTGAGCCGGGTCAACTTAAAAACCTCCATCAGGCTCTCGGCGATCGAGCAAAGCTTCAGGTCAATCTTGTCTTCCTTGCATTTCTTGTTCAACTGCACCAGCTTGCCGAGCATGGCCGACGACATGAACTTCACGTTCTCGAAATTCAGCAGCATTTGCTGCGAGTCGCAGCGGGCCGCAAACTCCATCAACTCGCGGCCGATCCCCTGCAGCGTAGCTTCTTCCAGAATCTTAGCTTCGGTGAAATAGATCACCAGCACCTTGCCGTGCGATTGGGACATCAATGAAGGCATGATCGGTGTTTCCTTTACCCGTGGAGATGCCTGTGAACGCCCCTTCCGCCGCGGTAAAACTCTGTCGCCTGATTCCATTCTTTCAAACAGGAACCACTGGCCATGAGCAAAAGGTACGGGAAAAGGATCACCCGTTACAAGCGGGGGCATCGACGGAAGCGAGGGACATAGTGACATTCCGCGGAGAAGAAGGTGCAACGGAAGATGCACGGGCAAATGGGATTTCATTTTCAAGGCGGAATGACGGCGACACACCGAACCAAGGCCATGCCCCCTGGTCGAACGCCGTGAGTAAAACCGATCTTCCGAAAACGGTGGTGACCGAATTGAAGGCCCACCGTCTTCGAATGGCCGATGAGGGGTTGGGCCAAGTCCCTTGGGTGTTCTGCAACTCGACGGGCGGGCCGCTACGTCGCAGCCATTTTCACTTTCAGGTGTTCAAGCCAATTCTGAAGGCGGCCAAACTGCACGACATCCGGTTCCACGATCTCCGGCACACGTCGGCCTCGCTCTTGCTGGCCGCGGGCGTGCATCCCAAGGTGGTGCAGGAGCGCCTGGGCCATTCGCAGATCGGCATCACGCTCGACATCTACAGCCATGTCCTACCTACGATGGGCCTCGAGGCGGCTGGTAAACTGGACTCGGTGCTGGGGAAGAAGCCGGCCAGGAAAAAGCGGGCGGCTGTGGTGACGTAACCGTTTACTGGCGTTGCACCCCTGGTACATTAAGGGTTTGAGGCCGATTACTTGGCTCAGGCGCCAGGCTTATAGTAAATGACAGTTGGAGACACGTAAATATGATCCGTACCTTAACCGCAATCGGCTTACCGATTGTGGTACTTGTGTTCCATTGCCCGTCATTCGCCGCAGCCGGATTTGCTTTTCCACAGTTCACCGACTTGGCCTCCGACAAGGTAACCATCGTGTTGGGAGAGATCCACGATGTCCGACCCGTGGAACAGCCTCAGGAAGAGGGCCAGACCAAGAAGGGATATCGTTTTCAATTGAAAGTCGTCGAGGTGCTGCGGCCCGGGGAAATGGACAGGAATGCCCGCGAATTGACGATCCCGTTCGAACCCCTTGAAAATTGGGAAGAGTCTCCACCAAAGGATGGAGTGAAGGTTATGGCGCATCTGTCCAAAAGCGGCACCGGGTGGCGGCCCTTTGGCCTCTGGGGATTTGAGCAATTGAAGGCTTTTGATGAGCCTTCCATTGCTCGCCGCCGTAAGTACTTCGATTTGTGGAATATCCGGGAACCAGCCGAGAAGCTTCGACAAGTGCTTGCCAACGCTTACGGCGCCGATCCCGAGCTGCAAGGGCACTGTCTTGATTTACTTGATGATCCGGAGGGCACTTGGACGCAAGTCAAACTCGCGCCAACCCTCAGCCGGCCGATGGGCTTGTCCCATCTGTGGGCGATTTACACCGCTCCTAATCAGAAGAAAATTATTGCCGACCACTGCGAGGGCCTTTTACAAAGGAGGCTTCTCAAGTGGGGATGGGAACCGTCTCCGTTGCGATACAATGCGCACTATGATTCGTTGCGACAGGACATTAAGGAAGGCCGAGAAATTCACCACAATGTTGTTGATGCACGCGTGCTGAAGCTCTGCGCGTATCCCGAACATGGGCGAGAGAACTTCGAATTGCTGCTGTCGATCATCAATGGCCCAATCAAAATCTATAGGTCTGGCGCGACGATTCACTTGTCGGCCGTCTATCAGCCTCACACGAGCGATCCAAAGGCGCAGCAACTCAATCGCGATATCCTGGACACTCTTACTGGATTTCAGTCGCACTCCGATAACATTATTTCCGACAGTGCAGCGATCGCCTTGGGCTATATCGCGGAGAACTACGCGCGGACCGGGCCGCTGCCGCCGGACCTGGAAAAGCTGGTAAGCGGGAAATCCGAACTTCCCCTCCGTGACTTGCCTCGGCAGAGGCTGTCCTATGCCTGGCAGCAAATTGAAAAGATGCCGCGCCTTTCAACTCCGCCTGACACGCACGTGCTGTCCTATCCGTGGGACAACCTGTTGGACAAGCAGGTTCAGGCGGCGGGCGAAACCAGCAACTATGGAGGTAAATACGGGGACTCGGTGTTGGTTAACGGGCAGCGGGTGTGGCTCGATGTCCGCGATGGTTCCGATCTGCCGTCTAATAATCACACGCCCGTGTTCGTCCGCGGCAAGCTCACGAAGCGATATGACCTTCCAGTTTTCCGTTATCGAAAAGGGGAGCCCTTCGGCGAGGGATTGCCCGTGGCCGCGGGTGAAGATCTTCACAACGCGAGCGTCCGATACGTGCTGACTGGCGCGAAGTGGGAACTTCGCAAGAAGAAATAATCCATCGGTTTCGCTTCTGCTAGCCGCCGGCGTGACCGAAGGTCGTTCAGGAGCGCGTGGGCATTCCCACGTTGAGATCACGCTCGTGCCGAAGCAGTAAGGTTCACTTAATTCCCCAGCGAGGGGTCGGGGTCGGTCAATCCGTGGACCTGTCATCGTTATTTGCGTGGGCCTTCGGCGCCGGAATCTTCAGTCGCTGCGATTCCGTCCGTACAGTTTCCCTTCGTTCCGAAAAGGTGATATACGCCGAAATGCTCTCTTCTCTTTCTCGATCATGCGTCGCTCGGAAAGGCGGCGGGTAACCCATTGTGAATGTTCCGTACAGCACTTCCTTCCCCGCCGGCAATTTTATCGTCTTTGGGTCTTCTCGACGGCGCGGCGGAAGTAGATAAGTCGGCGGTGTGATCGTCATCAGGTCCAATTTGAAACGTGGTACGACAGACATACCGTTCATCCCACCACAGAGAACCTCAGTATCCGTCTTGCCATTATTTTTCAGAAAAAACCGCGCAATGAAGCAGTGCTCGTGGGCATCAAGCTCGATGCGACCAGATAGCGCTGATTCCGACGGTCGCGCTTGCTGGGCAATGCTGATACTTGGTAACCCGGCCACTAACGCCGCTGCCACAATCATGCGATTCATAGAGACCTCCGGCACGAACCATTCGAACTGGTGCCCGCCAATCAATATAGCAGCGCTCCGTAATAGGCCGCACCTGCCTGCCAAACCACCCAGACGAGAAGCTTTCAGCACCCGCAAACCGGGGCTTGCGCTTGAAAAATGCTGGGGCGTTCGTCATTCTTGAGTACAATCCCGAAAGGCTGGCTGTCCCCGTTCACCCGCCATCGACGAGGATGGCTGTCCCTGTTCTCCCTCGTCAGGAAGAGAGACCATGCGACAAATAATGGCAGCTTTGGTGACCACGGTTTCGCTAATTTGCGCGCGGCCCGGTGTGGCATCGGCACAAGAGAGCAAGCCGGCGCCACTGCCGGCGCACGTCGTGGCCGCATGGGAACAGGCTGGGGCCAGGGTCGGCTGGATGACGCTGGGCTCAAACGAGTTTCCCGATTTCGAGACGGGTGAAAAAGGTCGGGCAGGCAAAGCGCCGGCGTTTCTATTTTGGCGGTGGAAGTTGGGGGTGCTTGGCACGTTGCCGCCTCCTGAGCAAGCCTTCGGCTTGTCCCTCATGAACACAGGCGTGACAGACGCTGGGCTGAAGGAACTGGCCGGATTCAAGCAACTGCGGATATTGAACCTCATTGGAGGCAAAGTGACGGACGCCGGGCTCACCGAGCTGGCTGGGCTCAAGCAACTGCAGAAGCTGCTCGTCGACAGCAACCAGGTGACCGACGCTGGGCTGAAAGTGCTGGCGGAACTGAAGCAACTGCAGTTTCTCAACCTTACCAATACGAGCGTGACGGCGGCGGGACTGAAGGAATTGGCGGGACTCAAGCAGTTGCAGACGCTCGACCTCGCTCTAACCAAAGTGACGGACGCCGGATTCATTGAACTGGCCAGTCTAGAGCAACTGCATTCGCTGGAACTCTGGGGCACCAAAGTGACGGGAGTGGGGCTACATCACCTGGCCGGCCTCAGCCACCTGCAGAGCTTGAACCTGATGAGCACCGATGTGACAGACGCCGGTTTGAAGGAACTGGCCGCGCTCAAACACCTGCAGAGCTTGCTACTCCACGGCACGCGAGTCACGGATGCCGGTTTGAAGGAGCTACGTGGACTTCACAAATTGCAGATGCTCAGCCTCGGCGAAACCAGAGTGACGGACGCGGGGCTCAACGCTGTGGGTCGGCTTCAGCAACTGCAATCACTCCGCCTGTCCAACACCAACGTGACGGATGCCGGGCTGAAGGAACTGGCCGGACTCAAGCAACTGCAGACTCTAGTCCTCAGCAGGACCAAAGTCACAGACGCGGGCCTCAAGGAACTGGCCGGACTCAAGCAACTGCAAGTGCTGAGCCTCGATGAGGCCAACGTGACAGATACCGGGCTGGCGGAGTTGGCCAGGCTTGAGCAACTGCGATATCTAAACCTTAACAGGACGAACGTGACCGACGCGGGACTGAAGCATCTAGCCGGACTCAAGCAACTGCGGATGCTGGAACTCATTGGCGAAGGAATAACCGACGCAGGTCTCCGCGAGCTCGCCGGGCTCAAGCAACTTCGCACACTGGACCTTGGCGGCAACCCCGTCACCGATGCGGGGCTCAGCGAACTTGCGGGGCTCAAGCAATTGGAGTCGCTTGTAGTTCAAGGCACCCAAGTGACGCGCGCGGGCGCGGAAAAGTTCAGGAAAATGCTGCCTGGGTGTTCGATCTCGGGGGGAGGAGCGCGTGGTTTATAAGCGGGATCGCGTGGGGACAGCCATCGATTGGATGTCCCCAGGTAGGTATCCGAGCGCCGCCGCCCGTTATAGGCCGCATCTGCGTCCATCGTAGTTTGCCGTTGGTTTCTCACGTCCGCCATGCGGGCGTTCGCCAACGTACTTGGCCATCCACTCGTGTCCAGTGTATCGGAAGTCCGAGTTTGGCTACAAAGTGGCTACATTTGCGATGCGAGTGCGCGCGGTTTTCGCGACTGCGAGCGCAGAAAAAAGCCCCCGCAACTTTGTGCGGGGGCTAGAGTTACGCGTCAGCGGAGGGCATGGGATTCGATGGCCGCACCGCCGCAAGTTGGTGTCCTGTAATGTTTTGCACGCACAAGTCGTTTGCGTAGTTTGACTTGGGTCGCATTGCAAGCGATCACCAGCGATCACGTACTCTCAGGAATTATCACAGTGATTGACACACTGTGTCATTCCTATCTGGCTTGGCAACGCCTCCTTGGAGGTAGTTGCTATGTTACGCAGCTCGGACGATACACCACTGACACCGCGCAACGGCCACAAGTTAATCGTGGTCTCTGTGAACCGGATCAGTGGGTGCCAGAAACAAAAAGAGGCATCGCTGGACGATCAATTTGACCATGGAAAGGAGGTAACAACTGAGCTATATGTTGGCCCCGTCGAATACCGTGTTTTTGCCACAACGGCTAAGGGCGAGCGATTGGATCGTCCTGTATTGGCCGAGATCGAAGCCGCCCTTCGTAGTGGCGAAGTTGATCTGTTGGTCATGGAGGACCTTGGGCGTTTGATCCGTGGTGCCGAAGCTGTGCGGCTCCTCGGTGTTGGAGTTGACCACGGCGTACGTTGTATTTCGCCAAACGACGGCATCGACACCAATAAGCCGACATGGGAGGAAGACGCATTAGCCGCGTGTTCAGATCACGTCCGACACTGTGCCCACACCTCTCTGCGGTTAAAACACAAGCTGATGAATCGCTGGATTAAAGCAGGCAAAACGTCTGCACGTCCGATCCACGGAATCATCGTGCCCAAAGGGGCCACGTGCTATGACGACTGGCAGCTGGACGAAGCGGCCAACGAGAATATCGTGGCAGCAGCCAAGCTGCTTCACGAGACACTCGATTGTACGGCCACTGCCGACTGGCTCAATCAAAAGGGCGTGCCCGTGGGCCCGCACTGTCGGAGAACAAATTGGAATGGTGCTATGGTGCGGCGTTACTTCTGCAACCGCTTGTTGAGCGGCCGTCCAAGTCGTGGCACTATGCATACGATCAAGAACCACGAGTCGGGCCGCCGGGGTTCCGTAAAAAACCCTAAGGGTCCACAGTATCTTTGCTACCCTCATCTCAAGCATCTGGAACCGGAGTTCCAGGATGGGTTGATTGCATTGTTGGCCGCGGCAAATGCGAAGTACAAGCGACCCAATCGCAACGGGGCAGATCCGCGTCTGGGCGTGCGCCGCAAGAGCACACGATTTCCTGGTCAGCATTCCCAGTGTTGGTATTGCCAGCGTCAAACAGTTTGGGGCGGCAATGGCATCACTGGCAATTTGATGTGCAACGGAGCGAGGGAATACCACTGCTGGAATTCTATCGGCTTCAGCGGCGAACTGGCCACGCGCCGCCTCGTCGAAGTCGTCACGACCCAGCTCTACCGGTTGGACGGATTTGATGACCAATACCGTGAGTTGGTACAGGCGGCTGTAAATGACCGTGCGTCCGGATCGCCTGAGCGGTGGGCCGAGCTGACGCGTCAGGAAGCCAGCATGCAGACGGAACGTGACAACGTGAAACAAGCAATCGCCCAATTTGGACCGACTCCGCTTGTGCAAGAGATGTTTGATTCTCTGCAAGCACGCGAGTCAGCCCTTCTGCGAGAGCGCGGGGATTTGGAGCGCTTGCGGGGACGCTGCATTGACGTTCCGAAGTCGACGACTGAAGTGCGTGCTGCGTTGGAGGCGGAGCTGGAACAACTCCTTGGCGATAGCCCAGCCTCCGGCGCCCTGATGCGGTTGCTGGTGCCCGAGTTCCACGTCTACCTCGTCCGCCTCTGCGACGGTGGGCATCTGCTCCCACGAGTGCGTGTTAAACTCGATCTGGCGGGCAACATTGCAGATGCTGCACGAGTGCCTGGCCTGAATGATTTATTGAGCCTCATGACCACGATTGACCTTTTTAAACCAGCCCAGCGCGAGCAGATCCGTGAAGTTGCAGCACGCTTGAATGACGGAATCCGTACGCATGCTCAGATAGCCGCACTCATTGCCGAACGTCCCACAGCGACTGCCGTGGGAGACGCATTGGCTCTCGATAAGCTCATGCACGAACAGGGGCTTTCCAGCCCGTATATTGTGCTCCGCGAGCCGCCAAGCGACTATCCGAAACTGCGTCGACACAAAAACTCGAAGTACCGTTTTGAGCCTTTGGAAGGCTACGCGCAGCCAGAACTCTAACGCGTGTTAAAAGCACTTCAAACCCTTCATTGCCCCGGCAGGAAACTGCTGGGGCTTTTTTGTTGGCCTTAGGGAAGGAAACCAGGAGAATTCGTCATGAGCAAATCCCATCCTCGAAGTAGAAATCGCCGTGAATTGGCGCAAGCTCCTGTCTTGCCCGGCACGCCTCTGTATCGCCTGCTTGAGACTGTTGCACGACATGCGGCGGTGAGGTTGGCTGGCACACCTCCAATCCCAAAGCGGCGGCCAAGCAAACGTGTCACCGCAAAGGCAAGAATAGAACGTGATGATCACGCGATGACCGACGACATGACGGAAGAGGGCATTGAGCCCCAAGCGAAATCTCAATGAACCCGGCGGCCGCCAGTCCCGTTAACTCCAATCAACCCTTCTTGCATTGGGTTTGGGAACCACCCCGTATCAAGCTCTTCGTCCGTCTCAGTTCCGCTACAACCCATGCGTACTCGCTCACCTAAAGAACCTGGCAATTACGCGCCATGTTATTGAGATGATTGCATGAGCGCGACACAGGCAGGTCGCCGATGTGGCGCCGGGACTTTATTTGCTTGAGAAGGTGCATGCGCGGGATCGCAACCACAAAAGCTACCACAACATTGCTATGGAGCCGACTGATGCATGTTCTGCTATTGGCCAGCCTAGGGTTGGCATTGGTGTTCACCGTGTTTGCGCTAGTTCATCAAGTGCAATTGCGGCGGGCGCTGGAGAAACTTCTTAAACTGATTCTCAAAAGATGGAGGCAAGATGAGAAACATAAATGATTCTTGGGTCATGATCTTCGCTGCGATCCTGGCCATCGCGATCGGTGGCTGCAATAGCGACGAACGAGTTGCGCAGGTCGCGACCGAAGCGGCCAATCGACAGGCGCAGCAGAACACCGAGATGGCCAAGGTGACCAACCAAGTTGCGGAAGGAAGCCGCGAACTCGTCGAGGCTGATTCTGAAGCCCGCCGCGAGATCGTCAAGGTTCACCAAGAGTTGCAAGCTGAGCGGTCCAGATTAGGCGAGCAATGGAATCAGCTCGAGGGAGAACGCCAAGAAATCGCCCAAGATCGGCGGACGGAATCGATGCTCGTACCGGCTATTCAGGCAGTGGGGGCCATTGCTGTTGCAATTTTGGCTATCGGATTCTGTCTGTCCCTGCTGTTCGGGCTGCGGAAGAACAATGAAGCGGATGCAATTCTCGGCGAGTTACTGATCCATGAGATCATCGCGGAGGAACCGAGATTGTTAACCAAGCAACATATTCGCGCACTTCCCGGTTCAGACGACTGTTGCCCTGGACTCGATCCGCCGTCTTTGGGTGGCAACCGTTCTGATCCAGAACCCCCTTCACAATAGCCGGAGAAGCTACCTTGTCACACGTTGTCACAATCACAACCGAGGTGCGTGATCCAGCGGCCATCGCCGCCGCCTGTCGCCGCCTCAACCAGCCGGAGCCCGTCTCGGGCAAGACAACCCTCTTCTCAGGCGATGTCACTGGCGTCGCAGTGCGACTGCCTGACTGGCTCTACCCGGTGGTTTGTGACCCAATGTCCGGCCACGTCCACTTCGATAACTATAAGGGCCGCTGGGGCGACCAAAAGCACCTCGACCTCTTTCTACAAATGTATGCGGTTGAGAAGGCCCGCCTTGAGGCGCGGCGCGGGGGCAACACTGTTACCGAGCAGCAACTCGCCGACGGATCTATCAAGCTGACCATCCAGGTCGCTGGAGGTGCAGCATGAAGCTCATCGAGGTTATCGTATCGCCCACCGGTGAAACCAAGGTGGAAACCAAAGGCTTTGCCGGCGCAGAGTGCCAGCAGGCCAGCCAATTCATCGAAAAGGCATTGGGGCAGAGGATCGCCGAATCGCTGACCGCGGAGTTCCACTCCGTACAGCAGGCCGAGCAACAGCATCAGCAGAACTGACGCGTACTCTGCTCACCGCTGCCAGTCTCGGCAGTAGCTGTGGGCATATTCCATGAGCTTCAGCCAGTATACGTCCGGATTGTCCTGCTTCATCCGGAGCAGGCGTTCCATCTGTTTGCACGCACTGAGCATTAGCTCTTTCATCTCCTGATCGGTGATCCGGCTATACCGCTTATCTTCCAGCAGTGGTGAGTGCTCACCCGCGTGCAGGTCTTCCAATGGCCCGTTGCGAAAGGCCCAGGCAGCGAGTGCGTTGGCTTCGTCGCGCACAGTGAAGCCCCCAGGAAAGAACTGCTCGATTACCTGTTCAACCGACTCGGGTGCAGGAGACATTGCCGTCCTCGCTGATGAAGAGTGGCCGGGACAAAACGCACGTCTATTCTTGACGCCAACTGACAGTTCGTTACGGCTGGTCTCACTTTAACGCAGGCTTCACAGTTTCAATCTGTGCGATGCGATGTTGTGTAACCATTTAATCCTTTCTGGAGAAGTCCATGCCCCTTGCAACTACCTTGCTCGAATACGTGAGTGCTTGCTTCACCGGCCTGTGGATTGAAAGCCACGAACACGAAGATGCGTTGGCTGAGATTGCCAAGCTGAGTCGGGCCGAGAGTTGGGATCTTGTGACCTGGGATATCGCCCAAGGGCTGCAAGTCGCCGGCCGCGCCGAGGAGGTCGATACCAACGGCAGTGACCCTTTGGCCGCTATTCGTTCAATCAACGCCTTTTCCAGTGATGAAGGCACGGCGATGCTGGTGCTCACCAACTTCCATCGCTTTCTCCAGTCCGCCGAGGTCGTGCAAAACCTCGCCCGGCAGATCCAGCAGGGGAAGCAGAATCGCACGTTCATCGTCATCCTGTCGCCCGTGGTGCAAATCCCTACCGAACTGGAGAAGCTGTTCGTCGTCATCGAGCATGAATTGCCTACTCGCGATCAGCTTGAGGAGATTGCCACGGGGGTCGCGACCGAAGACGGAGAGCTCCCCAAGGGCGATGGTCTGGCTACCGTGCTGGATGCGGCCAGTGGGCTCACCCGCTATGAGGCCGAAGGGGCATTTAGCCTGAGCTTGGTGCGACACCAGGCCATTCGTCCTGAGACGGTGTGGGAGCTGAAGAGCCAAATGCTCAAGAAAAGCGGCCTCGTTTCGTTGCATCGGGGCGGCGACCGATTTAACGACCTGGGGGGCTTGGATTCCCTCAAGTCGTTCTGCCTCCGCGCCATGCGGAGGCAAGGAAACCAAGATCCCTTACGCCGGCCCCGTGGGGTGATGCTGCTGGGAGTTCCGGGCACGGGGAAGTCGGCGATCGCCAAAGCCCTGGGCAATGAGACCAATCGTCCCACCCTCTGTCTCGACATTGGGACTCTCATGGGATCGCTCGTGGGGCAGACCGAAGGGAACATCCGCCAAGCTCTAAGAATCGTTGATGCGATGGAGCCCTGCGTGTGCTTCCTTGACGAGCTCGACAAAGGGCTGAGCGGCGTGGCCAGTTCCGGTCAATCGGATAGCGGCGTGACGGCCAGACTTTTTGGCGCGTTCCTGACGTGGCTCAACGATCATCAGTCGGATGTGTTCGTGGTTTGCACATGCAACGACATCACGAAACTGCCGCCGGAGTTCAGTCGGGCCGAAAGGTTCGACGGAATCTTCTTCTTGGACCTTCCGTCGAAGGAGCAGCGTGAACGGATCTGGAGCATCCATCTGGATACGTTTGGTTTGGATGCCAACCAGGCCAAGCCCAATGACGAAGAGTGGACCGGTGCCGAGATCAGGTCCTGCTGCCGTCTGGCAGCGTTGCTCGATGTGCCGCTGACGGCTGCCGCTCAGAACGTGGTGCCCGTGGCACGAACCGCGGCCGAATCGGTGGAAAGGCTCAGGACCTGGGCCAGCGGTCGATGCTTGGATGCGGATCAGTCTGGCATGTATCAACGCAATGCTGGGACCTCCAAACGGCGAAAGATCAGCTTGAAGCCATCGGAGAACTAATCACCACCTATGAAGGGCCAAACCAATGCCCGATTTGAAAGACGGCGAGACGGCCGAAGTCCAAGGCTCGGCACGCTTGCCTTACATCATTAAGAACGTGGGCGGCGTGTACTCCTGCTCCTGCCCAGCGTGGCGTAATCAGTCGCTGGCAATCGAACGAAGGTCATGCAAGCATTTACGTCAGTACCGCGGAGAAGAGGCCGAGCAGGAGCGGCTGGGGGCACTGCCACCGGTGCTTGTCACCAACGGCCATTCGACCACCCAGGCACCGGCACTGCTATTGGCTCATACCTGGGATAACGAGACGGATCTCACGGACTGGTATCTGTCCGAAAAGCTGGACGGCGTAAGGGCTTACTGGGACGGCCAGCAGTTCCTCTCACGCCAGGGAAATGTCTTCCATGCACCCGACTGGTTCGTTGAAGGGCTACCCAGCGAGCCGCTGGACGTCGAACTGTGGCTCGACCGCAAGGCATTCCAACGCACTGTGAGCATCGTCCGTCGCCAGGACAAAAGTGACCATTGGAGACAGATTAAGTACGTTACCTTCGACATGCCAAGCGTAGCGGCTCCGTTTGAGGAGCGTTACGAGCAACTGTGGGATACTCTGGCCAGCAACCGTTGCAACTTCGCGACGGTTCTCGATCAGTACCGTTGTCAGGGTGTCGAACACTTGCAGCAAGAGCTCAGTCGCATCAACGGTCTGGGGGGGGAGGGCTTGATGCTCAGGCAACCAGCGTCGCGCTACGAAGCGGGAAGGTCGCACTCCCTACTCAAGGTGAAGACGTTCCATGACGCCGAAGCCTGGGTTCTGGATCACCTGCCTGGAACCGGCCGCCACACGGGGCGCCTGGGGGCTCTGGCGGTCGCCCTTGAAAACGGAACCCAGTTCTCAGTCGGTACAGGATTCACAGACGCCCAGCGGGAGAATCCGCCGCCAGTCGGGAGCTGTATTACGTTCCGCTACCAGGAGCTGACGGATCGGGGAGTACCCAGATTCCCCTCGTTCGTCAGGATGCGGACGGACAACGTACAACACGGGGCTTTACCGGCAGGCACACAGCCTGCCTCTCAACGCAAACGCAGATCCAAGGAGAAGTCCGCCATGAAAAGGCACTTTGAATTCGTCGAGGGAAATTCAGCCAAGTTCTGGGAGGTTTCGACCAGCGGCAAGGACGTCACGATATGGTTCGGCCGGATCGGCACGGACGGTCAGACCCAGACCAAGACGTTCGATGACCCAGTCGCGGCACAGAAGCACGCGGACAAGATGGTGCAGCAGAAGACCCGCAAAGGTTATCAGGAGTTGGCTGCTAAGTAGCCGGCCATCAGCTGCGGTCCCCCTCATGGCACGTACAGGCCGGCCAGTACGTGAACCGCTCGGACAGCAATGGCCGGTACATCTTCAAAGTTGCTCCGACCGAATAAATTACCTCCGAGAACTTCCCAGACCTGACTGCGAGCCGGTTAACTTCGGATTGTGTCGGCTCCCTGCCACTATCGAGATCGACGATCCGGAGCATCTCCGAGCGGAGCTGCCATCTGACACAGGAACCAACCACATGGGAGCCGACTTTTTTCTTTACAGCCTGCCTTGGACTCAACTGGACGAGGCCCGACAGAAACTTCTGCATGACACCATTGACCGGCTGACGGACGAGCAACTCGAGAACCTGGCAGAAGTGGTTGGGTCGTTCGAGGAAGAAGAGCTATCAGAGGTTAGGACAGCCATTCACACGGCCGTCCACGAATACCTTGACCTGAATGAGGGTCGCGACACAACAACCTGGCGGTCTGACTCTGATCCCATTACACGGGTGTTCACCGGCGGGCTCTCCTGGGGCGAGGCGCCAACGGAGTGCTGCCAGACCTTCGACATCATCGCCAATTGTGAGCCGCTTTTCGACTTGATCGAGCGCTGGGCACGGGAGGATTCTCCTGCTCCCGCTGCTGATACATCCAGGCCTTTTGACATCCTCGACGATGTGACCGCCGCTTTAGAAACGTGCCTCGTCCATTTTGGACAGCAAATGACTCAAGATGATCGGGTTCAGCGCGAACGGCTGGCTGCGTCGGCCCGGACCTTGCTCCGATCGCAGTCCAATACTCCTCCATCCGTCGGGGAGGAGGAACTTCCAACTCCCAGCTTGCTACGCGACATGCTCAGCGAGTTTTGCAGGGATGTCGAAGCCGCTGGACGTGACCAGGTGGCCGAGGATTGGCCAGACCTGGTAATTACCTACGACTGGGCGAAAGCGGCGTTAAGTCGCCCAGTCTGAAATCTGCCAGGACCTGCAGTAGGCCATTATCGCCATGAATGATGCCCGCATGTCCGGACAACTTGGAGAACCCAAACAATGACCAAGAAGCGGACCATTCCACTCGACGCCTTCGGCATCAAGATCACACTCGCCGGCAACCAGGGCACCATCCGTAGCGATTTGGAACGTCAGGTGTGCCCGTTCTGCGGTTTGCCTGACTGTTGTTATCACTGTGACGAAGCGGCAGCGGGAGGATTTGGCAAGGAAGCAGAGAAGATTGCCGAGAGCGAGGCAGAAATCGTAGACCGCTTGAAGTTCAACGGCGCACTCGATGCCGTGGAGTCGTTGGTTCTCGCCCGCGCCTGTGCCGGAATCGATGTGAATAGTCCCGCATACCTGGAGGGTATTGAGACGGCGATCAATGCACTGGGTAACGAGTTCAGTTAAGGAGGCGCCCGATGCCCAAGTATTCCCCCGACATTGCAGGCATCATGTCCTGCCTCTGCGATGCGCTGAACGACGAAGTTCACGGTGCCGAAGGCTGCGTGATCGAATCCAGCGACATTGACAACCAAAACGGTGACAGCCACGGCAGTAACCACGGCAACCACGGCAGTAAGCACGACGGTGACGACGACAGCAATAAGGAAGTTCACATCCTGATCGGGGTACCGGACGACCGGGGAGGCATGAAGCCGTATGTCATCAAGATCGCTCCTACCATTTCCCGCAAGAGAGTGCCCTTGCAGAAGGCCACGCTCACGGTGGAGGTCACTTACGATTCTGCGGTGACCGATGCCGAGTCTATCGCCAATGCGGCGGATCGGCTCTTGGAAACGGCTCTATCGACGCCCGGGATTCTCGAAGAGTACGGAAGCCCGACCTTCGATTCATTTTACGTTGCCAGCGGCCCCACTTAAGGCTGCACGTTGCTGCTAGCGGAAATGCAGCTTCAAGTGCAGTCGGTGTTGGTTGCCCGTGCGTTCGAGTCATTGTGTCAACGAAACGCGCCAGAACAACGGAGAGATGCGACATGGGTTTGACGATCCACTATCAATTTCAGCTACGCACGAAAAGTACAACGCGGGTACAGGCTCTTCTGGAGAAACTGCGCCAGAAGGCGCTGGACCTACCGTTTGAGAAGGTTGACAGTGCGGTGACGCACCTGACGCCAGAGATCTGCTCCAATGGTTTGGAGTATTATCGCGGTTCGGACGGCATTATCAATCAGCCCCGCGCCACGCAGCAGCTCTTTTGGTTCCTGGAAAGTTGCCCCTGCCACAGGACGGTACTTCCCTGGGCCAAGAAGCGTGAGATCACGGCAAGTGTAGAACCGAGCGAAGCATTTGCCTTTCACACCTGGCCCGGCCCAGGTTGCGAATCGGCCACCTTTGGGCTGGCCCGTTATCCCCAGGAGATTGAGGCAGTCTACAAGCCGGCGGATGACGACAAGTTCAATACGATTCGCCGCAAAGACACCGCCAAGGGAGCCGCATTCGATTTCGAGAAATGGCGGCGCCATGTCCGGCGACTGCACCAAAATGCATCACCTGCCGATCAGGACAAGCTCCCGACGGTAATGGATGACCAGCAAGAGAGCAAACGGATGGTTCCCACCCGACTTAGCGGCAGTTGGCAATTGAGCACGTTTTGCAAAACGCAGTATGCCAGCGATCCCAAATGTGGCGGGATAGGCAACTTTCTGCGTTGCCACCTGTCGGTCGTTCGGATCCTCGAATATGCCCAGGAGTTGGGCATTGAAGTCAAGATCGACGACGAAGGCCACTTTGCGCCGGCCCACTATTCCGACGACTATCAGGAAGCCCGTGCCGCCGGTCGCCAGCCCACCTTTGTCGATCACCCGGCGACCCACAGCGTCAGCACGCTGGTCAAGGAGTGCAGCGACTACAATCGGATGATCGCCGGCATGTTTGGTGCATTGAAGGACTCACTCAAGTCGCAGGGGACCGAATTGCAGAGCCCGATTTCGAAGTATGCCAACTTCGAGCATCTGGAGGCCGACTTTCACGTCGAGTACGGCGACAAGTTCGATGAGCTGATCAAGTCGCTCGGCGACATCGCCAAGGAAGCAGTGAAGGAAGCCGAGAAACGGGCCAAGAAGGCTGAGTAACCTCGCTCCGGCCATTAACTCACATATCTTTCTCCTCTGTCTTCAGTCGGAGGTGCTAGTACCATTTGTGACCACGCCCTGCGCTACCGCTGCGCGCCGTGACTCCCGGAGATCGTTTCATGCAACCAACACACATTATTATCAATGTCCACGGGGGCACGGTCCAGGACGTGTTTTGCTCGGACTCGAATGCTCACGTGCAGATCGTGGACTGGGACATCCAAGAGACTGAACCTAACTCACCGGGCATCGTCGAAGTCGAAGTCGAACATGGACGCCAGCAGTTGGCGTTCGTCGGCGGTTTGGTTCCTAATCCGCTGACTCATCTGGCCGGCACCGACGTTGAAAAAGCCTTGCAGGCCGCGGAGGTGCTCGATGGCGTCACGTAGGCTCAAGGTCCAGTTTGAATACCGCTATGGATAACGGGGCATGCTCAGCCCCGGAGACCGCTTCCGTGTTCGCGGCGGACCCATCTATGTCACCGACGAAGGCGTCAAGAGTCCGATGGGCGAACGGGGCTTGATGATCTTCAAACGCTATTGCGAGCGAGGCGCGGAGAAGTGGATCGAAGCCGCTTCGGTCACGGGTGGCTATGTGATCCTCTGGGTTGGCAAGTCGCATCGCAGCCCGGTGGTCTCCAGTCTTGTGCGGCGACCCTATCGTGTGCAGAAGGTGCGGGAACCGGCTGCATAGGTGGCTCATAGCATCATCTCACCTCTGGGAGTTCCAACCATGCCAATGTTTCAAGCCATAGTCACAGAAATGGCATCCATGCGCCGGTGGTATTTCGTCAAAGCCCGAAACCTCGATGAGGCCCACTCCAAGTTGAAAGTAGGTGACACGTTCGAGGAGCAGGACATCTTGGGAAGTGCCGAGGTGCATTGCCGCATCGTGGATACCGAATCCATCGAATGGGCTCCCTTTCGCGAAAAGAAGAAACCCTAGAAAGGAGCCCCCCTTGGCCCCTCACCTCTTCGCCAAACTCGACGGCCCCTTGTTCCGCCAGCAGCGTGCTTTGCTGCTGAAACTGGCGGACCAAGCGAATAACCGAAAGCCCTGTCCGTGGGCCATAGGAGACCGGGAGCTGCTGGAGGGGCTCCTG
>JAIOPX010000200.1 GCA_021413705.1 Planctomycetota bacterium | reverse complement strand
GCAGTTTCATTTCAGCCCGAACTGAGCTTAAGCTTCTGGCATGAACGGGCCGGTAAGCCGCCGCCGCCATCGCACGCCCCTGGCGGTTGCTGCGCTGTTGTTGGCGCTTTCTGTGGGTGCGCGGCTGTGGTTTACGCCGCCCGAAACCCAGCAGCCTGCTGCTACGGATGTTCTGGCCGAGAAGACCTACTCGGTTCGGCGTGTCGTCGATGGCGATACGCTGCTCCTAACCAATCGCGCCAGAGTTCGGCTAATTGGCGTCGATACGCCTGAATCGGTGAAGCCCAATCATCCCGTCGAGCCGTTTGGCCGTGAGGCCTCCGAGTTCACTCTCCAATTCATCGGCGACCAGCCAGTGCGGCTGCGTTTGGACCATGAGCGGCTGGACCAACATGGCCGGTGGCTGGCCTACGTTTACGTTGACGGCAAGATGCTCAATGAGGAGCTGCTGCGTGCCGGCCTGGCCCGGGCGCACACAGAGTATCACTACGCGGAGCCGATGAAGCGGCTGTTCCGAGCCGCCGAGGCCGAAGCCCGTAAAAATCGCCGCGGCATCTGGTCGCAGCCAGCGAAGAGAGGGGAACGGAGGTAGGCTTTTTAAGCCACAAGATGTTCAGGAGTCCAGAGCCGCGGCAAATCCCCTGCGCAACCCGAAGAAGCAGAGTCTCTCCGCACCACTCTTGCCGAGGCTCAATCCGGCAAGTGGGATCTATGGGGTCCTCTCAGCGATTTTCACCGTTAACTGCACAGGCTTCCGATCTCGAAAGACGACCAGGGGCACGTCGCGGCCCACAGGAGTCAGGCTCACCGTGTTGACGAGGTGATTGTCGTCCTCGATCGGCACACCGTTGGGAGAACCCGGCGAGATGGCGGTCACTTTGGCGCCGCGTGGGCGGTCCAACCCTAGTTGAGTGGCTGCAGCGGCACCAAACTTCGAATCGAGGCTCACGCCCAGGTAGCCGCGCGTCACACTGCCGTGGTCGATCAATTGCCGGGCGACGATCATCACCATGTTGGCCGGAATCGAGAACCCGATTCCTTCGTTGTGACCGCTGCTGCTGGCGATGGCCGTGTTAATACCGACCACCTCGCCCCGGAGATTGACCAGCGGCCCACCACTATTGCCAGGATTGATCGAAGCGTCTGTCTGGAGAAAATCCTGATAGTTCACGCCGTCGGTGGCCAGTTCCAAATCGCGCCGGCCCTTGGCGCTGATGATGCCATGTGTCACGGAGTGACTCAATCCAAAGGGACTGCCGATAGCCAGCACAAAATCGCCAATGTCCATCTCGTCGCTGTTGCCGACCCGGGCAGTCAACAAACCTTCGCTGCCGACCGCCAGCACGGCGATGTCGGTGGCGGGATCTTGCCAGATGCGCGTCGGCGTGATCCGGCGGCCGTCGGACAGCTTGACGGTGATCGAGTCGGGCTGAGCGAACTTGATCAAATGGCGATTCGTAAGAATGTAGAACCGGCCGTCAATCTCGACGATCACGCCCGAGCCGGTTTCGTCGGCCGAGCCGCGGCGCGCGACAGCAGGTCGCGAAGCACCAGGATGAACCACCTCAATATGCACCACGGCGGGTCGAACCAGCCGCACCACATCCTTGAGCGTGGAAAAATGGGACTGCAACTCGGAAGACTGCTGGGCCAGGCGGGCATAGGCCGCCTGGCGCTGAGCATCTGTCTGCACTTCGGGATCGGCACCGACGACAGACATTGCACTCGCGCTGGCCAACAGAACTATGCCAGCCAACGCGCCGCGCAGGGGCCGCGAGATGTATTGCAAGCCATATCGGAGCATGTTCAGGCCTTCCCTAGCAACCACTTCCTGTAGCCGAAGTCGTGAGACTTCAGACCTCAGCCAGACAATCCATGCTCCGAAGTCTCACGACTTCGGCTCCACCCCAACCTCGCTCAGGACACGTCCAGTTCAATGTCGTTGATCGACATGTCCGCGTCTCCGGAGTGCGGATCGTTGACCCGGCTCCAATCGCTCCCGCCGCCACCGTGTCCGCCTTGGCGTTCGGCCTCGCGTTGACACTCAATGCACGTCGTGGCATAGGGCAGGGCATGCAGCCGAGCCATGGGAATCTTGATCTCGCAGATCTGGCAGACGCCGTAATTGCCCTGGCGCATCTGGTCCAGTGCCAATTCGATGTGAGCCAACTCCCGGCTTTCCACTTCGGCCAATTGGGAATTGATTTCGTCCTGGGCGGAGTCCAGCGCGGCGTCGATCACGTCGCCGCTGCTTTGCTCCCGCAGTTCCTTGAGCAAACTCAAATCGCCCGCCAGCGCTTTACGTAGCGCGTCTCGGCGTTTGATGAGAATCTGACGCATGGTGAGAATCGAGTCTTTGCGTGCCATATCTGTTCCTCGCCTCAATGCGTGCGAATCAGTACGCTCGACGAAGGAATCCCCCCTTCGGGCAAGCGGGCAATCGAACGCTCTAGAAAAGTGGTGAAATGCCTGTCTCTTATTTCCTTGGACGGTAATTTCCCTGGACTCTCTGCTCCCTGGAAAGTCTCGGCAGCTCAGGCATCCAAGCCCTTAACTGCGAGCCAATCGAAATATACTACGCACTTTATCAAGAATGGGTCTGCCTGCTGGCAGAGATTTACTATCCCTACCGCGGCAGCCAATATCCCGGTTTCCCAACTTCTTTTCGCAAAACGAGTTGGACGTATATCGGTTCCTGCACCCCTCCTGCTCAAGCCGCCATTTTTCATCCTGGCAGTCACTGGACACCCCGCTGTTAGGGAATGCAGTGAGGCCGAGAGCGGTTTCCCCTACGCTGGCGGTAGGCGCTCTTTACGGCTTAGGAATAATCGGCAGAACCGTCACAGATATGCAGCCGAATTTGCCCCCACCGCTGGCGACCCCCTGAGAGCCCGCCAGCAACGCCCCCGCCACTTTGACCCCCGCACCCCCGTAAGCTACATGCTGAAGGACTGCTTGAGGTTGCGCGCCGTCTGCAGCGCGGCGCCACGCCAAGCCGCCGCTGGCCTGTCCACGTTTCCTTGCTGCTAGCATGTGCCACTATGATGACGGTTGCCCTTCGATCACCCAAAGATTCGCTGCTGGGAACTCCCCCAGGTGAGTTGGTGCTCCGCGTGCGAGGAACGGCGCGCAACGGCCAGGAGGTACGACTGAGTCAGTCCCGCTGCACCGTGGGCTCGGCCCCCGGGTGTACGCTGCGTCTGGTTGCCCCGGGGATTCAGCCACAACATTGCCTGTTGCTACGCGGAGTTCGTGGGACTATTGTTCGCAGCCTGGCCGCCGAAACCAGGCTTAACGGTCGGCCCTTCGATGACGCGGCGTTGAAGACCGGCGATCTCCTGGGCATTGGGCCGATCGAGTTCGAGGTGGTCACGGCGCCAGCGCCCGCTCAAGTCGATTCCGCCCCAGCGGAGCTGCAACTGAAGCTGGAAGAGCTTCAGAATCGTTGCAATCTGGCTGAAGCCGAGCGCGAGCATTGGGAACAGGAAGCTCGAGACACCAAACGACAAAGAGACGACTTACGAACGGAACTGGCCTCGGAACGGGCAGTGCGACAACTGGGGCGAGATTCGCAGCAGTCTGAACTGGCCGCCGCCAAAGAACAGTTGGATCGCAATCGCCAGGAGCTGGAAGATGCTCACCGAGCCCTGACAACTCGACAGGAAACACTCGGACAACAGGAACAAGCACTCCAGTCTCAGCAAGCGGCGCTGGAAGACGAACGACGCGCGCTTCGTGAAGGGGCATCGCTGGAACATAGCCGCTTGGATAATATCGAAGCCACCCTGGCCGCCGATCGCGAAGAGTTGGTTCGCACACAACAGGATCTGGCGAGCGAAAAACTGACTCTGGCCGCGGAACAGGAGCGTCTGCGATCCGATCGCAACACACTGCAAACGGAGCAACAACAACTGGCGGAACTGCGTCAACAGCTTGACGCGCGCAAGTTAGAACTCGACGGCGCACTCGCGGCGTTGGGTGACGATCGGCAACAACTGGGCACTGAGCAAGTGCAGTTGGCATCCGACCGCACACAGTTGACGCTTCAACAGCAACAACTAACCGCCGAGCGAGCGCACCTTGTTCCCGAGCGACAAGAATGGGAAGCCGCACAAGCAAAGGTTGCGGATCGAGCATCCGTAACCACCCAATCGGAAGAAGAATTGGCGGCGGCTCAAGCCGAAATCGCCGAGCAACGCGCGGATTTGGACGCCTTGCGCGTGGGGCTGGACGGCGACAGGCAACGGCTGGACGAACAATGCCGGCAGTTGCAGAGCGAACAGAATGAGTTTGCCGCTCAACAAGCGGAGTTGGTCACGCAGCGCGGCGAGTTGGCAAGCCATCAAGAAGAACTAGCGATCCAACGCCAGCAACTAACTGCGGCACAGCAACTCGCTGAGCAAATGCAAACGAAGGCAGAGTCATTGCTCCAGCAATACACCGCCGAGCGCGACGAATTGTCGGCTCACCGCGAGCAATTAGCTGCAGATCGCGAGGCCCTCGTGATTAAGCGGCAACAGCTTTCCAATCTGGCGACCCCAGGGGAAGCAGTCATGCCCACGGTGAGCGAGCCATCGCACGAGATGGAGGAACCAGCGGCCGATGTCGAACAGCCAGAGGTCGGCCATCGCCCCCGCCGAGATGCGGACGAGGATGTCTTTGCCAGGCTGAGAGCCCTCTCGCTGCTGCGGGAAGGGGACGACAAGCCAAACGTCAAGGAGGTTCGTTTGCCGACCGCCGCGACAGTTGAGCCGCCTGCAGTTGAGGACCGGGTCGAAACGCTCCCCGCCAAGCCTGCGAGTCCGCCCACGGATTCCGGCTCGGGCAAACATCACGAGGGTGAGGAATCGATCGATGACTATATGTCTCAGCTTTTCGCACGGCTCAATGGCGGTCGAACCGTTGAGAATCGGCGCGCTGTAACTCCACCCTCCACGGCTGCGCCAGCCGCCACACCATCGACACAGACAGGCAAGGTTTCTGACGATCCCAAACCGCAGCCGACCCAAGAATTTTCACCCCCCACAATTCTCAAGGAGATGCCTGTCGAGCAAGCGGAGCCTGAATACCTCACAGAAATGCCCCGCCGCAATGCTCCTGCGCCGCAGATGGACCTGTCCGCCATGCGAGAGTTGGCCAACATGAGCGCCAATTCCGCCATCGGCGCCAGTCAACGTCGTCGCTGGACTAGTTCGGCCACCATCAAGTTGGGGGCGGCAGCCGCGCTGGGGGTGGTTGGCATCACACTGATCCTGTTTGCCATCAGCGGTCGCGCGGGCACTGCCAAGCCGACGCTCTTCGGTTTCGGCGCCGTCTTATTCGTGGCGGGAGCCCTATGGCTACTGCAAGCA
>JAIOPX010000199.1 GCA_021413705.1 Planctomycetota bacterium | reverse complement strand
CCCCTGCCTATCTTTACAGGCATTGGGGTAGCGCTTCATCATGTCAATGTCTTTGATGGTGATGAGGCCCGTCAGTGTGAAATTTTCGTCAACCAGCAAAAGTTTCTCGACCTTTTTTGCCATTAAAATCTTCTCAGCTTCCTCAAGCGTTACATTCCCCGTAGCAGTGACCAGGTGTTCCTTGGTCATTACCGCGGAGATTTTCATATCGCTAGCTTCCAGGAAGCGTAGATCGCGTCGCGTCAAAATACCTGCCAGCTTTCCTCCCGGCGCGACGATCGGCACGCCGGAAACATTGTGCTGGTCCATCACTTCGCGGGCGCGAGCAATGGTAGCATCGGGTGGTAGCGTCACGGGATCCTGAATAATGCCGTTGGCGCTCCGTTTGACTTTGTCCACCTCTTCCGTCTGCTGGGCGATCGACATGTTCTTATGGATGACACCCAGTCCCCCCTCCTGCCCCAGAGCGATGGCCATGGCGCTTTCGGTCACGGTGTCCATGGGAGAACTGATCAGAGGGATGTTGAGCGCGATCCGCCGCGTGAGTTGCGTGGTGACTTCGACTTCGGCCGGCACGACCTCGCTATAGCGGGGTTCGATGAGTACGTCGTCGAACGTGATACCCAGATTGGCCATGTCATCTGCCATAGAAGTTTCTCCTTACATCGCGGCGCCCAGGCGGCAGGTTGGGCAAAAGGGGAATCCGCTATTATTACGCTTGCCCCCGGGCGGGGCAATGAGCCCTGAGTTAGGCCGGAGACTAGAGGCGGTAGGCTGTAGGTCACGCGCAGCGTGACAAGGACTGTCGTGCCACTGCTTGAAGGACGCCAGTTTCGGTTTTAAAGAATTATGTCCCACCATGCGTCCGCCAAGCAGTGCTTCCGAGCCCGCCCCAGACGCACTGCTTGAAAGCCGCGAAGGAGACGTATTGGTTTCTCCTTGTGTATCGCGCTCAGTAGGTCCGCCTTGCCGAGGCGGACCTTTTTCTAACGCGCAAGCATCCCACAACGCTCCAACCGGTGATTCAATCCCGCCAACTGAGCTTATGCCTAACCCAACAGGTCCAGTCCGGCAGACTGGACCTAAAGTAGGTCCGCCTTGCCGAGGCGGACCTTTTTCTAACGCGCAATCATCCAACAACGCGTCAACCGGTGTTCCAATCCAGCCAACGGAGCTTATGCCTAACCCAACAGGTCCAGTCCGGCAGACTGGACCTACTGTGGCCACCGCCAACAAAATCAACATCAACACCACGTTGATCCCCGCCGACCCGCCGCCTTTGCCAGGCCGCTTCGATGAGCTTTGAGCACTCTTCGTGTTCTCCGCCGCAACTTGTAGCTCGGCAACAGGTTGCTGATTCTGTTCTCCGCTTGTTCTCCGGGCGTTCTCCGCCTGTTCGGCCATCTCGGCCTCCTTCCACCGGGTGGGGGACAGGTCGGGATCCTGCTCATCCATGTACTTCTTAATCCGCTCCACCCGGCGGCGGAGTTTTCGTCGTGAGGGGTTGGGAACTTTGGACCACTTGATCATCGTATTGGAATAGGAGACGAGCGCACGAAACGACGCCAGGTTACCCAGTTGGGCATCGGCAACCACCGGACCGACCGTCTGACGCAACAGGCTTTCGCATTCAGCTCGAGTATCGGACGGAAAGTGTTCGTAGTGCTCGTTCTCGGCAATCATGAACGTCTGCGCGCGGGCATAGGCGGCTGAGACCGAGATGCCCAACAGCGCGGCCATCTGGCGATAGGTCTTGCCCCGAGCCCGGAGCCCAAAGGCCTGCTCGCAGAGGATATATTCCCGCTCGGGAGTCATCTTGGGCTTCGGCACATGGGGATTCCTCTGGATATGGATCGTATCCATCTGAGGCATGTCGGGCATTTCCTTCGGATCGAATGTGGCGCGATGGGGTTGGGTCATGGGAATCTCTCCTTCAAAACTGGTAGGGTGGTTGCTTGCACCCACCACGTCCACTCTCCGTTGCCGCAGCGTGGGTGCAAGCACCCACCCTACTGAGTACTCCTCGTGTTCTCCGGCGCAACTTGTTGCTCGGCAATAGGTTGCCGATTGTGTTCTCCGCATGTTCTCCGCATGTTCTCCGCATGTTCTCCGCTCTGTTCTCCGCTCTGTTCTCCGCTCTGTTCTCCGCTCTGTTCTCCGCTCTGTTATCCGCTCTGTTATCCGCTCTGTTATCCGCTCTGTTATCCGCTCTGTTATCCGCTCTGTTATCCGCTTGTTCTCCGCTTGTTCTCCGCTTGTTCTCCGCTTGTTCTCCGGTCTGTTCTCCGCGTTGGATAGAGAGGAGGTTGATCCACAGAGGACACAGAAAAGCGCTGAAGAAGGCAGAAGACGAAGAGAAGGCCGAACGCTCCAACCTGCCTCTCAGCTCTCCCTTCTGTGCGAGTTCTGTGTTCTCCGTGGATACTCTTGCTCGTCCGATCCGTGTTGCGTCCGTGTCCATCCGTGGCCATCCTTCTTGCATCAGCGCGCACCTTCAGCGCAGTCGTTTCAGGAAATAATTCAAAGTGCCACTCGCTTCTCTGGCTCACACCAAAGACTTTCCTGCGTTGTTTTCCTTTTTCGTGATTTCCTCCTTTCGCTTTTTTCGTGATTCTCTTTCTTCTTTGCGCGTCTTTGCCCCTTCGCGTCTTTGCGTCGAAAATAATCCTGAACAAAGCAGGCTTAAGCCTGTATTCCAACAAAAAAGCCCGCCCCACGACGCGGTTAGGCGTTTTGGGGCGGGCTCTTCTGATACCTGATCCTGAAGTGTTTTAGGCTTCAGCCCAAGCTCTGATAGGATACCTCGCATGTGTCAGGCGTTTCATCCTTCCAGGGATGAATACCGCCATTTTGACACATCATCATCATATCAGATTCGCTGCAAAAATCAAGTAGGTAAAAAAAGCCACCCCCTGGCTGCCGCAAGTCTCCGTTGGCATTGAATTCAAGTGCCACGCTCGTATTTCACAGCCTTCCACCCATAAGGCGGTTGTAATGTGTCCTGTGAATCAATATGCCACCAAAAACATAGCCGTTAAAATAGGCAAGCTGCAATAAATTGCCGAACACATTTCTTTCAGCAATTTGCTTGCAACGCGCCAGCGCTTCCTCTACAACACATCATATTGCAAGGCACGCTGCCGGGGCACGACTCGCTTGGCTTTGAGTCCGCAGACGGGGGTGGTCCGATACCCACGGAAAGAAACGGGGACAGGTCCAGTTCTTGACGTGACAGCCCGGTTTGCTATTCTGTCGGGATGCCCAGAACAGCGCGTGTGGCCCCTGGCGGAATGATCTACCACGTCATCAATCGAGGCGTGGGTAGGCAGCAATTGTTTTTTCAGGACGGCGACTACGAAGCCTTTGAGCGCGTGATCGCCGAGACGCTGGAAAAACGGCCGATGCGCATTTTAAGTTACTGCTTGATGCCCAATCACTGGCATTTTGTCCTCTGGCCGGAAAAGGAGGGGGATCTTGGCCGATTCATGCAACGACTGACGGTGACGCATGTGACGCGCTGGCAAAAGAACTACCATTGTGTGGGGTTCGGCCATGCCTACCAGGGTCGATTCAAGTCGTTCCCCGTCCAGGCGGACAACTATTTTTATCAAGTCGTTCGCTACGTAGAGCGCAATGCGTTACGCGCCAACCACCAAGGGGACGAACCACCAAAGGGACATGCATCCTTTCGACACTCTTCACGAAATGTCACTCGACTTTTCTGATGCTTCGCACTGAGGTGTGCGGATCAAGCAACTTTGCCTCAAAGGCGATCCACTGCGCCGACCTGATCATTCATAACAGGCTTCCAACACCACAATCCATGGGTGATCTCCGCAATCCTCGAATACAATGACTCAAGCTTTGTGTCCCCTTGCTCCTGACGCATGAAGCCAATACACCGCACGATGATTCGACACGTAATGTGCTTGACATTAACCGGCGCCGAGGCGAGACTCAGCGGCACACCGAATTGACATTTATATCACTGGCCTCGCTTCATTGATAAAGTGTAGCCGTACAAGACACGTCAACAATCGCAAACGAGGGGGAATCCTATGGACAACTCCAATGTGCCCGCGGGCTCGCAGGGCTCTCAGCCTCAGTTCCCCAATCGAGGCGACGCTTCGCCGAATGGGGGCCAGCCACAAAAAAGCAGTTCCATCAATGGCTGCGTGCTGGCTGCACTGATCGGCGGCGGGGTGGTCATGTTTTTGGTGGTAGCGCTGATTCTGTTGGCCCTGCTGTTGCCCGCTGTTGGCATGGCGCGCGCTCGTGCTCGGCAGGTGCAGTGTGCCGATCATCAGCGGCAGTTGTTTACGGCGTGGTCGCGGGCAAACAGCCGCGATCCCAGCCATCCAGTGCGCGGCAGCCAATGGAATGTTCGTCTCGGCCCGTATATGGAAGGGAGCACTAAGGTTTTTCACTGCCCCGACGATGTCCAGCGCACCCAGGCCACCAGCTATGGTCTGAATGCCCGCGCGTGGCGGTTCTCTGCACCGGACACGAACCGCATCGTGTTGCTGGATTACAAGGACGTCGAGATCCAAGTTGTCGGGCAAACCTTGGCGCAACTGAGCAGTTCGTGGCCGATGCAGCAGGCTCCGCGGCATTTTCTGAAGGAGAACGTGGCCTTTTACGACGGTCACATTACCCCCTATGAGTGCGACAAGATCGACCCCCGCTTTTGTGACTATTATGTGCGTTACTGGCGGCCGGCACGCGATTCAAACATTCCTCTGACGGGCTGCGTGAACTCAGGCGAGCCGCCATCAAGCTTTCCAAAATCGTCACCATAAGGAGGCGATAAACAGTTGCTCGAATCGTGGCCTTTGCAAGGATGATCGGCAGCGGGGTGGTGTGCCCCGAAGAACTAGAATGGCAAGGTCAAGTAAGGAAGCGAGAATTCATGGAGAGATTATCGATTCGTGTGGATCGGGTTCCGTGGCGGCATGCCGTGCTCTTGGGCTGCGCTGTTGCGGTTGTTCTGCTGCCCGGTTGTAACGACGCAGGATCCACCTCGTCCGCCGGCCCCACGTCGACAGGCAGCGCCACGTCGTCAGGCAGCGCCACGTCGTCAGGCAGCGCGTTGGATACGAGCGCCACGGACGATACGGATCTGGCACTCGCCGAAGCCATCCGCCAGGGTATGAAGCGGGCCTCCATCCCAGGAGCCATCGTCGGCGTGTGGCGTGAGGGGAAGCGGCCCTTTGTAGGTGCGTTTGGTGTTTGCGACACGGCGAGCGGCAAACCCATGACCACGGATTGCTCCATGCGCATCGGCAGCAACACAAAAGCGTTCGTGGTCACTGCCATCCTGATGCTGGCGGGCCAGAACAAGTTAGGTTTGGATGATCCCATTGATCGTTACATCAAGGGCGTGCCGAGTGGAGACCAAATTACGCTCCGGCAGCTCGCTCAGATGCGCAGCGGGCTCTATAACTACAGCGATGATACGAGTAAGGATTTGCCGCAACATCCCGATCGGAGTTGGACGCCGCAAGAGTTGTTAGAGGTTGCATTCCGCCATCCCCTCAAGTTTCCGCCGGGCAGTGCCTTCGACTATAGCAATACCAACACGGTGTTGCTCGGCCTGGTGGTCGAAAAGGTTTCAGGTCAATCGCTCGCGTTGTTCATCGAGCAGAACATCTTGAAGCCAGCGGGCCTGAAGCACACCATTTTCCCGGCGGGGGCAGAAATCCCGTCGCCGCATGCCCACGGGTATTTCAAAATGCCAGACGGTAAGATGGTCGACGCGACTGACTGGAATCCGTCGTGGGGCTGGGCGTCGGGCAATATGATCTCGACGCTCGACGACATGCGCGTCTGGACGCGCGACCTCGCCCTGGGCAAGCTGATCACACCTGCCATGAAGCAACAGCAGCAACAGTTCTTGTCCGCGCCTGAGGAAGGGGACGGCGCGCTTTACGGGCTGGCCCTGGAAAACCAAAACGGTTGGATTGGCCACAACGGCAATATCATGAGCTACATGGTCTACCCCTACTACCTGCCATCCGAGGGAATAACCATGGTGGTGATGCTCAACACGGGGGCCGATATTCCGGGCTCGTGGTTGATGATCCAGGACATCACTCGGATCATCAGCCCGAACCACCTTTGGCCCGGCCTGCCGAAGGAATGAAGCAGTGGCCACCCATCCCGCATATTGCTGCACTCGATCGCGATTGATCAGCGCCTGACGGAATCGGAGGGTGACACCCATCCGAAAAATGGATGTCCCCATGCACCATGCCCTTTGTCCGTGCCTCGATTTTCCTGTGCTCCGTTCTAGCGATATATTCGACGGCTGGTAGCTTCCGTCAAGGTGCGCGCTCGTCAGGACGCAATAATAACGAATCGATGGTCAAGCGCAGATCAATAATGGATTTTGCAATTCGGCAGAGCTTTCTCCAATCTCGCTTTGCCCGTGTCTGTGACAGCCGTATCGTTAAGGCTGAGGTATTTCAGGTTCGTAAGCTCCTCGAGGTATTCTAATCCGGCATCAGTAATCTCTGTACCGGCGAGATCGAGATGCTGGAGGGACGTGAGACCTTTGAGGTGTCTCAGGCCGTAGTCTGTTACCTTCGTTGTACAAAGTTTAAGCGTTTGGAGCTCGCTCAGTCCCTTGAGGTGTTCCAGGCCTTTGTCAGTCACTTGGCTATCACAAAGTTCTAGTTCTTGGAGTCCGCTCAGTCCTTTAACATGCATTAAACCTGAATCGGTGACCTGCGTATGCGAGAGATAAAGCCGGTGTAGCTTCGTCAATCCTGTAAGAGGTTCGAGAGCATCGGTGATCTGTAGACCCGTAAGATCAAGCGTGTGAAGCGCAGTCAGTCTGTTGAGATGTAGTAAATTGGTGTCGGTTATTTCGGTATCCATCAAGGTGACGTATTCGACTTTCGCGAAATAGTCCACACCGATGGCATTCACCAACCACCGTGGCCAGTAAGGCGGCTCTCTTAGGCCGTGGAAGTGAAAGTCGTATAGAATCCTTCCCCGAGCCGCTTCGATGACCATCACCACTTGGTGTTGCTGTCGTGCGTCGTAAGACCACCGAGCTAGCAATCCGACCAGCGCAGCGATGACCGTTGTGAGTATCAGCAACGTCCGCAGCCGATACTGCAACAGCCGCCGCCAGCTACACCGCTCTGTGATGGCGGTGCTCGATTCAGCCTTGGTCTTCTTTGCTTGGCTCATTCCCTTGTTATACCCCCGCAGGGAGTGGAAGCACAGCGAAAACGCCATGACTGGACAGCCACTCAACGCATCGCGTTGGATGAGTGCTCCTTGTCCGTCTGCCGTCTGCCGTCTTCCTGGTTCTCGCAGTAACCCGCCCTTATTGCCGTCGGCTTGCCAGCTTGTAACAATGGCGGGCGGGTCGAACGCCCGTGCATGGAGCGCCCGCCGGCCTCATACCGTCTCACGCAACCACGGAGGACTTGTCATGCGTCAGCTACGTTCTGAAAGTGGCCCGGTCTGTCTGATTGTTCTCGCGCTTTCCATTCTGCCTATCGCGAACAGTCAGGCCGCCGACGTCCCCGGGACGCCTCATACGGTTCGCCGGTTGGATCTCGACGCAAAGCTCCCCACGCCCGAGTCCACGTCCCCTCCCCTGCTTGCTGCCCAGGATGGCGTCAGGGTGGTCGATATGAAGAAACTGTTCGAGGGAAATGAGCGCTTCAAGGAACAGATGAAGGCGCTGAAAGCGGAGTTCGATGTCTCCGCTGCGCGCGTGCAGGCCGAGCGGGCCGAGATTATCAAACTCCAAGGAGATCTAAAAACCTTGCCAGCCGGGCTGCCGGAATACACTCAACTTGAAGAAACCATTTTGACCCGTCAATCCGAGTGGAAGCTGGCGGGAGATAAGCAACTCCGAGAGTTTCGCCAGAAGGAGTCCAAGATTTTGTGGAACACGTACTCGGAGATCCAGAACGCCGTGGGAGCCTATTGCAAGGCAAACGGCGTCACGATGGTCGTGCAATTCAATTCCGCCCCCCCAGACGCCTCGTCTCCGAACGCTGTGGTGAGTGTCATCGGCCGGCCCATGGTCTACGTCGATCCCTCCCGTGACATCACGCCGGCGATCGAAAAAGCGATCAACAATCGCTGAGTTTTGCCGGGCACGCGGGATGGGTGTTCCTTATCCGTCCTCGACGATTGCTTGACATCAATCATCGCCAATGCAAGAATCGGCGGCGGTGCGGTGAACTACAATTTGTGTAAGTCACCTCGTTTCGTGGTAAAAGTGTCGGTTCAGGGACACGGATGCCGAGGTTGATCGTTTCTCACATGTGTAGCATCAGGGGTGAAAAATGCCGACTCGCCAATCGCGTGGTTATGTCCATCATACGTGCGGAATGCAAACTGAAGTCAGCGGGTTCGACTTCTATCGGATATCGAATCCTTTCTTTTTTATTTCAGGTGCAGAAAACGGAGTTGGGTATGGATCGGTTGGTTGTTGTTTCTCCTCGGAGGCGCGATCGCCGGTGCAATCATACTTCCCCGTTTCGCCCATGCGAATATCGGTCCCGAAGCAAGGATTGCCATTGGGATTGGGTTGGGGTGTTTGGTTGGCGTCGTGTTAGGTTATGTTGGCGTACCCATGATTTATCACGCGTCGATCGGTAAGGATCCGCGAGACCTACAGTAATGCTTCTTGGTCGCAGAAAGAAACACGACGGGGGACAGACACTCAACGCATCGCCTGGATGGATGTCGCTTGTCCGTTCCCTTATCCGCCCTTCGCTCAGTAGTTCATCTGAAACTGCACGCGGAGTAGATTCCCGACGAATTGCTGATAGGACTCGCCGACCGGTTGCGCTACCGTGTTCGTGCGGTCAAGGAAGTTGAGTTCGACGGTCAGCTCCATCTGGGGGTTGAATTGCCACTCGACACCGCATTCACCGGAACTGATGAGGGCATCGGGCGCATTGCGTTCACCCTTGTAGCCGCCGCTGTAGTAGTGATAGCGAACGTAGGGGAACAGGGTGCCATAACATTCCGTTTGCCACCGATACATCGTCATGGCATAGCCGCCGGTCAGGGATCCGTCGACAACCTCGGTCTGGGCGGCATCCAGGACAGGCCCGCGGCCGACGTTCCATTCCGCCTGGAAGCCGATGGGTTGCGGGTAGTAGACGAACGTGCCCGCCACACGCTGATCGAGGTATCCCCCTTCAGCAACCGCGGGCGTTGCCGTAGGAGGCACTCCCAGCGGCTCGATCGGCGACGTCAACACCACGAACTTGCCGGTGTAGCCCTGGATGCTCGTTTCGATGATTTGACCATTCTCAAACTGCATGGGCCAGGTCAGCCGGGCCACCATGTGGAGGTTGTCGTTCTGCTCGCGCAGGGAGCCGCCTTGGCCGTTGTAGACGCCTAGGCCGAACAGGCCAAAGTTGCCCGAACCCTTCAGGCCATTGTCGAGCACATACTTGAACAGATCCTGAGCGAACTCAGGCGTGTAGTAATAGAAGAGCCCCAAGTCGCGTTCGTTCCGGACGCCGGAGTTCAGGCCATCGTTGCGATCGATGGGTATGCGGTTGGATACGGCCTGCAGATTTTCCCATCCGTAGGGAACCTTGGTTAGGCCGATGCGCAGACGATGGATGTGATCCTCGTCAAAATAGACGTCGCCAAAGCAGTCGCGCAATTGCGAGTAGTGGTTGGCGTCGGGGCTACCTGGAATGTTGGAGGCTAAATCGGCCTGGATAAAAACGAACATGTGGTCCGAAACGTCGCCGGACAGAATCACCCGGGCTCGCCGCAACAAAAAGTTCTGATTGATGCCGACCGATTCGTCTCCCACATGATGCGGCGGGGCGCCATCGGGATCGTCCCACAAGATCTCGTTGTAGCGCATCTGAGCAAAACCGCGGATGCTGAGCCGATCGAACCAGCTCTTCCTGGACCCCGGCGCATGCCGAGTTTCCTGGTCTACGGTGGTGATGGCCGGATCCTGGATCTGCTCAAAGCGTTCTCGCAGCGCGTCGCCTAGCGATCGCCCGGAGGCTTCCGCGTAGATTTGGTTCTGCTGTTGAGCCTGTTGCAAGGCATTGAGCCGGGCTTCCGTCTCCAGCAACCGGTTGCTGAGTTGATCGATCGCCGAGGGCTCGGTGGGATAGTTGGTAAGTGTTTGGGCTGACCAGTGGTCGGACTGGAGAGACAATTCTGTGGACGAATCGGGTTCAAAAGGTGACTGCGCATAGACAACCGGCGCGCACAGTCCGGCAAAGACTGCCGCGAGAACGACCGCTGTCCCAAACCAGACGGGCCGAAGTGGAGGCATGAAAGTTGCGCAGAGAGGTTCGGTAATTTTGCCCAATTGTAATAATCGCCATAGTTTCACAGCTTCTTGAACGGAAATGCGCGAGCGATAGCAAGGCTGGCACGGATGATTCGTCAGACGCTGGGCGCTAGCCCTTAGGTTTGGCGTCGGTTTTCGCACAGAACCGGACGCTACCGCGTGCCGGCTGATGATTTCCGATAAAGCCAAGTTGCTGCAACATTAGCGGGACAGGTTCAAGCCGTGATACACTTCAGCTTGAGGTAAGCAATGGTATCCCAAGGTTGTGCCTGGTTTGTGAGCCCGAACTCCCTTGCCCTATCCCAGAGCTTCCCGGGAAAATGTCTTATAACTCGGACAGTGTTTCAAGACTGTGCCTCAGATCGTCTCCTTCCCCCTTGGATAACGCATATGAGAGTGCTTGCTTCGATCGTCGTTGCTCTCGGGTTGATTGGGATCGTGGTTTGTGTGGCAGGGTGCGTCACCGTCTGGATTGCGGGATCTCGGCTAGATCGAGCCAGCACCAATGTGTTTGAAATGATCGACTATTCGCTTTCCAGCGCAGAAGGTCGCGTGGCCCGTCTTCAGCAGCGTGCCCTGGACGCCAGGATTTCCGCCAATGAGATACGTCAGGGGGTCGAGGATTGGGCGAAAAAGGAGGCGGGTCAGTATGTGGCAGGCCGCTTGAAGCTGGCCGAGAAAACAGAAAGACTGTCCGCCGGGCTTCAACAGACAGACCTCCTGCTCGAAGTGTCGCTGGAATCACTGCAACGCGCGAGGCGGGCTGCGGAGTTGAGCAGTACACTGGGGGCTCACTTGGATCCGGAAGGCATCGATCACACAGCGGGCAAGCTCGCATTGCTGCAAGCAAAAGTGCAGGAGGCGATCAAGGTGGTTCAAAAAGTCCGCGAGCATCTCGACTCGGAAGAAGGGGACTCGAAAGCTATCCGCGAGCAAGTTCTGCGTCTGGTGGCACGTATCGCAATCACGCTGGGTGAGGCCGATCAATTTCTGGAGGGAGTGGTCGATCGACTGGCTAGGTTGCGGGCCCAGTCGAGTCGATTGCAGACGCAGGTAGGTCGCTCTATCGTAGCGGTGGAAATTGCCTTGTCTCTGCTGGCGGCGTGGATGGTGGCGGGCCAGGTCATGTTGTGCCGCTGGGGTTGGCCACGTTGCCGGCAAGTTACGTCAACGGGACGGACTTCCGCTTAAAGGCAAGCACTGCATAGCATTGCTTTGAGACATCCAGCCGCCGAGGTATTATTTGTTCCGGCGACTGCGACGGGCGTCTCGACGTCGTTCGTGGGTTCGGCGATCGGAGTCTTCCACGTTCAGGCCCCAGCCGACCAGTTCCAGCGATGTGCGGCGCACCAGCCGGCCCTCGGAATCTCGCTCTTGAGAAGTGGACGAGACGATTCCGCCGGGCACTTCGGTAACGATCGACGAAGTGGTGGTGATCGACGCCGAATCGGTTTTCTGCACCGTGCGGACCACCGCTGCGGGCAGCACCTGTTTCAGCACCTTTTGAGGAGAGTTAAGCGAGATGACGTCAAAATCCGTCTGGACGGTTTTCTTGACGCCGTCCTGGCTGCTGGCCTCGCAACGGCGACGCAGCACCACCGGAGCTACGTCGCTATTGTAGTAGACCACCACGCGTCGCCGCTGATCTTTGTCCGAAATCTGAAATTCCCGCACTCGGCAAACAATCGTGCGCCCCTCGATGGTCGAAGGCGTCGGGTCCAGTTCGCGCACTTGAGTCATCTGCCCGCTCGGTTCGCCGTGGCAGCCTTGTGTGATGAACTGCAGCGGCGCATCAAAACGCTTGCCCGCCACTTCGGCCGTGACATCGAGTTCCAGCGTGACCGACTGCGGATTGACCCCCACCAACGTAGTGATGCGATCGGTGGTGGTCGTGCCCGTCACGTTGCCTTTGGAGTCGAGCGATTCGACGGTTACCCGCACCTGCTGCCAGGCACCCGGCTTGAAGCGACCCCAACCTGTGTTTTTCAACAACAGGTCGTCGTTGGGCTCGGCCGCACTACCCGACGAAGCCACGACGACCAGAGCGAAAAGCCCTAGCGTCAAGCTCGCGGTCAGCCATCGTCGGCAAGGAGCCATAATGGGGGTCGAGCTAGTGAGTTGGGTGGGGGAAACCGGCGGTTGAGCGATGCTGTATCTTACCCTAGCCAGGGCAAGTTGTCATTCGCGCTTTTTATGCGGAAAACAGGGGTAAATTGGGCTGAATTTGCGGTGTAACCGGCCCAAAAGACCCCCATGAGCCGTCATAGCCCCGGGCTCTGCCCGGGAGTCGATAGGGGGAAAGGTGAGACCTGGCACTGACCGGCGCGCTGGAAGCAACAGGGGGCTTACGCCCCCCGCTCGCCTGGCGAGCAGTCGGTGTGAGTGGCCGGCGCAGCCGATCAGCGGACTCGAACGGCGGGGCGGCTGGAGGCGGAGGTGGCCGACTGAACCGGCGCGGCTTCGGAGAACGATTGCCCTTCAGCAGGGAACGGATCCTTCTCGGCTTTCTTGCGGATCTCGTCGTCGCGAGAATCGCTGGCTGTAAAAATGCCAGAAGGATGCGAGCCCGAAAAGGGGTGGCAACCACACATGGCAAAGCAGACCAGCGCCACCAGACACGGCTGGATGCAGGTCTGCAGGAATGTGAATCGCAGAGTTCTAGTCATGCACATCGCTTCACTCGGGATTAATGCGATCCTGGTTCAACCACTCGTTGACGCTCTTCGGTTCCTTGTGCGTCTCTTCCGTTCGGCCGAAGGGGGACCAACTCGACGTGGGAGCCGACTTGGCCTGAGCCTTCTTATTTCCCTTGGGGCTGGAGCCGGAAGAGAACAGATTCTTCGGCGACAAGGCCGTGGTGGTCTTGTTCCAGGCCGTCTTGGTCGTGCTGCTGACGGAATCGACCGTCTTGCCGAGCATGGTTTTCTGCGGCTTGCGCTTGGACGAATGGCTGGAAAAACCGGGGAACGGCTTGTTCTGCGACGAGCTGGTTGGCTTGCTGCTGCCGAAGGGATTCAGTTTGCTGAAGAACCCTTCCTCGGCGGCCGAGGCGCTGAGCGACATCGCAAACAACAGAGCGACTGCTGCGGTGAATCGACAAACGGCTGACATGGCTAAAACTCCTTGACGCCTGAAATGGGCGGCAGTCGGGCCGGCAAATAATCGCATCCGGGCGAACTGCCCTGGTCGGATAAGGTCGCGGAGTGTCTCAAAACGGGGGGGCGGTGTCCAGGCGGATTTGCGAGGTGGAGTACAGGCGTTGTTGGAGTACAGGTTTGAGCCTGCTGGCATTGATCGCGACACCACGAAGGGAAGAAAGCAGCCTGTAGGCCGTGCTCCAAGGGAGTAAGCGGCAATGGTGCGGCAATGGTTGTCCCCCCGAGCGGTTTGTCGTAGCATGGGAGGCCGGAGTTGAGTGAATTGGGCCTCGGAAGGGAGCTGAAAGGGGACAGTCCCATTTTTGGTTCCCAAAAATTGGGACAGTCCCCTGGTGCGCGCATGCTAGCTGAGAAAGTTGGATTGATCGGAGCGGGTCAAATGGCCCGGGCGCTGGCGGCAGGCATGGTGCGCGCAGGCGTGGTAGATGCCAAGTCGATCCTGGCCAGCGATCCTGAGCCTGCCGCACTGGCGGAGTTCGCCCGGCAGGTGGCTGGGGCGACCACCATCGCGGACAACACGCGGGTGGCTTCGCAATCGGACATCATCATTCTGGCCGTCAAGCCGCAGCAGATGGAGAGCGTGCTGGCCAATCTGCGGCCCCACATAGCACCCGGCAAGTTGGTGGTCTCCGTGGCGGCGGGCGTGCGGCTCGCAAAGCTCGCGGCCGGCTTGGCGCCCGGCGTGAGGCTGGTTCGCGTGATGCCCAATGCTCCGTGCCTGGTGGGTCAGGGGGCCAGTGCCTATTGCCTGGGGCCTGATGCGAAGCCGGAGGATGGAGCACGGGTGGCTAAGATTCTCTCGGCCGTGGGAACCGCCTACGAGTTGGAAGAAAAACTGCTCGACGCAGTGACCGGGTTGTCCGGCTCAGGTCCTGCGTTTGTCTGCGTGGTGATCGAAGCGATGAGCGACGGGGGCGTGCGGATGGGTTTACCGCGGGCAGTCGCCACGGCGCTGGCTGTGCAGACGGTGCGCGGGGCCGCGGAGATGCTGGCCGTGTGGGGGGAGCACCCGGCGGCGCTGAAAGACAAGGTGGCCAGCCCGGCGGGTACGACGATCGCGGGACTGGCGGCGCTAGAGGCCCATGGATTGCGGAGCGCTCTGATCGCCGCCGTGGAAGCCGCCACGCGACGGTCGATAGAATTGGGTGAGAGTTGACGAGTAGAATGTAGCCGGAGTCGTGAGACTTCGGAGGAGAGAAAAAGCAGTAGCCGGAGTCGTGAGACTTCGGAGAGGCGAGTCGAGAGTCTGAAACGACTGAAGTCTCACGACTTCAGCTACGTTTTACGGTTTCAGCTACAATTGGAGGAGTCCAGCATTATGGGTGCGGAGAAACCGGAGATGTCCATTTTTGTAGTGGTTGACGACAAGAATGTCCCGCTCTATCGCGTGATGTGGATTTCGTCGCTGCCTCATTTTTGCGGCGAGGAGGATTGCTCGCGCGAAGGACAATATGAAGTGCGGCTGGAGCAAGGGGAATCGGTGTGGGCCTCGCTGGCCCAACGCGACGAGGTGCTCGCGGCGATGGAAAAATGGCAAGGCGGAATGGGCCAACCGGACGAAGAATGGGAAGAATAGGAGAGCGAGAAGAATAGACCATGTCTACTTTTGACGATGTAAATTACAGTTGGCGGGAAACCTACTTTGTATTCCTGCGCGCCGCGAACCGGCCGACGATCGCCGCCCTGGAAAAAAACTTCGGACGGCTGAAGAAGCAGTTCGAGCTGGCGGAGGCAAAGGGGGACGAAGCAGGTGGGCTGGAGACAGCCCGCATTATCGCCGCCGCCGCCAACGCGGCCATCGACATCAGTTATGTCGAAGGAGACGAGGTGGTCGAGCAAATCAAGCAGATGCGGCAGGAGTTGAAGCTTACCGCCGAGACGCCGGAGGAACAGGAGAAGCTCTCGCAAATTCGCCAGTGCGATGCGCGGCTCGACGTGCTGCACTTTCAAAAAATGGACGAAGCCGCGTTCTTTGAAGAAGAAGAGCAGGACGAGATGATCGACCCAGGCGCGCTGCTGACGGTGTTGGAGCGGCTGGCCAAGATGTGCAACGGTGTGGGTTTTGACCCGGCGGCCAGTTCGGTTCTGTAAGCCCACGCGGGTTGCCGATTACAGCAGAAGCAGTGGCCCTGAAGACGCTGGCGCAAGTCCGATGGGGCTACCCGATAGGTGCTGCCCCCATGGGCATTCAAGGTAAATTGACCGCAGATGGCTGGCTGCTCTTTGCCACGCGCTGTTCCCGCATGTTCGCCTATGGCCTACTTTCAGTGGTCCTGGTGCTCTACTTGGTCCAAGTGGGGCTGAAGGACTGGGAGATTGGGCTGTTGCTCTCGCTTACGCTGGCCGGAGACACGGCGATCTCACTTTGGCTCACCACGACGGCCGACCGGTTCGGGCGTCGTCGTACCCTGATCGTGGGGGGAGTCCTGATGGTGCTGGGTGGAATCGCTTTCGTCTCCACGGGCAACTTTGTTCTGCTTTTGCTGGCAGCCACGATTGCCATCATCAGCCCCAGCGGCAACGAGATTGGGCCATTTCTTTCCGTCGAGCAGGCGGCGCTCTCCCACATTGCGAGCGATCAACGACGAACCGACGTGTTCGCCTGGTACAACCTCTGCGGCTCCTTTTCGACAGCCCTGGGTGCTTTGGCGGGCGGATTGCTGACACAAGCCGCCCAGCACTTCGGATTGCTTGGAGCGGCCGCATATCGCCCGGTCCTGCTTGTCTATGCAGGCATCGGCGTGGCACTCATCGCAGGGTTTTCCTTTTTGTCGCCGGCCATCGAGCCGGAAATCCGTGACCAAACACCCGCCAAGACGGTGCTGGGTTTGCACGAATCACGCTGGACAGTAATGAAGTTGTCTTTGCTCTTTGCCCTGGATGCTTTTGGCGGCGGGTTTGTCATCCAGAGCGTGATTGTCTACTGGTTCCATGTGCGATTCCAACTCGACCCGGCCATGCTGGGCACAATCTTTCTGTTCGCCAATTTGCTGGCCGGCGTGTCGGCGCTGGCCGCCGGATGGCTGGCACGGCGTATCGGACTGATAAACACGATGGTGTTCACACACTTGCCTTCGAACGTGCTGCTGATCCTGGTTCCCCTGATGCCCAACGTGTATTGGGCCATTGGACTGTTGCTGGCCAGGTTCAGCATCTCCCAGATGGACGTTCCCGCTCGTCAGGCCTATACGATGGCGGTGGTACGTCCCGACGAACGATCAGCGGCAGCCGGAGTCACTGCCGTTGCTCGCTCGGTTGGCGCTTCGATTTCGCCGCTGCTGGCAGCCATCTTCGTGGGGAGCGCGGGTTTGATGAGCCTCCCGTTTTTTCTGGCGGGTGGACTTAAGATATTCTACGACATGCTGCTCTATCGAGCGTTCGCCAGCAGCGATCGTCCGCCAGACTCACCGGACAATCGCTCGTCATGACCTCTGATCAGCCGCTGGGCGCTAGCCCTCGGTTTTCCTTGCCGCTCGAACCGGGGGCTAGCGCCCAGCGGCTGATCCAAATACAAACCAGTGACATAGCACAAGCCGATTCTACTTATGTTTTTTTGCGGCAGCGCGCTTCTTGCCGCTGGCGGCGGTTTTCTTGGCCGACTTCTTCTTGGGCTGGGCTTTCTTCGCCGTCTTGGGCTTGGATTTGCCGCTGAACACGCTCTCCCAGTTTTCGGAGTATTTCTTGTTTGTGCCGCTGTGCAGGATGGTCATTGCTTGAAACCTTGGAAACAGTTTATGGAAAACAGAATGGAAGTCCGCGATACGGCAAATGTAGCAGGCACTCTCCGAGTGCCGTCCGCTGGGTTTGGTTACGGCACACGGAGTGTGCCTACTACTTTGAAACCCCCAGCGTCAATGTCGCAACTTCTTATAGCGGAATCGTCGCGGCTCGTCGGGGTCGAGGCCCAGGCGCTCGCGGCGTTGCTCTTCGTACGTCTGGTAATTGCCTTCGCACCAGTGGACGTAGCCGTCTCCCTCGAAGGCCAGGATGTGCGTCGCCAGGCGGTCGAGGAACCAGCGGTCGTGGCTGACTACGACCGCACAACCGGCGAAGTTGGCCACGGCTTCTTCCATCGCTCGCAAGGTGTCTACGTCCAGGTCGTTCGTCGGCTCGTCCAATAACAGCACATTGCAGCCCCGCTTCAGCAGCTTGGCCAAATGAACTCGATTGCGCTCGCCGCCACTTAGCTCGCCAACCTTTTTCTGTTGGTCGCTGCCGGTGAAATTGAACCGGGCCACATAAGCTCTGGCGTTCACTTTGCGGCCACCCAATTCGATGGTGTCGTGGCCGCCGGAGATCTCTTCGAACACCGTGGCTTTGGCTTCCAGGGCGTCGCGGTTCTGATCCACGTAGCCCAGTTCGACGGTGTCGCCGATCG
>JAIOPX010000198.1 GCA_021413705.1 Planctomycetota bacterium | reverse complement strand
CGGCGGCTGGTCGCGTCCGGCGAGCGACTTCTCCGTCGATGGATCGAGTCTCGACGGCGCCACGCTTCCCGGTCCCTGCCCGATGAACTGCACCAACGGCGAAGAGATCGGCGGCACCTTCCCGCATGCTTACTACGGGAGCGAAGGAACCGCGGAGGCTTATAGCTTCCATCCTGGCGGAGCGACCTTCGCTTTGGGCGATGGATCGGTGCGGTTCATCAGCGAGGATATACCCATCAAGCTGTTCGCCAGGCTGGTGACTCGAGGTGGCGGCGAAATCGCCGTGCTCGATCCGCAGCAGTAGAGTCGCGCTACGTCTCTTGTGGTGCAGTCGCTCCGGTTTCGCCTACCCCTGTCGACTGCACCACGGGGACTTTTCACGACGTTGCGTATCAAGCGCGATACCAAGAGGAGCATGGCTCCACTCTATCCCGCGGTTCATGTCGTAAAATCCGCAACCTGTTCGGGGCTTGCTCCCAAATAACCTACGTGACCTTATAAAAAAAGCTGAACAACCCACATCCGATTTTGAATTCAAGCTCTACTTCCCGACGAGGACTCCCTCGTCGATGCAGCCGTCATTGGTATACTCGCACTTGCAAATGCCACAGGCCAGATTGCACTGGCAAATCGTGATGCCGTTCTTAACTCTGTAGACCACAGATTTTCTGGTTGATGAATCGGCGCTTAAGACGCTCGAGCAAGAAGAAGATCTGGCGGCGATTCAAGCGGGAATTGCCGATCTGGAAACGGCCCGCGTCTTGACGCTCGATCAGCTCGACGCGCGTATTGAAGCTCGCTTGAAGATCATATCACCAGAATGAATTATTCTGTTGACACTGCCAAGTACGTGATCGGCCGTGGTGGGTCGCGGCTGATCCAGCACAACGCAAAAGTCGTAAATGACCTCTCAGCCATCTCCGGCTGCCCTACCCCCTACCCCCTGCCCCCTGCCTCCTGACTCCTGCCTCCTGACTCCTGACTCCTGACTCCTGACTCCTGACCCCTGACCCCAGACCCCTAACCCCTGCCCCCCACACTGGTGGCAAATAACCTCTTCACCCATTAAGATAACCACACTTCCTTCCGCTTCGGC
The DNA here is from genome assembly GCA_021413705.1 of Planctomycetota bacterium. Lineage (GTDB taxonomy): Bacteria > Planctomycetota > Planctomycetia > Pirellulales > UBA7805 > JAIOPX01. The sequence goes on along the minus strand of JAIOPX010000198.1, from coordinate 18,037 downwards.
TTCCAGCCCGGGGCGCTTATCCGCTCCACCAGCCTGCCAGGAGATCCGCACCATGGCCTCCCCCACGCTTCGACTGCGGCATTGCTTGTCATTTGTTCTTCTGTGCGCCTTGGCGCTGAGTGGGTTGTCGGCAAGCCTGCTGAGGGCTGCCGAGCCGGCGCTGCCGATCATCACCAACGTCGAACTGCAGCCACTGCAAGCCCAGGCCCGCCGGGTGGCGGCGGCGCTGGAAGGGGCCGGAGCGCCGCTGACAACCGCGCAGCAGCAGGCGCTCGACAAGGCGCTGGCCCTGGCTGACCCCAAGCAAGGGGTGAAGGCCATCCAGGAAGTGCTCGATCCGTTGTGCTTGCTGATGGTCAATGTCAACCCGGAAAGCAGGGTGAAGGTTCGCGAGGGTAACGCGCCCCGCAAGCTGATCGAACATGGCTGGAGTATTTTTCTGGTCAAGGTTCACAACGAAGCAGGCGTTACGGCCCCACTGAGTTGCACCAGCCCGAACGCCAAGCCTTTGTATCGCATGTCCACCAACTCGCCTGAACCCAAGCCGGAGATTTCGGCGGCCGATGTCTTGCAGCGGTGGATGGACGTGGCGGTGGCGAACAAGCAGCCGCTGGGCAATCGTCTCTCCGGCCTGGAAGTGGAATATCGCCTGCTGGAGATCTACAGCCGCGACGCCGGACGCGGCGAAGCCAAGCTGGCGTTCGACGTGGGCCAGGGGACGCAGGATCTGGGCTTTCGCAACGAGATCGACGTGTTGTTCGATTGCCTGCCGGCTGTGAAGGTCACGCTCAATGTGCTGGATGTGGACGGTAAGCCGACAATGGGACAGTTCGTGTTTCGCGACACCCAGGGACGAGTTTATCCGGCCCGCTCGCGCCGCCTGGCTCCCGACTTCTTCTTTCACGATCAGATCTATCGCCACGACGGCGAAACGATCAATTTGCCGGCGGGAAAATATGACGTCACCTACACGCGCGGGCCGGAATATGAAATCCTCAAACGCTCGATGACCGTGCCGCAATCCGCCGCGCACAAGGAGTCGTTCCAACTGAAGCGGTGGATTGACTTGACGAAGTACTCGTGGTACTCGGGGGACCACCATGTGCATGCCGCCGGTTGCGCTCACTACGACGCGCCGACGGAAGGGGTCGAGCCGGGGCACATGATGCGGCATGTGGTGGGTGAGGATCTCAACGTGGGCTGCATCCTCACTTGGGGTCCGTGCTGGTATCACCAAAAGCAGTATTTCGAAGGGAAGCCGAACAAACTCTCCACGCCCAGCAATTTGCTTCGCTACGACATCGAGGTCTCGGGCTTTCCCAGTTCACATTGCGGGCACCTGAGCATCATCCGGCTGAAGGAGGATGATTTTCCGGGGACGACGCGAATCGAGCAGTGGCCGAGTTGGAACCTCCCCATCCTGCGCTGGGGGCAGAAGCAAGGGGCCGTGGTGGGCTATTCGCACAGCGGCTGGGGGCTGGCGATCAAAGAGAACAAGCTGCCGTCGTATGAAGTTCCTCCGTTCGACGGGATTGGGGCCAACGATTTTATCATGACCGGCGCCCTGGGAGCCTGCGATTTCATTTCAGCCGTCGATACACCGAGCATCTGGGAGATGAACATCTGGTATCACATGCTCAACTGCGGCGTGACGACGCGGATCAGCGGCGAGACCGATTTCCCGTGCATCTACGGCGAGCGCGTGGGGTTGGGGCGCTCGTATGTAAAACTGCCTGCCGGCTCGCCGTTGGATTTCGATCACTGGGCAGACGGCATTAAGGCGGGACGCTCTTATGTGAGTGACGGCGCCAGCCATCTCATTGACTTTACAGTCGGAGGGTTGGAAGTCGGCCAGCCGGGTAAAGATGGCAAGGCCAGCGTGTTGGCGGCTCAAGCGGACAAGAAGTTGACGGTGACCGCCAAGGTGTCGGCGCTAGCGGCGGAGAAAGCCGATCCGACGATTGCCAAGCGACGGATGCAGGACAAGCCCTACTGGCATATCGAACGGGCACGCATCGAAGGGACGCGCAAGGTGCCGGTGGAATTGATCGTCAACGGACAGCCCATGGCCCGGCAGGAAATCGAGGCCGACGGAAAACTGAACGATTTGAAGTTCGAATTCACCCCGCAAAAGTCGAGCTGGGTGGCCCTGCGGATTTTCCCGGCGTCGCACACGAACCCTGTGTTTGTGATTGTGGACGACAAGCCGATCCGGGCCGATCGCCAGAGCGCCGAGTGGTGTATCAAGGGAGTGGAAGTGTGCTGGAAGGCCAAGGATCGGGCGATACGAGATTCCGAGAAGAAAGAAGCCCGGGCAGCTTATGACGAAGCTGCGGCTTATTACAAGAAAGTGCTGGCGGAAACGCCCGTGAAGTGAAATTGCCAACAGAATAGCGAACCCATGGCGTGAGCCATGGGAGGCAGTGTAAGTGGGGATTAATGGTTCAATGCTTTCAGATTTGATTGCCATACGACCCAACTGCGAACTAGAATGGACGAACATTTTCCAGAGGTCATGGATACACCGGGAGCTTGAGTAGGCTGAGCCGGGACCATGCAAATAGGCTAATTGTCAGGGGTAACACATCATGCCGATCGTTACGCAATGTCCAAAATGCGGCAAGCGACTCAAAGCGCCTGACGATCGCGTTGGCCAGCAGGCCAAATGCCCGCAGTGCCAAACCGGTTTCACAATTGCATCGGTTAGTGAAGGTTCCGTTGTACCCCAAAACACTCCGACACCAGAAAGGCAGGTCACTGGCAAGCCTTCACCCTCAGGCAGTGCGACGACAGCCTCAGCGCCGAAGATTCCAACTCCTGGCACCGAACAGGGGATGTGGCATGTTCAAACGGCGGACGGCGCCCACTATGGACCGGTCACCAAAGCCGACCTCGACGCCTGGGTGACTGACGAGCGCCTGGACGCGGAGTGTCAGGTGTTGATGGACGGCTGGGAGCAATGGAAATGGGCGGAGGAAGTGTATCCGCAACTGGCTGCGTCAGTCACTCCAACAGAAACGGAGAAACACGGACTCGAAGATATGTCCGTATCTCGGGAAAGGATCGCTGGTGAAGGAAACGAGCCTCCGATAAGTGCCGTTAGTCCAGTTTCTGGGGGGGGAGGACAAGGTCGCAACAGAGTCAAACCGTCGAGTTCGTCGGGACACCTGGTCGACATTCTTGTGTTTCGGCGCATGATCGTACCAGTGATCGTTCAAGCGATATTCTGGATTGGGGTTGTTCTCAGTATCTTGTCGGGGTTAGGCACCATAGTTCAGGGAATGCAGAATAACTTCTCCGTGTCTCAAATAACGATTGGGTTCCTAACGCTAGTACTTGGCCCCGTGTGGGTGCGTGTTACCTGTGAGATTGTGATTGTGATATTTCGGATAAACGAAACGCTTTCCGACATCAGGAGTGAATTGCGCCGTCCTGACCGCAACCGCCCGTAGCTGAACTGGCTAGTGTTGATTTGATTGCTACTTATGATCTTTTCCGTCCGTCAACCATGCCAGCGTGGCGCGAGCCAGGATGATCCGCTTGTAGTTGTCTCCTTCATACAGGCAGCCGATCGAGCCCTCCGGCAACACGGTGAGACACGAGTAGGCAAAATCACCCGGCTCTAGGACGCGCGACACGGCCCAGGTTTGGCCTTCGTCGTAGCTCAGACGCAGCGTGCCGCGACGGCGATGTTTTTCATCGGCCGCGTTGGAAAACAGCAGCCGGCTGCGCTGGCTGTCGAGCGGGTCGCTGTAGCGAAGGATGCTACCCATGCATTTGGGATCGACCAGCGCGGGTACATCGACCAACGGAGACCAGGTTTCGCCCCCATCGCGGCTGATGGATGATTTGCGGCAGCGGATGCCGTCTTCGGTCCGCGCGTTGAGCATGATGCTGCCGTCGGCGAGCTCCACCATTTGGACTTCGTTGGCGTGGCCTTTGCCGTTTTCGGGCGCCGTTTGGCCATAGCGCCAGGTTTCGCCGCCGTCGTCGCTGATGGCGGCGTAGACCAGCCATTGGCCGTGCGGACCCTGGTTGTGCGGAGCGATGATGCGTCCCTGGTGCTTGCCGCGGCGCAGTTGGATGGCGACGCCGGGTCCGCTGGCGGTGCTGGTCACATCCTTCGGGCGCTTGATCCCGGCTGTGATGTCGCGCGGCACAGACCAGGTTTGGCCGTCGTCGTCGCTGTGCGTTAGCATCGTCCGGCAGACACGCGGCCCAGTCAGGCCGGGCAGCACTTTCGATTCGCCGGTGTGGGCCGGGTAATGCTGATACATCAGCAGCACGCGCCGGCGCGGGAGAACTTCGACCAAGAGAGGATTGTTAAGACTATGATCGCCATCCGCCGCCACCACGATCAGCGGGCCAAAGGTTTTGCCGCCGTCATTGCTGCGCTTCAGCACGATATCGTTCTCAGCGATATCCTTCAGCCGCGCCCGGCCTTCCGCTACCGCCAACACCGTGCCGCGGCTGGTGGTCAACAGGGCCGGGATGCGATAGACCGGATAACCATCGCGCCCGCCGATGAACACGTCTGTCCGTTGGGGTGGTGCTTCGTCGGCCGCATTCACGGATGGGCAACGGCACAATCCCGCCGCGACCATCAGGATCCAAACAGCCAACAAGCGTCGATGCAACATGGGCTACAAGCCTGCGCTGTCAGATCCCGCGGCCGTGCCAGTCGCCACCGGTTCGCCGTTAGATTGCGAATGAGTAGCGTCAGGCTTGACGTTTTCCCCACCCAGCTTCACCAGAGATTCCGGCAACTCCACGCCACCGATATCACGGAGCACCTGCATCATCGGCGGCATGGTGCGGGCCATGCTCTGCAGGAAGTCGGTTGTGTTGCTGCGGCCGTTGCCGTTTCCGCCACCTTCCCAGACCACGACCTTGTCGAACTTGATGTTGGCGATTGCCTTGGCCGAGGTTTCGGCCAGCGTGTCGAGATGCTCCAGCATCAACAATTGGAACGCCTCTTTCGCCCCGCCGCAGGCCGCCACGATCTGCTTGAGACCTTCACCCTTCTTGGCGAGGATTTCATACTGGCCGCGAGCTTCGGCCTCCAGCTTGGCGTAGATGGCGTCGGCGTCGGCCAACGCTTCGATGCGCCGCTTGGCCGCAGACGCTTCTGCTTCGACGGTAATGCGCGCCTTGTCTGCTTTGGCGGGAGCTTCCACAGCGGCCCGTTGCTCCGCCTCGACCTTTTGAGCATCAGCCAGCGCGGCCTTGGCCATCGCCAGATTCTGCACTTCGAGCACGCGGGCTTGGGCCTCGCGTTTGCGACCTTCGCCCAGCTCGAATGCTTCTGCCCGTTCGACTTCCAGTTTGGCGTTGCTGCGGGCGACGGCGGCTTTGGCCACGTTCTCGCCGTCGATGGCGGTGGCGTCGGCCGTGGCCACCGAGATACGCATTTCGCGCTCGGCATTCTTCACCTGCGTATCGCGTTCATAGGCCGAGGTCTGCTCGCCGATCGCCTGCGCCTTGGCCAGTTCGGCAATGCGGATGGCCTGCTCTCTCAACGCGTCGCGCGTGCCGATCTCGCGAGTCTTGTCGGCGTTGGCCACTTGCACGGTCTTGTCCCGGTTGGCCTCGGCCACGCGGGTTTCACCCATCTTCTCCTGGTCGGCCACGTCGCCGCGGGCTTCCTGAATGGCTCGCGAGGCCGCCTTCTGGCCGATGGCGTCGATGTAGCCCGAGGCGTCGGTGATGTCCGTAATGTTGACGTTGATCAGCACCAAGCCAATCTTGGCCAATTCCGGCTCCAGCGACATTTGGATGTGGTTGAGGAACGTATCGCGATCGCGATTGATATCCTCAATCCGCATCGAGGCAATCACTTGCCGCAACTGGCCAAAGATGATTTCCTCCGCCTGTTTGCGGACTTCCTCGTTGCCCAAGCCCAGGAGCCGAATGGCCGCGTTTTGCATCACCTCCGGCTCAGTGCCGACGGCCACAGTGAACACGCTAGGGACGTTGACGCGGATGTTCTCCGCGGAGAGGGCTCCGCGCAGGGGGATCTCGATCTGGATCGGCTCCAGGCTCAAGTAGTCGTAGGACTGAATCAGCGGAATGACGAACTTGGCTCCACCGTGAATCGGCCGCGAGACGCCGCCGCCCCGGGTTTTTCCGTAAATCACCAGCACGCGGTTGCTGGGGCAACGCTTATATTGGGCCTTGAGCACAATGACAAAGCTGAAAAATGCCATGGCAACCAAAATGGCCCCCAGCGCCAGCCAGATGATGGAGCCCGACAATTCGGCCGCCAGCAGAGTAATGAAATTCATCGAGAGGTCTCCCGGAATGTGATTTGCAACGGATTGAGGTTAAGCGCCGACATCCGTACCGGCAGACAGATTTTGTTGAGGCAACGGTTGCGGCCCCGGAGGTTGGGTCGTCGTCAAGGGCGCGACCAGGACCATTCTCGGGCCGATTAATTCGAGAACTTCCACCTGAGTGCCGGTGGCAAGCCTCTCTCCATGTTCAGTCATGGCGGCCAATTCCACCAGCCGCCCTTGCATTTTGAGTTGTATCTTGCCTGTGCCCTGGCGTTGCGGAGCGATCGGAATGTAAACCGAGCCGCGCTGCCCCAAGCTGTTGCGGATTTTCAGGGTGCCGTCCGACTGCAGGCTGTTGATGGCTCGCATCAGTGCGTACACACCATACATGGCAGCCAGCCCCGCTGCCACTGCGACGAGCAGCGCGATGTTCTCCGGCTTGCCCGCCGCCAGCATCCCCTTGCCCGCAATTCCAAAAAACGCCAGGGCGGCGACCAGCGTCCGCAACGTCAAAACTCCGAACAGCCAATCGCCCAACGAGTGGCCGTGCCCATTCGAGCCGTCGGCGTGATCGCCCCCCGAATGGTCGGCACTGACATCGTGATCTCCACTGAGGTCGCCATCGTGAATGTCTCCGCCGAAGGCGTCACCATGATGCCCCATGCCCAGCAGCGTGAGAAAAAATTGGCACACCATCACCGTGCCGCCAATGACCGCGGCTATGAGAAAGATAGTGTTGAGCATGGGCTGCGCCCTCAGAACGGAGTATTTCCGGTTCTCGCCACGTTGTTTAGGATTCGCCCGCGGTCCCCAAATATTGGGTGCGATTCACCACAATCATGCCGCAATGAACGCCAGGTGTCAAATTGGGCATTTCCGGCGAAAACGGCCCGATTTAACTTGAGGGAAAATTCGGCGGATTTTGACAGTGCGGAACCAATTCCGTGGGATGCCGACCGGTTGTTCCGGGAAGTACACTGGAGTCATAGGTCACACTCGCAGTAAATCTGGCCAGATAGCATCGCTCAGCAACAACCCCTCGCGCGTCAGACGGAGGCGCGTCGCGGTGAGTTCCAGGCGGCCGGCGTCGATATGTCTGGCGAGCGCGGCCCCGCCGAGTTGCGTGACGTTGTATCCCGTCTGGTGCTCGAACTCGGCTAACTCGATTCCTTGCAGGCGCCGCAGGCCGAACACCAGCCGCTCTCGGGCGGCGTCCTCGGGGCCGAGTTGCTCGCTCTCGGCGACTGCTGACTCACCAGCCAGCACACGGCGAATGTAGGTCGTCGTGCTGCGGTGATTCACTTCACGGCGGCCGTCGATGTAGCGGGCCGCGCCGGGGCCGACGGCAAAGAAAGTTCCGCCGGTCCAGTAGACTTCATTGTGCCTGCAGCGAGAGCCCGGGCGGGCGAAATTCGAGACTTCATAGTGCTCCAGGGCCGCCCCGGTCAGCCGATCAATGGAGGTTAGATACATCTGCCGCTGGAGTTCTTCATCGGCAGCGGCCAACTGGCCGTGTACTTGCCGGGCGTAGAAACTCGTGCCCCGCTCGAAGGTCAGCCCGTAGGTCGAGATATGATCGGGCCGCAGTTGCAGGGCCAACTCCAGATCGCGCTGCCAGGCATCGAGCGTCTCGCCCGGCGTGGCGAAGATCAAATCAAGCGACACCTGGGCCACATGCCGGCGGGCGCCTTCGAAGGCTCGGGCAATGTCGGCCGCCGAATGGTCGCGCTCGAGCAACTTCAGTTTGCTTGCGTCGAACGACTGCGCACCCAGGCTGATCCGTGTCACGCCGAACTGAGAAAGCACATCCAGCCGTGCTTCGTCCAGATCGACAGGATTGGCCTCGACCGAAAACTCTGCTCCGGCCGCCAGGGAGAACTGCCGCAGGACGATCGTCAGCAATCTAGTGAGATCCGCTGGCGCCAGATGCGTCGGCGTCCCGCCTCCGAAAAAGAGCGTGTCCACTTCCGCGGCCGAGCCTTGCAAGGTCAACTCGCGCGTCAAGGCATCCAGGTATGGTCCAACCAGTTCATCCCGCCCCGCCACGAGCGTAAAGTTACAATACCCACAACGATGGGCGCAAAACGGCACATGAACATATGCGGAACGGGGGAACATTTTATTAGGCTGTAGACTGTAGGCCGAGGCTGTAGGGATTGAGACTGTAGGAATTTGTACTCTAGCCTACAGCCTCAAGTCTCCAGCCTCATCCACTGAACATCAGCTTCGTCAAATGAAAAAACACTGGGGCCGCGAAGCAGAGCGAATCGATGCGATCCAGCACGCCGCCATGCCCGGTCACCAGGGTTCCATAGTCTTTCACGCCACGGTCGCGCTTGATGGCCGACATCGTCATGCCGCCGGCAAAACCCATGATGCCGATGACCAGCGACATCAGCGCCGCCTGCCACTGATTGAACGGCGTGACCCACCACAGCGCGGCGCCAATCAGCGCCGTCGAGCCAACGCCGCCCAAAAAGCCCTCCCAAGTTCGATTTGGGCTGATGGCCGGCGCGATGACGCGGCGGCCTAACATCTTGCCCCAGGCATATTGCAGCGCATCGCTCACCTGCACCATGAAGACCAGGTAGAACAACAGCAGCGAGTTTTGATTCCAACCTTCAGTTTGCCCTTTGACGTCGATCTTCAATTCCAACAAGGCCGGCGCAAAGCTCAAGCAATAAACGCACACGACCAGCGCCGCCTGGATCTTGGCCGTTCGCTCCAGAAACCGCTTCGGATCGCCGGAAAAGGCAACCCGCGTGGGTATGAACAACACCCCATAGACGGGGATCAGGATACTGTACAAACCATACAGGTCGTAATTGTGATCCAGGGCCCAACCTTGCATCCCGAGCAGCAGGTATTGCAAAGGAGTGAACAACACAAACACCCAGAAGAGCGCCCGATGATCGCCCGGCCGTGTCGGCGTGAGCGTGATGAACTCGCGCAGAGCCCAGAACGACAGTCCGAAGAACAACAGCACGGTCACCCAGTTGGGGAGAATCAACGCTCCGGCCAGCAGCGAGAGCAACAACCACCATGCGCGCACGCGGCGGTTGAATGCCTCGATCATCGCCGGGTTGAGCCCTGTCTCCGGCTGCCGCTTGAGCATCTGGCCGATCGTGGTCACGGCCGTCAACAGCAGCAACACCCCGGAGACAAAAACCCATTTTCTTGTTTCGTCGGACATGACTGGTTCTAAATATCCTTCAATCGCTGCACGGCCGACCTGGCACGGGTGAGAAACTCCGTCTTGGGCTCACCTGCTTCCAGCCACATCGGCGGTCCGAAGGTGATGCAACTCAACAATGGCACGGGCAGGAACTCTCCGCGCGGCAACACTCGGTTCAGATTGTCGATATGCACTGGCACAGCCTCCAGGTCGGGCCGCTTCTTGCACAAATAGTAAAGGCCGCTCTTAAACTCCTCCAGTTCGCTGCCCGTGTTGCGGTGCCCCTCGGGAAACACGATCAACGAGTACTTATCGCCAATCTCTCGCAGCATCAAATCCACCGGGCTTTGATGCACTTTGATTTCTTTGCGGTCGATCAGCAAAGCATTGAATACATTGGCCAGGTAAGGACGGACGCGCCCTTTTTCCCAATAGTCTTTGGCGGCCACCGGTCGCGTCAGAATCCGGACATCATAAGGCGCAATCGACCCAGCGCACGCTGGCGCCGCTAAGCAGCTTGGCGACAAGCGCGAGCAGCGGACCAGTCATGGGGATTCCAGGCGACGAAGGCAGGGGTATTGCGGTAGGCCGGCACGAAGAGTGCCCCGGCTCTGTAATCTGTGTGCCCCGGCGCTGTAATCTGCGTGCTCCGGCACGGCGCGCCCCTACTATCGTAGCTTGCCGCTGCGCAACGGGCAAAGGGCTGGGGCTACAGGCCCAGCGTGTGCCGCAGACCGGCACTGACAGCATTCATATCAGGGCAGAGGCCAATAACAGAGTCGATTTCGTTGTCATGAACCGTAGCCAAATTGTCCGTCATGATGACGGAATCGGTTCTCAATCCCATCTGTTGAGCTTCTGTCGAAGCCTTCGGGACAAACCAACGGCTCGGATGCCCTGCCCTCGATGAATTGCTCGTGATCATCGCCACGATTGTTTGTGCCAAACCCGACTGAAGATTACTGGCCTGAACTACCAGCGCGGGTCGTCGCTTGGCTGTTCTCAGATTTGAATCTGGAAAGAGAACGAGCACCACCTGCCCGCGGTCAAACGGCATCGTATACATCCATGTCAGGGTGTTGCCAATCGTCTGCAATTGTACCGAGTCTGTGACGCAATTCGTTGGCTTGTTTTTGATCAATTCCGCGCGCTGCCAGATCGACAGCCGTCGTGGCATTCAGGAATGTAACAATGACCCGACCAGCAGCCATTTCAGGAGCCGGCCCTATCAACTCAACTTTGCCGTCGCGATAGATTCCTTCAACGGATGTCAACATCTTGAATTACCTCTATCTTCCTGCCATCGAGTCGAAACTGGCAATCTCAATAGAAAGTCTAAAGCCAGTTCGGTGGAGTGTCAAATGTTGTGATTGGGATTTACTCCACTCCCAGCACATACCCGATGAGATCTGCCAAGTCTTGCGGCGTCAGGTCTTGCTCCAGACCATCGGGCATCAGCGATTTGCCGCTCGACCGGAGTTCCTCCAGGTCGGCGCGGAGGATGGTCTGTCGCTGCCCGTCAGCGCCGAGAAGTGTGATGCTGCCGCCCGATTCCACTTCCAGCAGGCCGCTGAAAGAACGGCCATCGGTCAGGCTGGCCACATAGTTGAGATACTTGGCTTCGACCCCACGGCTGGGGTCGATGATCGATTCCAAAAGGCCACTCGGCGTCTTGTTCGTGAGCGAGGCCAGGTTGGGGCCAATCAGTCGGCCCAGCATGCCGACTTGATGGCAGGCGGAACATTTCTTTTCAAAGATGACCGCGCCGTGGCTTCGATCGGCCGTCAATTTCAGCGCACCCTGAACCTTATCAAGGGCCTGCTGACGATCGCTTGGGACAGCGCCGAGGCGTTGCTCAATTTCCTGCCGCAGCTTTTTGTCGTGGGTGGCCAGTAGCCGTTGACGGATGGCTGCTGAAAGTTCAGCGGAGCGAACCGTGCCGTCGTCGAGTTTCGCTATCAGGCGGCGCACCCAGTCCGGGCGGCTGGTGACGGCGGCCAAAACCGCTGCGCGAATCGACGGAGTATAGCCGCGCCACGGTGTAAGCAGCACGCTGGCCACCGCAGGATCCGATTGCCGGGCGAGCCGCGTGACCGCCGCGGCCTGGAGCGCGGACGGAGTCTGCGGCCCAAGCAGTTTCTCGGCCAGTTCCAGATCCGAAGTGTGGCGATCCGGTTCGCGCAGTAGCAAGCCAACGGCGGAAACTCTGGTCAACTCAGCAGCCTTTGGGTTTCCGGTTACCACGCGAGCCTGTGCAATGGCTGCTTCCACGGCGGGTCGCAGTTCATCGCTCACCGGCAGCTTGGAGTCGCTCGTCGGCAATGCATCAAGGATGGCAGCTAGCGAGGCAAGCTGCCACGCCTCCAGTTGCTTTCCGTCGGCCGGCCTGCTCGCACGGCGGATCAGGTTTTCGACAAGCTGAGGCTGCTTGAGTGCGACGACCATACGGCACAGCCGCTCGGCCATCGGTTCCGGCGGTTGGGGCCGGTACGCAAATACGGCCTCAACGACGGATGCAATGTTAGTTCGACTGACCGAGCTGAGGACGGCGGCGGTCGTAAACGGATCTTTCTTGCATGCAACCGCCAATTTTCCGAGTGCTTGTGCCGCCGCGGGATGCTCCCACTGACCCAGAGTACACGCCAACTGGAGTCGCACCTTGGCGTCAGGATCGCTCGTCAATTTGGCAACGGCTGCGATCAACCCGGCGGCGGTTGCCGGCTTCGACTCCGCCAGTCGTACCGCGTGACGCCGCACGCCGGGATTTGGATCGGACAGCGCGGCCAGGATCACTTCCGGTGAAAGATTGTCCAGACCCTCAAGCGTGTACATCGCGTGCAACCGACCCAGAGGCGAAGCGCTTTCTCGGGCCATACGAGTCAGCGGCTCGACCGCCGCCGCGTCCCCTTTGGCGATCAACAACCGTTGAGCCATATCGCGCTGCGGTCCGTTAGGGCTTTCCAGGAAGGCGATGAGTCTCACCGTGTCGATGGTCGTCACATCGGTGCGGGTACGGGCACGGGTGCGGGTGCCTGGGGCAAGTGGAGCGCCGCCCCAGCCGGTCTGGGGCGGCGCCTCGCTAGCCCCAGGCACCCTGGAGCTAACCCCAGGCACCCTGGCGTGCGCCAACCACGGGATAGGGCGGAGCGCGCCCTTGATCGGCACAACACGATAAATGCGTCCCCGATCTTCGCCTGCTCGAAGAAATGGGGCCAGTTCTTTTTGGCCATCGGGAGGAAGCCATTCTGGATGCTCGATGACATAGCGGTACATATCCACGATCCACAGCGCGCCGTCGGGCCCAGTGCGCGCCATTACCGGGCGGCACCACGGATCGCTGGAGGCCAGGAACTCGCGCTGAGATTCTTCCTTGGGACGTGCGGCCGTGAAGCTGACGCCATCCTCGGTCAGCACGCGGTGATGCACTAGATTATGGACCGGCTCGCAGGTGAAGCTGTGTTGGTTGGGGCCGCGCGGGAACAGCAACTCATCGCGATAGATCATCGCCGAACAGGCGGAGGTGAACCGCCCTGACTGCTGGAAATTGTGATACCGCTTTTGCACATGGGAGATTGGATAGACCTTGGGATTGGCCTCTTCCGTAAGCTGCCGCCGCGGATCGGGCGAAGCGGCCAACGGATTGCGGCACATGTATTGATCCTCCAGCACCAAATGCCAGAGCGGATAGCTGTTCTGCTCGCCGAACCAATTGCCCCAGTCGTCGCGATCGCGGCCGAACTGCGAAGGGCCGGCCTGGGGATCGAGCAAACCCTGGTCGGGACGAATGCGGAAATCGCGGCTGCCGAGTGCTACGTCTGCACCAGTGGAGACAACGTGGATCTTGCTCTTGTCGCCAAACCCGCCGAAGTGAGCGCCGCTGGCGCAGTAGACCCAGTTGTCGAGTCCGAGCCGCAGACCATTGACGCGAAGCTGTTGATTCCCCTGAATAAAACCCGTGTAGAGCGGTCGGCGGATCCCTGCCCGGCCGTCGCCGTCCGTATCTTCGGCGTAAAAAATCTCCGGTGCGGCGGTCACCAGCACACCGCGTCCCCAGGCCAGCACGCCATTGGGAAAACTGATGCCGTCGAGAAACACCGTGGAGCGATCGTAGCGGCCGTCGCCGTCGGTGTCTTCGAGATAGCGAATCCGCCCGCCGGGTTTGCCGCGGCCGTCGATGCCACTTGGATAGTCGGCCATCTCGGCTACCCAGAGTTTGCCATCCGCGCCCCAGTCGATCGCCACGGGATCTTTGACCAGTGGCTCGGCGGCGACTAGTTCCACGCGATAGCCAGGACTGATCTGCCACGCGGCCAGCGAGTCGGCCGGGCTGAGCGGCTGCGATCCGTCAGGATATTGGATGGCCGAACTTTCCATTTTTCGCTCTACTGCAGCTTCCTTGGAGCCGAGCGCCGCAACATAGTGAGCTTCCACTTCCGCCGGCCTAAGCACGTGATCGAAGATCGCTACTTGCGCCAGCTTTCCTTCGAAATTCGCAAAATTGTCGCAGCGGCCGCCAATGAAGAGCGTGTTGGACTTGTCGGGAGTGGTGACGCGCCCCCGCCCCTCCAATTCGGGTTCCTGGCTGCCATTCAGGTAGGCGCGAACTCTCTCACCGTCTCGCACCAGGACGACATGGTGCCAGACCTTGGCCGGCAATAGCGTGTGGCCAAAGACCGTCTCCCCCGCCGCATTTCCGTTGAAGAAGAACAGCCGCCCCGGTTCACTCGGTGTGATCGTGCCACTGACACCCCAATGATCGCCGGCCGCTGCGGCGTCGCCATCCGCTCCTCGCGAGAAGAAGTAGCCCGTGACCGGCCGAACATCCTGGGGAAACCCGTTCCAAAACCATAATTCAATGCTGTACTTCCGGCCCAACCGGGGCATTTCGCTACGCACTCTTCCCCCGGCGAAATGGGCGGCCCGCGAGCCCCAATGAGCTTGGTCATCCAAACCAGACTTTCCGAGGATGGGGGGGCCTTCGAGGTAGAGGGCTACGCCCGACTCATAAATTGCAGAAATACCTGAACGCGGCCCGTATACCTTGGAACTCTCCATGTCCTCTAAGGGCCAATAGACAAGTGGCGCACTTTTCTCGACAGCGGCTTCGTACCTGCTTTCCGTCCAATTCTTCCTGTGACGAAAGTAAAGTCCAGAAACACTCGCCAGCATCGACTTTAACTTGGCCACAATCTTTGGCTCAGCCTGTTCCTCCAGCCCGGCGCTGCGGGCCGGCCACGTCGTGTATCCGCCGAGTTTGTGCTGTTCCGGTGGCGGAATGTAACCAAACGTCCCATTGGCCAACGACATGTTGATGTGAGTCTGGAAAGTGCTGGCGCGTTTTAACTTTAGACCGGTCAAAGCGAACACTTCGTTGGGAATAGCCGCAATCGAATGGTCGCCAATGGCGATCACTTGAAGCTTAAGTTCCACTTCCGGATCGGTATTCAAAAGCTCAGCTTCCTTGGCATAGACTTCCTGAATCGTGTTCGGCCGGCGGTCTTTGATTTCCTCCACGATCGGCTTGGCCCAGGCCAGCCGAGCGGCATCTGGAGTTCGTCGGCGAAATGTGACCTTGGCTTCTTCCATCTTCAGCGGCGCATCACCTCGAAAGTGAATCTTCTGCCATGCGCCGTATGCCACGTCGGCCACTTCATCGGCGTACTGCTTCATCGTGATCGACGGCTTCGGCGCGCCGTAGTCCATCCACATCAGGTCGCCGCTTGTGCCTTGCGACATGATGGCCACGAATGGAGGATCGGCGGCTTTGCTGCTATCCGAGGCGCGGGTGCCTGGGGCAAGTGGAGCGCCGCCCCAGCCTCTTCCCCGGCCTTTCTGGGGCGGCGCCTCGCTTGCCCCAGGCACCCTGGCATTGTCCCCTGGCACCCGAGCGTTCCCTTCGTTCCGTTTCTCTTCACCAATCAACTCCGCCAGCCGCTCGGAAAACCGTCCGTAATAGTCGGCCGATACGGCCGGCGCGCCAAAATAGTGCTGCGAATAATTGGCCAAGGCGGCGATCGGCCGGCCGTTTACTGCCCGGATGCCGATCAACGAAAGATCGGTATCGACCGGACCCGACGGGCCGATGTAGTTCGGATTCTGATAGCCAGGGTGCATCATCGCTCGCACGCTGCGCACGCCGAATGGATCGGTCTGCATCTTGTCGCTGCGCAGAATCCAGCGCCGGTTGTGCGTGTGCTTGGGATCGGAGACGACCATCCAACCGATTTGGGCCGGCTCCAGGCGATCGGCCGCCTGCTGAATCGCCCGGGCGATTTGTGGAATCAAACCGGCGGTGAATATCTCATCCACACGGCTTCCCAGCACGCCCCAAGACGACGGGGCTGAATGAGAGTGCGTGGCGGCAATCAGCATCCGCTCGGTCGGGATGCCGGTCGCGTCGTGGGCCAACCGCTTGGCTTCGTCGAGGAACTGGGCTTCGATGCCGCAACTGTCCACCACGACGATGGCGATCTTCGTCTGGCCATCGTCCAGCACAATCGCCCGGGCGTAGAGCTTGTCGAGGGCTTTGGTCGCCAGTTGTTCGGTGAAATTGCCGGCAATGATGACGGGGAACGCCGTGGGTGTGATTTCGACGGCCGCAGCGCCGGCACGAAACTGGGGCTTGGCAGGGGAAGCATTGGCGGGTTCATCGCCACGTAAGTTAAGCGGCAATGTTACGGAAGCACAGAACAGGACGCCGGTTAGCAAGTGTCGTATTGAGACGCTCATCCGCGAATACTCCTTGCGCTCTGCCCGAAGGAATCATCACGCGGAGCGTGATGGATACTATGTCGGCGTGCTCTTCGCACTACTCTCGTTACGCTGCCGCGTGCGGTCCATCATCACTTGATGCGTTCCCTGGGCGGCAATTGGATCGGTACCCGGGCCGGGGACGCGCTGACGATAGCTGCCGTCGCTCTGCATGTCCCAGGCCTGTCGCTGATCGGCCAAAATCACCTGCATGATTTCCCAACAGCGCTCGCGGGCCGGGCGGCTGAGAATCGGCGTGACGGCCTCCACGCGGCTTTCCAGGTTGCGATACATCCAGTCGGCCGAGCCGATGAAGAACTCACCCTCCAACGGATCTTCCGCCGCGTTGCGGAAATAAAAGATCCGCGAATGCTCAAGGAACCGTCCGACGACGCTGATCACGCGAATCGTGGGACTCAAATCCGGCAACCCAGGACGGAGCGTGCAGAAGCCGCGCACGATCAGGTCGATCCGCACTCCCGCTTGAGATGCCTGGTAGAGCGCTCGGACAATTTCGCGGTCTTCAATCTGGTTCATTTTGGCCAAGATGTGGGCCGGCTTGCCCGCCAGATGATTATCCCGCTCGCGGTGAATCATCGACAAGAAACGCTCCTTCATATTGACCGGGGCCACCAGCAACCGGTCGTAATCCTGCTTGATCGAACGGCCCGTCAATGAGTGGAACAACTCGACGATGTCGGCCGCGATCTCGCTCTGGCAGGTGAACAAGCCCAGGTCGGTGTAGAACTTGGCCGTTTGAGGGTTGTAGTTGCCGGTGCCGATATGCGCATAAGTGCGCAACCCGTCCGGCTCGCGGCGCACGACCACGGCCGCTTTGACATGGGTCTTGATGCCCAGGATCCCGTAGACCACATGAACTCCGGCGTCTTCCAGGGCATTCGCCCAACGGATGTTGCGTTGCTCGTCGAACCGCGCCAACAGTTCCACCAGACAGGCGACCTGTTTTCCCTGCTCGGCCGCTTGAATCAGCAGCGGAACGAACGGGCTGTCGTCACTGGTGCGATAAACAATCAGCTTGATAGCCAGCACATTATTGTCATCCACGGCCTCCCGGATAAATTTCGACACCGTGGCGTCAAAACTCTCGAAGGGGTGATGCACGATGAGATCGCCGGAGCGGACCAGCGAGAACATATCGGCATCGTCGCTGGCCAGCGCCGGAGGCACCGTCGGCGTCCAGGGCGTAAAGCGCAGCTCAGGAACTTTCAGCGCCGCTATTTGCGCGAAATCGGTGTAGTCCAATTCCTCTTCCAGCTCGTAGACTCTGTCGGGTGGCAAGTCGAGCTGCTCCACGACCATCTCCAGCAACCAACGATCCTGCGCGGGGCGATGCTCCAGTCGCACCACCTTCTGCAGCCGACGCTGGCGAAGTTCTTCCGTGACCATCTCCAGCAAATCTTCGTCCTCGTCGAGATCGTACTCGACCGCTGCGCTGCGCGTGACGCGCAACGGCATGACCTCGCGGATCGTCATGCCGGAAAATAGAACCGGCAGATTTTCCTGGATTAAATCTCGCAAGGCCACGAAACGCCGCTGGCCACTTTCGGCCCCGCTCAGTTCGATCCACTGCGGCAACAGCTTGGGCACTTTGACGCGGGCAAAGAGTTTCTCGTCGGTGTATGGATTGGCCATGGCCACGGCCAGCGACACCGACAAGTTCGACATGAAGGGAAACGGGTGGCTGGGATCGACCGACTGCGGCGTCAGCACCGGGAAGACATTGTCGCGAAAGTAACGGTTGGCCTGATCCTGCTCGCCTGCGGTCAGCCCCTTCCAATCCAACAAGTGAATCCCCCGTTCGGCCAGGGCAGGGCGA
>JAIOPX010000197.1 GCA_021413705.1 Planctomycetota bacterium | reverse complement strand
CTGAAGAACGACATTGCCTCGCCGCGCGACAGCTACGAATATGCCGGCCGTCACTACACGATCAAGCAGGTCAAGCTGGACCTCACCAACCGCTTCGAGCGCCTGAAGACCAACGACGCCACGCTGGCCAGCCTGCGCGATATTCACCTGGCGCGCACCAAGGGTCTGGAAGCCGCCCGGGGCAAGTTGGAAGGTATGCTGGCCTCGAAGCGGCAGTTGGAAGTGGACTGCGAGAATCTCGACGCCCGGCTGAAGATGGTCGAAGTGGCACAAACCGCCAGTTCGCTCAATGTGGACGACAGCCGCCCGGGCCGCGCCAAGGAACTTGTGGCCGAAGTACGCAGCCGCCTGCAGGTAGCCGAGAAGCTTGCCGGCGCAGAAGGAACCTTCAAGGGTGAGATCACCCTGGAAGACGCCAACTCGCCCGACATCGTCGATCAGGTGACCGAGTATTTTCAAGGTGAGCCGGCCACGCAACCTGTGGTAGCGGCCAAGTAGGGACTAAGGATTAGGGGCGAGGGGCTAGGGTTTTCAATCCTAGCCCCCGCCACTTTCCTCCCCCCTATTCCCTAACCCCCAGCCCCTAGCCCCTTCCACTACAATGGTTGCTCGTAACTCGCGATGGACGTTCGTTCCTAATGTTCCCAAGGGGACAGTCCCATTTTTGGTTCCCAAAAATTGGGACAGTCCCCGGCTTTCGATGGACTCTGCGATGTCGGGCGATACTATGTCTGGCAATTTGGGTGAGCGTTTTTTGTTATGGGTGGACGCCGTCGGCGGGTTCCTCGTCTGCTGCGGCGACAAGGTCGTACTGGGGCAGGCCGCGCCAGGAAACCAGATAGACGTGCCGATCCAAGGCGACCTAGCGCGGCGGCACGCGACCTTGTCTCGCGATCGTGAGGGCTACACACTCTTGGCCGACGCGGAGACGCGCGTTAACGGAGTGACGGTTCGGGGTGCGGCCGCGCTACGCGATGGCGCGCTGGTGGAGCTTGGCCCCGCAGTGAAGCTCCGGTTTCGCCTGCCACATCCGCTGAGCGCCACGGCACAACTCCTGCCGGCCAGCCATCACCGCACGCGCCCTTCGGCCGACGGCGTGCTGCTGCTGGCCGATACCTGCATATTGGGCCCCGGCGCCAGCAGCCATATTCCTGCTCGGCACTTTACGCACGACGTGCTGTTATTTCGCCAGGGGGCCGAATTGCGTTGCCGAAGCGGCGGGATGCTGGAAATTGATAGCGTCTCCTGGCGGGGGGAGGGTCCGCTGACAAGCCAT